>NZ_JBQKME010000010.1:0-95523 GCF_052115865.1 Fundicoccus sp. Sow4_H7 | reverse complement strand
TGTTAAAGAAGATGGCCTAATAGAACGAACTAAATTATAGTACAAAAATAAGCCAGTATGCTTGAAACATACTGACCTAGTTTTGTTACCAACATCAAAAATTGAAGAACCTTTTTTTGTACATGGGAGAAGTGATAGAGGTATTTGCCTATAGGGTTTTGGTTTTCAGGCCTTTGTTTCTTGTTTATATCTAGCATCTAATCGTAAGTGGGAAGTGACGGGACGTCTAACAATGGCGGATAATCTCGTCGCTTCCCACTTGCATCTCAATGACCCTAAGTTCTTTTGACATCAGTTAGAATTTCATCTCAAATAAGAGAAGTGTAAGAACATCCTGTCACTTCCTGCTTAGCAGATATAATAAGAAACAGACGTTTTCTCCGTTCAAATCGTCAGATTCACCAGTATTTTTCATATCATTCATAATGAGATGTACTTAAGCTTTACATCGAAGACCATGCTGCATGCCAGCCGGAGATGGTTCCTGTAACAAAAGCAGCTGTAATGTTATAGCCACCTGTATAGCCATTAATGTCCAATAACTCGCCACAAAAGAACAAACCAGGCATCAACTTGGATTCCATACTACTCGGTTCAATTTCTTTTGTATTGACGCCACCGCCTGTAACAAAGCCTTTTTCAATTGGTTGCGACCCCGTTGCGCTAATTGGAAAAGCCTTGAGCAATGCCCACAAACCAGCGACTTCTTCCGTATCCAATTGCTTAAATGGCGTTGTGGCAGAGATATTTAGTTGGGAGAGGAGGACTTCCGCCATGCGCTCGGGCATCCATTGTTTGAGGATGGTTAGGACTTGTTTGTCGCGTTGTGATTCAGCTGCCGAATCCAAATCAGCTGCATCCAAATTAGGTTGCAAGTCTATCGTCAGCCGACACCTATCTGCTTTGGACTCGTACAAATACTGGTTTACATGGCCGGAACAGCGTAAAATCGCAGGACCAGAATAGCCAAAATGGGTGAAAATCATGTCCATCAAATGCGAAACAATCGGCTTAGCATTCCCATCCCAAACAGTTACATTCACATCACGCAAAGAAACGCCTTTAAGGATTTTGTTCGTAATAATCTCGTCATCTGAAAGTAAAGGAGCTTCAGTCGCGTACAGACGTGAAATCGTATGACCAGCTTTTTTTGCCCAGGCGTAACCATCACCAGTCGCACCGGTCCGCGGATAAGCTCGACCGCCAACAGCTAGCACAACGGATTTTGCCTCAATAATTTCTTTAGTCGCTAGTTGTACTCCAGCCACTCGACTCTTATCTTCAGTAAAAACCACTTGCTCAACTGGGCTCTCCAATAGAAAATCCACACCGAGGCGATTACAATTATCTAAAAGGGTATCACGAATGGTACGTGCAGAATCGGTCACTGGAAACATCCGTCCATGGTCTTCTTCTTTCAACATCACACCTTGATCTTCAAAAAAGGCAATAATATCTTCTTGGTTAAACTGACTTAAGGCGCTGTACAAAAACTTCCCATTACCTGGAATATGTTTAATCAACTCATCACGCGTTGTTCGATTGGTGACATTACACCGTCCGCCACCTGTTAGGATGAGTTTTCGGCCGGGTCGTTTATTTTTTTCGATAATTAAAACCCGCACACCTTGTTGTGCAGCTTGAATCGCAGACATCAAGCCACTACTTCCAGCGCCAACAACAATAACATCATATTGTGATTCAGTCATGTGCCACCTCCGATTTAGGAATCATCGTTATCAAACCATTTAAATGGTAATTCGCACCCATTTGGCGGGCAGAATGCAGACGATCATCAGTATAAGTCGAAGCTGCTTCAACCTCAATTTGTTCAGGCAGAATCCCAGCTTCAATCAATGATTGATAGTTTGCCTTTTGCATACTCATCAAAAACTTTTCGCCATGAGGATCGAAAATTTCATCACGATAAACAAAGTCCGCAAAAGCCTCATAGACATCTGCTCCTACCTCATAATTCGCCTGGTCAATCGTTGGCCCAACATAGGCATATAAATCCTCCAATTGACAAGCAAAATCATGTAACATACGCTTAATTGCTGACTGACTAATCCGTTGCACCGTCCCTCGCCAACCTGCATGCACCACCGCTTGCACCTTCTTCACCGGATCATAAATCACTACTGGCGTGCAATCCGCATATTTAATCAATAACGCCACACCCGCCTTATCCGTAATTAACCCATCCGTATCCGGAAAATTCCTTCCAATCAAATAAATATCTCCGTTACTACCGTCGGCATATGCTATATTTGCGCTATGGGTTTGAGTAGCCGTATAAATTTCATCAACGGCTGATGGAAGTTGTGCCGCTGCACGTTGGATTTCTTCTACAATACCATCGCCGATAATAGCGTGGCGGAAATTGTAGTCGGATCCTGCTATATAATTAAGTAGTCCTAATTCATTTAAAAGTTTGCTATTCATTCACATTCCTCGCGATCGTTTTCAAGTAATTCTATTGTAAAGATTTTTGGAGGGAATAACAATCTTCTTGGGTTAGGGCAGTGATATTTATTTGAAAAAAGTTCGTTGGATGGATTGACATTTGAAGGAAATACAGGTAAGATAAAGGACGGTATTGTTTGCCCCACTATAGAGCCCCGGAAACTCAATAGTATTGTCAAACAAAAGATTTACAAATGGAGGAAAACAACGTGCGTCAAACATATATGGCTAAGAAAAACGAAGTTGAACGTAACTGGGTGCTTATCGATGCAACAGATGTGCCTTTAGGTCGTCTTTCAACAGTAGTAGCATCAATTTTACGTGGTAAAAATAAACCAACTTACACTCCTCATGTGGATACAGGGGATTTTGTAGTGGTTATCAATGCAGACAAAGTTGCTTTAACAGGAAATAAAGCAGCAGATAAAATGTATCACCGTCACACTGGACATCCAGGTGGATTAAAATCAATTTCAGCGGGTGAATTACGTGATAAAAATCCACGTAAATTGGTTGAGTTATCAATCAAAGGTATGCTACCAGATACTCGTTTAGGTCGTAAACAATTTACTAAATTAAATGTTTATTCAGGTGCAGAGCACAAACATGCTGCTCAACAACCAGTTGCACTTGATATTACAGAAATTATTTAAGGAGGGAACAATCATTGGCTAAAGCACAATACTTAGGTACAGGTCGTCGTAAAAACTCAACAGCTCGTGTACGCTTAGTGCCAGGAACTGGTGTATTCACTATTAATAACAAATCAATCGAAGAATACATTCCTTTCCCTCACTTACACGAAGTTATGAAACAACCATTTGCAGCAACTGAAACATTAGGTTCATACGATGTATTAGTTAACGTTCATGGTGGTGGATTCTCAGGTCAAGCAGGGGCTATTCGTCACGGAATCGCTCGTGCATTATTAACTGTAGATCCAGATTTCCGTCCAGCATTAAAAACTGCAGGACTATTAACGCGTGACCCTCGTATGGTTGAGCGTAAAAAACCAGGTCTTAAAAAAGCTCGTAAAGCATCACAATTCTCAAAACGTTAATTTGTTATTACATCAACGTTTCAAGCACTTTCTGTTATGGCAGAGGGTGTTTTTTTTATTTGTATCTCCGCCATCATTTGTTTTCACCGTCAAATAAGATGTTTTGGCAGTGAAGGAATTTGGTTATCGTCTGTTTAAAAACCATCTCTTTGTTATGTTTTGCTGAATATGTTGACTAATATCTATAGAAATTAGAGAAGGTAAGAACAGTCCTTGGCAACAAAGTCAGAGATTTTAATAGAGTTAACAGAAACGGGTGTCAAAATAGAGGCATACTAAAATATATAAGCTCAAAATTGATAGAAAAGCTTATCTATCAATTTTGAGCTTGTTTCAAATATTTTGAATGAAGTTTACGATTGGCCATCGAATTGGAGATTTTAGGATCTTCTTATAAGGATTATTGTACGTTTTGGTAATAAAAGCATTAATTTATCGAATGCTACTCAACTTTTTTACTAAATAACGATTCCAACCTACACCTGCAAGTGTATAGAATAAGGGAAGAAACTGTATAAGATAGCGAGAACGTCCACCTTCAAAAATAAGTAAATAGAGAAAAGTACCAATAACCACTAATTTTAAAGTCAGAAGGAAAGTGTGTTGTTTCCCTTTAAAAAATGTAAATAAGATGCCCACTAGTGTAATTATCCACATAATTTGCATATAGAAACGTAAATTATTGCTCCGACTTCCTTTTTGATAATAAGTATCTCGTAAGTAATGTTGTAAAGCAGATACGGAAGGAGTTTCGGCTTCTTGTTGGATGCCATCTTTCCCCCAACCAAAATCACCACGGTCTGTATTATTAAAGTGTTTTTGAAGTAGGAATTGACTATACTCCCCATCTTTAAATGAAGTTAATCTTTCGTCAATTATACGAAAGGCTTCTGAAAATTTCTGCTCTCGATCCGGAATAGACACAATATAATTGCTATCATTACTATCATATCCACCATCATCTTTTAGACCCATCATGATAAAAAGTGGGTAAACCTTTTCTTTTGATTCATCGTATGTAACGATCGTTTGATGGTCTAGGTAGTAATTAAAAGAAACAGTTACCGTCAAAAAAGTTAAAATTGCCACACTAGCAGCAATGATATTTATTGGCTTTAAAAAGTATGTATAGCGATGTTTCTCAAAGCTTTTTAGTACGATAATAATAAATATCGCTATCAAAACAATGAGATTGGTCGGCTTAATCAAGAAGCTTATACCAAAAAATAACCCTAACCCCACACTATATAAAGACTTTAAAATTGAATTTTTTGTAGTAAAAGCAAAGGCACCCAGTAATAAAAGAATCGATTGAATAAAAAACGAAAGAATATCTGTGTAGGGAACTAAAATCCAAGGCGATATCATTAAAGATAGACTAGCTAAAGTTGTTGCAAAAAAGGCGGATTCTTCATTAAATATCCGGCGTATGGCCCAAAAAAGACTAATAATACTAAAATCAAGAAGTAATGTATTTATGGTTTGCCAGTAGAGCCAACTTGTCCCTAATCCTGGTGAGAAACTTTCAGCTAAACTCGCTAAGCCATGCATCATAAAGAAGAAAAAAGAATTGTTGGGGTTCATAGAAAGGTACAAATTAGCCGCAGTTGGATCGTTTTTTGTTAGTAAATCGCTGCTTGCTGTAAAAATTCTACCGACATCCCATCCGATGGACGTTGTAATCAGGCGAAGAACGATGAATTGATAAATCATTAATATGATAAAGACGATAGGGCCTATTATTTTTCTTTTAGACCATAAAAATTGGATAGCTTTTAAAGTGAATTTTCGTAATGAATCGATGCTTATTACAAATAATATGGCAACGATAAAAAGTACAAACCATACCCAAACAACATTTGTTAAACTTAATGGATTGGTGAGGGGATGCTTGCTCACACCATATAAAGTAATACTAATAGCGGTTATAAACAAAATATTGATCAGATAATAAAGCATATGGACGATTTTCTCAAACATAAATAGTTCCTCATTCTAAAAGCTTTAAGCTCAAATTGATAAAAAAATTTACTTTATTATACTAAAAAACCCATTGAATAGGGAAGAGTTTTGGTGAAAATTACTAGAGGGTTGTAATTACTGAAATGCGAAATGTTTATTTCATTTTAAAGCTATCTAAAATATTTTAAATAAAAATTATTTATTTCTTTGAAAACTATTGACAATTATAATAAGGTAATATATTCTTTTGACATATAGTAAGCGGTTACTTATTTATAATTAAAAGAAGTACTTATTTTTTTATTCTATATAGTAAGCGGTTACTAAGGTGTGGACAGAGGGAATATTTTTTTACCCAGAATAGTAAGTGGTTACCGCGAAAACGTGGTAATCACTTTTAGAAAGGCACTATTAGTACTTTCTAGGATGCTCATCTAACAGTAAATGCTTAAAAACACAAAATTTGCTATAAAGAAAGGTGGAATAAAACTGTAATGAAAAAAGTTGGATTTTCTTTAATACTAATGTTATTGATATTTTTTCTTTTATCAAATTCTTTGGAAATTGTTTATGGGGATGAAATGGATTTATTTGAATCTCAAGAGCTTATAGAAGAGGTTGAAGAAATACAGCAGCCAATTGAAGTTGAGGAAATACTTACAGAAGAAGATATAATTGATGCTGAAGAAATTGAAGAAGTATTAGGACAGAATAATTATTTAAATTACCTAAGTATACACGAGAATGCAGCTAAACCTAATCTAGAGATAGTAATCGAAGCAGCGGATTATTCTGATTCTAGTGAGAAACTGGAAGTTTTTACTGATTATGAGGGGATGCAAGGTCCTAGTGTTCTTAGTAAAGAAGAAGGATATATTGAATGGGAGTTTGAAGTTGCAGAAGAAGGCCTATATTCAATCGAGTTAGAGTATTATCCCTTTAAAGGAAAAGGTATGAGTATTGCAAGAGAGTTATACATTAACGGTGAGATTCCATTTGATGAAGCAAGTTACATTGCCTTTACTCGAGTTTGGGAAAATGCAACGGATGTGCAAAGAGATGTTAACGATAATGAGAGGCGGCCGTCTCAGATAGAAGCACCTAAATGGTTAACCTATTATATTGAAGACGATATGAAGTATTATGACGATCCATTTTTATTTTATTTTAAAAAAGGAACAAACACGCTTCGTTTTGAATCAGAACAGGATTATATGTTGATTAGACGTTTAACATTAAAGCCTCTTCCAGCATTACCTACTTATGAAGAAAAAGTTCAAGAATACAAAGAACTAGGTTATGTTAAAGTTCAGTTAAAGGATCCAATAAAAATACAGGCTGAAAATGCTCGGTTAAAATCTGATGCAATGTTGTATCCAACTTATGATCGGTCATCCCCGGCAACTGAACCAAGTCATCCTTCAAAAATAAGATTAAATACTATTGGTGGTTCATCTTGGAGTAAAGTTGGTCAATGGTTAACATGGGAAGTTGAGGTTCCAGAAAGTGGTTTGTATCAACTTGGAACTAAATTTTGGCAAAACTTTAAAAGTGGTCGCTATGTGACACGCACTTTGAAAATCAACGATGAAATACCTTTTGAAGAGATGCGAAATATTCAATTTAATCATGATACTTCTTGGGGAAATCTGACTTTTGGTCATACAGAGGAACCATATTTATTCTATCTTAATGAGGGAACGAACACCATTACAATGGAAGTTTCACTTGGGGATTTAGCAGAAACAATTCAAACAGTTGAAGAAAGTGTATTTACTTTAAATTTTGCTTATAGACAAATGTTAATGGTAATCGGCGGTAGTCCGGATATGTTTAGAGATTATCGTTTAGACGTAAGAATGCCAAGTGTGATTGAGTTATTAGGGGAGCAAAGGGATATATTAGAAGAGGTGTCTACTTACCTTTCTCAAACAAGCGGGCAACGTGGTGCAACTACCTCGATGTTAGATACATTAATTGTTCAACTGAATCGTATGTATAATGACCCTGATAGTATCCCTGGTAGCTGGGATGCATTTAGAAATAATATTTCAGCGTTAGGGGCCTGGGTTTTAGAAATGCAAGAACAACCTCTCCAACTCGATTATTTATATGTATTTTCAGAAAACTTACAGGAACCTGAATCTACTGCAGGTTTTGTAGATAATATCAATTATCATGTTAATTCATTTTTTGCTTCATTCACTGAGGATTATTCCAGTGTTGGAGCTCAAGAAGAAGATGCGATTCGAGTTTGGGTAAATAATAGAGATTATGGAAACATTATTAATTCTTTGGTTGAAAATGATTTTAACCTTAATTCTGATGTGAAAGTTAATATCGAAATAGTGAATGGTGCCACATTATTACCAGCTACATTGGCTGGTGAGGGACCAGATATAGCTTTACAAGTAGGGATTCGTGACCCAGTCAATTATGCAATCAGAAATGCGGTTGTTGATTTAAGTCAATTTGATGATTTTACACAAATTAGTGAAAGATTTACTCCAAGTGCTTTAACACCATACCAATTTGAGAATGGAATTTATGCTTTACCTGAGACACAAACTTTCCCAATGCTTTTTTATCGAACAGATATTTTTGAAGAATTAGGGATAGAAGCACCGAATACATGGGATGATGTTTATCAGATAATGCCATATATCCAAAAAAGTAATATGAATATTGGTATACCAATCAATGGTGTAAGTGGTACTGGAAATGTTCAAGGAGTAGATTCTACTTTATCCTCGTATACCATGTTTTTATATCAAAATGATGGATCTCTATATACAGAATTTGGCGAACAATCTCTCTTAGCAGAAGAAGAGGCTGTTCAAGCTTTTCGAGAATGGACATCTCTATATGTTAATTATTCAATTCCAGTCCAATATGATTTTGCTAATAGATTTAGAACGGGAGAAATGCCAATAGGTATTGCAGACTATTCAACTTATAATTATTTGTCAGTTTTTGCGCCTGAATTAAGGGGATTATGGGAAATGATACCTATACCAGGAACTGAATTAAGTAATGGATTAGTCAATAGATCAGCAAGTAGCTCAGGAGTAGCTAGTATAATTTTAGCAACTTCAGATAAACAAGAAGATGCATGGGAATTTTTAAAATGGTGGACCTCAGCCGATGTTCAAACAAGATTTGGTAAAGAATTAGAAAGTGTAATCGGTGTAGCAGCTCGATATGCAACCGCAAATCAGGAAGCTGCTGAACGGATGGGTTGGACAACAAGTGTTTACCGTAATCTACTTGAGCAGTGGAACTGGGTGGTTGGTAATCCAGAAGTTCCAGGTGGTTATTTCACACCACGACATGTAGAAAATGCATTCCGACGTGTTTATAACGAATTAGATGATCCGAGAGAAACAATTCTGGATTATACGGATCTGATTAATTTAGAGATTGAGCATAAGAGACAAGAATTTGGTTTGGATAATTAGAGAAAGGAACTAATAACGATGGAGTTAGAACACGTTCAAAGTACTTACGTGACAAGAAGAAATCGGATGAGCGAACTAATCAAAAATAAGAGTAAGCAACTTATAAAAGATATTCGAAAAAATAAAGTCTCTTATCTATTTTTACTGCCTTTTGGGGTTATATTTTTTGTGTTTTATTTGTTGCCAGTTCTTATATCGTTTTTCTATAGTTTTACTTATTACAATATTTTAGAGTCACCTCAATTTATTGGCTTGCAAAACTATATCAACCTATTTTTGACAGACGATTTGTTCATTCAATCAATATCTACTACATTATTATTTGCCTTAATTACCGGTCCGATAGGCTATTTAGCATCATTTTTCTTTGCATGGTTTATCAATGAGTTACCTAGGCGTATCCGATCAATATTAGTAGTAGTTTTTTATGCACCTACATTATCAGGTCAAGTATTTGTTATTTGGGGGATCATTTTTAGTGGTGATCAATATGGATACATCAATGGATTTTTAATGGAAATAGGGCTTTTATCAGAACCTATCCAATGGTTTTATGATACGGAATTTGTAGTCCCAGCACTCATCATCGTTATCTTATGGACAAGTATTGGATCAGGGTTTTTAGCTTTCGTAGCTGGTATGCAGTCATTAGATAAGACATTGTTTGAAGCGGGTTATATAGAAGGTATCTCGAATCGCTGGCAAGAATTATGGTTTATAACTTTACCACAGATGAAACCACAATTATTATTTGGAGCGGTTATGACAATTACACAGTCATTTGCCATACACGATGTGATTGTACCGTTGGCAGGATTCCCAACGGTAGATTATTCAGCTCATACAGTTGTTTCACATTTAGTAGACTATGGAACTATTCGTTTCGAAATGGGGTATGCATCAGCAATTGCAACTATACTCTTTATCATCATGGTAGGTGGAAATAAGATTATTCAGAAATTAATCGGAAAGGTAGGGACATAGATGGCATCAATTACAAAACGTAGAACTCCTAATCGTTCCAGATTTGGTGATTTCTTAAATATATTTTTCCTATTAATTTTTGCTGCCTTTATGGCACTACCTCTAGTTTTTGCAGTAAATAATGCCTTTAAACCACTTGAAGAACTTTTTCAGTTTCCACCACGTTTTATTGTGCAAAATCCAACTTTAGATAATATACGAGATTTGTATTCATTAATGAACGAATCGTGGGTTCCTTTTACACGATATATTTTTAACACTTTATTTATTACGATTGTAGGGACATTTTTACATATTATTGTAGCTTCTATGGCAGCCTTTGTCCTTGCACTACATGATTTTCCAGGGAAAAATTTGTTTTTCAGTATTGTTATTATGGCTTTAATGTTTTCGCCACATGTGACTGCAATTCCCAATTATCTAATAATGTCAGAAATTGGGTGGGTAAATACTTATTTCTCACTTATTGTGCCTGCTATTGCAGCTCCTATTGGTGTCTTTTTAATGAAGCAATTTATGGAGCAAATCCCTATGGCATTACTCGAGTCAGCAAGGATTGACGGAGCAAGTGAATTTAGAATCTTTTTTACCATCGTTATGCCAATCGTAAAGCCAGCCTGGTTAACCTTACTTATCTTTTCATTCCAAAATCTATGGAATATGAGTGGAGGAACATTTATCTATAATGAAGAATTGAAAACCTTACCAACTGCTCTTCAACAAATTGTTGCAACTGGATTTTCGAGAGCAGGTGCGGCCTCTGCAATTGCTTTGTTTATGATGATTGTTCCACTAACAGTTTTCATTATTAGTCAGAATAATGTACTAGAGACAATGGCTACATCTGGAATAAAGGATTAGGGGAGGCGTGCTATGTATAGTATAGAAAAACGATCGATAGTTTTAACTAGTCTAACTATGATACTTCTTTTAATTTTTAATTTTCCTGTAACTGTTAATGCTCGTGTTGCTTATGAAACATATTCGTATAACTATTGGCTGGATGCTGTTCCAAGTCCTCATGCTTATGTTCCTAGTTCAGTCATTTCAGGAGATAATATTGGAGTCGGAGAATTTAGTAGTCCGCAAGACTTATTTGTGAGTGAAAATGGAAATATTTATATTGCTGATACAGGTAATAATCGAATAGTCTGGTTCGACCAAAATTTTGAATTCGTCGATCAGATTGAGACTTTTGATAATGGGGATACTTTTAGTTCACCACAAGGAATTTTCGTTTCTGAAGAAAATCATCTGTATGTTGCCGATACTGAAAATCAACGTATTTTACATTTTAACGAAGAGAATGAGTTAATTAATACTTTCGATACGCCAGTTACTGACTTGTTAAGTAATACAACAGCTTTTCGTCCAACTAAAATAGCTGTTAATAAAGCAGGACAAATTTACGCCTTAGCTATCGGGGTTAACTCAGGTATTGTTGAAATTAATCCAGATGGCACTTTCCAAGGTTTTCTAGGAGCAACTGAAGTAAGTATTACTCCAACAGAATACTTTTGGCGCAGATTTATCGCTACTGAAGAACAAAGGCAAAGAATGGGACTAATACTCCCAACAGAATATAGTAACATCTTTCTAGATAATGAGGACTTTATTTATGTCAGTAGAGAAAGTGTAAGCTCCAGTAATTACGGTGATGATATTATTCGTCGTTTAAATCCATCTGGGGTCAATGTATTACGTGATTTTGGTTATGGTCCACCTATTGGAGATTATATGACTGGCGGAAGATCTAACATTAGTTTATTTGCTGATGTTACAGTGACCGATTATCACATTTATTCAGCTATTGATAGCAATACTGGGAAAATTTTTACTTATGATTATGATGGGCAACTTCTATATGTATTTGGAAGTAATGGAAATCGCTTTGGGAATTTCCAAAGTCCAGTTGCGATTGGTCATTTTAAGGATTCTTTATTTGTTCTTGATGATTATCATAATTCATTAACAATTTTTGATATGACCGACTATGGAAAATTAATTCACGATGCTAATCGACTGCATTATGAAGGAGATTATGCCCAAGTTGAGCAAAAGTGGCAAGAAGTACTTAAGCTTAATGCCAATGCAGATATAGCTTACACCGGGTTAGGGAAAGCTCAATACCGTAATGGAGAATATCAAGATGCTATGCTAAATTTTCAACTGGCAAATGATCGTGATAATTATACAAAAGCATTTTCACGCTTTAGACGTTATTGGTTAATAGATAATTTCAGTTTAATAGCGGGAGTTATTGCTGTTATTATCGGTCTGTTTTTAGTGTTCAAACTGATAAAGAAAATTCGTAGCTTTAGAACAAAAGAGGAGGTTCGACACATTTGAAATCATATATTGCTGAATTAAAATATAGTCTTCACCTTATCGTACGTCCTTTTGATGGTTTCTGGGATTTACAAAGAGAAAATAGAGGGTCATTGAAAGCAGCCTTGACCATCGTTCTTCTAACTATAATCACATATGTTTTTCGCAGACAATATACTGGTTTTTTGTTTAACTTTAATCAAATCAATAATCTAAATATAATTTTAGAAATAGTTAATATTGCGCTTCCTTTTTTCTTGTGGTGTGTAGCAAATTGGTGTCTAACCACTTTAGCAGATGGGGAAGGTACATTCAGAGAGATTGTGATAGCAACAGGATATGCCCTGACTCCTTTAGTATTGATTAACTTACCATTGATTCCAATGAGTTATTTATTAACAACTCAAGAAAGTTCGTTTTATTACTTTTTTGCTTTTTTATCCGTTTTATGGGCAGGCATACTAATAGCTTTGAGTACAATGGTTACTCATCAATATAGCATAAGTAAAACTTTTTTTACCATTATTGGTATTTTAGTCGGTATGGGAGTAATGGTATTTCTAGGGTTATTATTTACTAGTGTAATTCAACAAATTATTGGCTTCTTTCAAGTTATCTATCGCGAAATTGTTTTTAGAATCTAGAAAGGTGTGATAGAAATGAAGATTAAAGAAAAAGTTTGTATTTTGTTGTTTATACTATGTGGATTAGTTTTCGCAGAACTAAATGCTATACCATTTGCACTAGCTCAAGAAGAAGATGTCGTTACTGAATTAGAGGAGCAAGGTAAGACTATTGTTGTTGAAAACGATACATTAATACTTGCGATTGATGAAAGAAATTATTCTGTTACAATCGCAAATAAAGACAATGGTATAATTTGGTTATCTAACCCAGTAGATCCAAATACAGATGCAATTGCGACAGGTGTTAGTAAAGATAAGCTATCTTCACAATTATCAATATCATACATAAATCTCGCAGGTCAAGTCAGCACTATGAACTCGTATACAGATAGTGTCGAATATGATCAAGTGGTTATGGAAGTTATGAATGATGGTGTTAAAGTTACTTATACATTAGGTGAAGAGATTAGTGGATTTTTAATTCCAGATATCATCTCAAGTGAGCGATTCCAGATGTTTTTAGACCAAATGACAGATGAGGAACGTCGAGCGGTTGAAGATATTTATCGAGCAGATGAGGAAAATGGCATATTCGTATTACGTACAGGTACAGCTGTTTTTATTCAAGAAGAGGCTCAAGAATATTTTGCAAATGCTGGTTATACTGTGGAAGATTATCATGCGGATAACGAAGAACATGCAATTGAAGGTTCTGAAGGTGCGATCTTCGAAATACCTGTTTTATATGAATTAGATGGAGAAGATTTTATTGCATCAATTTTATCTGATGATATAGTCAACAGTGACTCATTTAACTTAACCAATATTTCATTTTTAGAATATTTTGGTACAGCTAGTGTAGAAGATGAAGGATACATCTTTGTTCCTGATGGATCAGGCGCGTTAATCTATTTAAATAATGGGAAGACCAACGCAGCTAGACACGTTGCAGATGTGTACGGCTCAGATGAATCTTTAACTTATATGCAGACAACCAGTCGCGATAAAGAAATGTCAAATCGTTTACCTGTTTTTGGGATGAAGAAGAATGACCAAGCATTTTTAGCAATAATTGAAGATGGGGATGCGTATGGTCGTATTATAGGAGATATCTCAGGAAGAGCTGATTCATTTAACAAAGCTTTTTCAGAATTTCGCTACTTACCTAATGGAAGAGCTTCACTGGATGAAATGACAGGTTCTGGAATCTTACAGCTTTATCAGCAAGAACCTTACTCAGGGAATTTTCAAGTAAGATATCGTTTTTTATACGAGGATGATGCAAATTACAGTGGCATGGTTAATTCTTATCGGGAATACTTACAAAGTAAAAATGAATTTCCTGATGTAAAAGAAAGAGAATCCCTACCATTTTATTTAGGACTAACTGGTGCGATTACTACAGATAAAAGTTTTTTAGGTATTCCTTATCAGGGAACAGAAGTGTTGACATCATATGAACAAGCTCAATTGATTATGAATCAATTATTAAGTGATTCGATTACCAATATTCGTGTGAAATATGCTGGCTGGTTTAATGGTGGCTTAAATCATAGTTATCCTTCCAGTATTAATCCTATAAGGCAATTAAATACAGATGTAAGCTTGGATGAGTTTTTAGCTTTTACTCAGAGTGTCGAAATACCTGTTTACTTTGATGTAGATTTCAGTTATGTATATCAAGATTCCCTCTGGGATGGCTTTTCAATTGAACAACAAGCTAATCGCTATTTAGATAATTCTCTTGTGACCATTCTAGATGATAGTTTAGTCTCAGGTAATGTTGGTCGAGAAACAAGTACGAATTTACCTAAATACCTATTAAATCCATCTCAATATGAATCAGTTATTGAAGATTTTATGAACGATATACCATCGGTAGCGATGGATTCTCTTTCACTTAGAACGTTAACGTCTACTTTGGTCTCTGATTTTTCAAGAAATAATTTTGTAGACCGTCAAAGTAGTCTAGATTTCATAAAAAACAGCATGACTAATTTAAAAGAGAGAACCAGTCGTTTAATGGCAAGTAACGCTAATGTGTATGCCTTAAATTATGTTGATGATATTATTCGAGTACCAATGACTTCAAACAAATATGCAATTACAGATGAGTCGATTCCATTTTACCAAATGTTACTCAGTGGTTATATTGATTTTTCAGGGCAACCATTAAATTTAACAGGTGATTATCAAGAAGAATTACTTAAGAGTATCGAGACAAATGCGGGTATATTTGTAGAATGGATTGCAGAACCAAACTATATTTTAAAAGAAACACAGCATCAAGATCTTTATTCTGTGTATTATGGGAATTGGTATGATCAAATAAAAGATTTGTATCACACTATTAATACCGAATTAGAAGCGGTTCAAGGTCAATCAATAATCTTACACCAAAAGATAGAAAATGATGTTTATGAAGTTACTTATGCGAATGGAGTAAAAGTAATTATCAATTATTCGAATCAACCGTTTCAATATGAAGGTAAAGCAGTTGAGGCCAAAGACTTTTTAGTGATTGAGGAGGTTTAGTGTGAGTAACAACCATCATAAGACAAAAAAACATAAGGCAATAAAAAGAAGAAGATTAACATTAAAACAGCAGCGTTCAATATTAGGATATTTATTTATTAGTCCGTTTATAATTGGTTTTTTATTACTATTTCTCACTCCATTAATCCAATCATTTATTTATAGTATGAACAATTTAACGGTGACTTCTACTGGATATGAATTGGATTACATTAAATGGGAAAATTATAATCAAGTGTTGAGAGTTAATCCCGATTTTGTTCCAGCTTTACTCTCAACTGTGACACAATTAGTATCTAAAGTCCCGGTTGTACTCATATTTAGCTTATTTGCAGCAAGTCTACTTAACGCTAAATTTAAAGGAAGAGCCTTTGCAAGATCCGTATTCTTTTTACCAGTAATCTTAACTTCAGGGATTATTTTAGCGATGGAAAGCTCTGACTTGTTAGTATCTTCTGCCCAATTAATTGCTGAAGATAATATGCAAAGTTCATCAGGTCAATTAATGCAGTTTTTACAATTTAGACGATTATTATATTCTATGAATATTCCACCTGCGATTATTAACTTTTTAGTTTTAGCAGTTGATCAAATTTATGAAATAGTGATAGCTTCTGGGGTTCAGATTTTAATCTTTTTGGCAGCTTTACAATCTATCCCCATAGCTTTATATGAAGCATCAACTATGGATGGAGCGACAGCTTGGGAAAATTTTTGGAAAATAACATTTCCAATGATCAGTCCACTTATCATCGTAAATGCTGTGTATTCAATTATTGATACATTTACACATCCAGATAATGAAATGATGAGTATGATTCAGACCACTATTTTTAGTCAGTCTAATTTTGGTACAGGGTCTGCAATGGCTTGGATTTATTTAGCTACTGTGGCAGTCATGCTAATTATTATGTCAGTTGTGCTAGTTAAATCACTCGCTCGCTATCAATATTAAGAAGGGAGGAACAAAAATATTGGCAGAAAAAGTATTGGAACCATCTAAAAGAAGAACGGAGTTAGATCAAGCGCAAGTCAAAAGTTATTTGCAAAAAACAGGTAATATTTTATGGATGATTGTGAGATATGTCTTGATTTTTGGAATTTGCTTTATCATTCTACATCCTCTGTTCACGAAATTTATGGTCTCTTTAATGTCTGAGGCAGATTTATATGATGCAACAGTGCAATATATACCTAGAGAAATTGGCTTTCATAATTATCTCATTGCATTCGAAGAAATGGATTATGTCGCAACTTTCTTTCGAACATTGTTGTTATCAACTATGGTCAGTCTGTTGCAACTAATTTCTTGTACCTTAGTTGGTTATGGTTTTGCAAGATTCAATTTTCCTTTAAAAAACATTATATTTCTACTTGTAATTTTATGTTTACTAGTTCCTCCACAAGTTATTATGTTGCCTTTGTTTCTACAGTTTCGTTTCTTTGATGTCTTCGGAATCTATGAAGCTTTGACAGGAAACCCAGGTGTTAATTTAATGGATACATTCTGGCCATTTGTGCTGAGCTCGTTACTAACTCAAGGATATAAAAACGGTCTCTATATTTTCCTAATGCGACAATATTTTAGAAATATGCCAAAAGAATTAGAAGAAGCAGCCTATATCGATGGGTGTGGACCATTTAAAACTTTTTATCGTATTATGGTGCCGAGCGCTGTTCCAATGTTAGTAACAGTTTTCCTGTTTGGCTTTGTTTGGCAATGGACAGATAGTTTTTACAGTGGATTATATTTGAATAATTTTAGAGTAATGTCAAATGCTTTAAGTTCGTTAGCTTCAAGTCTGATATCTAGCGAAATGACTTATGTCAGTCCTGCATTAGCATCTATGATGAATAATACAGGTACGATTTTAGTTATTTTACCACTTATTGTTGTTTATCTATTTGCTCAAAAGTACTTTGTAGAGAGTATCGAACGTTCTGGTATCGTTGGGTAATTGAATATACTAAAATAAGCTTTTTTGAAAAAATATTAATAGTAAAAGGTAAATAAAAAAGAATCTTTATCAAAACAGCTTATTTTAATAATTATATTGGAGGTGCATGAAAAAGTCTAAACTGTTGCCGTTGCATAGACATTTAATAAATGGAGGAAGAAAAATGAAAAAAATTTTTAACTGGTTAAAAGTTTTTTCTTTAGCAATGTTGTTATTAACGGTGTTCGATTTAGGAAATATGATATCTGTAGTAGAAGCAACAGAAAATGATACTGAGGATGAAGCTGCACAAGTAGAAGAACTCCCTGATTATGACTTTGGAGGATTAACATTAAAAATTGGTGCACCATGGGACAGAACAATTGATCCTAATGCGAGTGAAAGAAATGAATTATTATACGAACGTGTTCAAATGCTGGAAGAAAAATGGAATTTCAAACTAGAAGCAGTTGAACTAGGTTGGGATAATTATATCGAACAGTATATTACATCGACTTTAGCTGGAGATCCTGTAGCAGATATTGTCTATATCCTGTCACCACAACTATTCCCAAGTTTGATTTCTAATGGGATTATTTATCCAGTCAGTGACTTGGATGTCATTGATTACGATGATATTTATTGGAGTGATATTGCTAAAGATGCCAGTGAATATCAAGGGAAATATTATTCGGTAACACCAAATGGTGCGGATAATAATCGAGGCGGTATTTTTTGGAACAAAACATTATTTGATGAACTGGGATTACCAAATCTATATGAACTTTACGAAAATGGTGAGTGGACTTGGGAAAAAATGATGGAAATTGCAGACCAAGCATCTTCTGATACCGATAATGATGGAGAAATTGATACATTTGGTTTTGCTTCGCAAGATAGTGATTTGGCATGGCAGTTGATGTTTAGTAATGGACATTCTCCAATTATTAAAACTTCAACCGGAATCGAAATGGATATAAGTAGTCCAGAAGCAATAGAAGCTTTAGAATTTTATGAAAGCGTATTTATGAATTATAATCATGCTGTTCGTCAATGGCAAGAAGGTGATGAGTGGAACTATCTCTTTACTGAGTTCGCTAATGGAAATATTGCTATGATTTCTGCAGAGTGGTGGGTATCATGGAATTATTTCACTGATGGTCGTATGCAGGATGAATATGGTATGGTACCTTTCCCTACAGGACCTTCACACGATGAACCAGTGTCCGTAGGTAGAGAAGTAACTTTTGATGTGATGCTTGCAACTGTAGATCAACCTGAAGAAAAATTAATTATTTGGGATGCTATTCAAAACATCGGAACTGATGAAGATTGGGAAAGATGGATTGAAACAGGTATTCAAGGAAATGCTCGAGATAGAGAGACTGTTGAAGTTGTAAAACTATTAAATGAGCATGCTGTGGTTAATTTAATTCTTGGTTTTGGTGACATAAATTCTGCAATGAATGGGTTCTTCCAAGAATTAGCATCTGGAGAAACTTCTGTTCAAAGTGGTTTAGAAGCAATAGATGAACAAGTACAAATTTTAATTGAAGAATTTTCAACTGAAGGTATTGAATTAGACATTGAAGAAGAGTAACCATATCTAGGAGGATTAAAATGAAAAAAGCACTTAAATGGGTAGGTATATCAGCGTTGGTAACATCCTTCTTATTACCTACAGGGATGCAAAAAGTTTATGCTACAGATGATCAGACTGATAGTCAAGAAGTTGTTGAGGAAGATTTACCTGATTATGATTTTGGAGGCTTAACATTAAAAGTGGGGGCGCCTTATGATCGTACTATAGATCCAAACTCAAGCGAAAAAAATGAGCGATTAGCAGAAAGAATAGCATTTCTAGAAGAAGAATGGAATTTTAATTATGAAGTAGTTGAAATTGGCTGGGATGATTATATTGGATCTTATGTAAGATCTACATTAGCTGGTGAGCCAGTAGCCGATATAGTTTACATGTTATCACCACAATTTTATCCAAGTTTGGTTTCGAACGGTATTGTATACCCTGTGAGCCAACATGATATTATTGATTATAGTGAAGCAAAATGGAGTCAAGCATCTTATTTAGCCAGCGAATACCAAGGAGAATATTATTCTCTAACGCCAAATGGTGAATCTATTCGAGACGCAATTTTTTGGAATAAAACACTATTTGATGAACTAGGATTGCCTAATCTATATGAGCTGCATGAAAATGGCGAATGGACTTGGGATAAAATGGTTGAAATTGCAGACCAAGCAACCAGAGATCTTGATAACGATGGTACTACTGATATCTTTGGATTTGCAGGCGAAGATCTTGCATGGAAAGCAATCTATTCTAATGGGTATGAATCCATTATCAAAACGGAAGATGGAATAGATATTGATATGTCAGATGAGAAAGTGGAGGAGGCGTTAGAGTTCTACCAAAACTTTACTTCTAATTATCAACATACCATCAGAGGAATTAACTGGGATGAAGGAGAACCGTGGAACGTTAACTACACTGAATTTGCAAATGGAAATATTGCAATGATATCTGCTGAATGGTGGGTAACATATAATTATTGGACAGATGGACGTATGCAAGGAGAATATGGTATGGTTCCATTCCCTAGTGGACCATCAAATGATGTGCCTATTTCTTACGGCTATGAATCAGTCTACGATGTAATGCTTGCTACAGTAGACCAACCAGAAGAAAAATTAATAATTTGGGACGCAATTCATGATATAGGAACAGATGAAGATTGGGAAAGATGGATTCGTTCAGATATTCAATCGAACGCGATGGATCGTGAAACAGTTGAGTATGCAATGTTATTAAATGAAAATGTACGAATTAACTTAGTCCGTGGGTTCAATGATCTTAATGATACTTTCAATAGTTTCTTTGGACAATTGACTTCAGGAGAATTAACAGTACAAAGTGGATTAGAGTCGATAGAAGAGCAAATCCAAGCAGCACTTGATGATTTTGCAAAAGATGGTATAGAGTTAGAAGTAAGTGAAGAAGCTCCTGAAGATGATGGAGACGAAGCTGACGAAGCAGATGATGCTTCAGAAGAATAAGAATAACTAATACAAAATAATTAATCATATGAGGAGCTGAAAGATAAAACTTTGAGCTCCTTCTAATAAATGAAGGAGTAATTATGAATAAAATTATTAGTTCAGGGAATCTATGGCTCGATCAAAATAACAACCATATTAGTGCTCATGGTGGAGGTATCTTATACTACGATAAGGTATTTTATTGGTATGGGGAAGATAATACACAAGGTTACCTTAATTCAGTCGGCATTAGTTGTTATTCTTCGACAGATTTATATAATTGGAAGCATGAAGGAACTGTATTGAAGCAAGAACAAATGCCCCAAGAATTGCAGGCAAAAAATATGGGGAGAGTCGAACGTCCAAAAGTTATTTACAATGAAAAAACTAAAAAATTTGTGATGTGGATGCATGTTGAACAAAAAGGATATGCTTTATCGAGCGCAGGAGTTGCCATAAGTGATTCGCCGGTAGGTCCATTTGAATTTCTATTTTATGACCGTCCTGTATTGTTTGAACCAAAAGAAGGGTTCGATCAACATACTAATGAAAAAGAACTAGGGAATTCATTTCGAGATATGACATTGTTCGTTGATGATATTGATAGTGATGGAAATGGGTCTTTGGATGCTTATGTTCTATATTCTTCCGAAGGCAATTGGACAATGTATATTGCTCGTTTAAATAGTGATTATACATGGATTGATTTACCGAAAACATCAAATAGAATACGACCACAATACACAATAGATGACTTAGGAGATAAATGGTCTAGACAATTTATTAGAGAAATGCGTGAAGCGCCAACACCTTTTAAATATAAAAATCAATATTATTTAATGACATCTGCATGTACAGGATGGAAACCGAATTTAGCAGAATATGCTGTAGCCAACCACCCACTTGGTCAATTTGAAACAGTAGGTAATCCTTGTGTGGATGATACAAAAGAAACAACATTTGATTCACAGAGTACATTCGTATTACCTATTGATCCTAATAACGGTCAATATATATATATGGGTGATCGTTGGGAACCGGATGATTTAGGGAAATCAACGTATGTATGGTTACCACTGACTGTAGACAATTCAGGTGAAGTATTTATAGAATGGCAAGATGAATGGTCATATGAAAATTATTGGATAAATTAAGTTTTAGTCACAAAGAGGAGGAGTTATTAATGCCAAATCAAAACAAAGATTATACTGAAAGTAAGCTATATCTAATATCCTATTATCTATACAGCGTCATATTAACTAGTTTTTATTTTATTTTGACGAATGTATTGTTTGTAATAACTGTTTTTTTGGCATTAATTTCTTTTCAAGAAAGGTTCTTTACTGTACCGGTAATTCTAACTGCAATTATTATTTCACTTATCCCTATGGGACCTGCTTGGGCTGCAACACTTTTTTCAATGAAGTATATATTAGAGAATCAGTTTTACTCGCTCACTAAAAATTATTTTAAAGCATATAATAAATATTTCAAAAAATCTTTATTGATTTGGCTATCAATTCTATCAATATTGATCTTATCATTCATAAACTATTGGGTCATTTTATCTACTGAAACACTAAATGTTTTAATTTTTCCTTTATTTGCTATAATTTTGATAACAGTTTCTGTAGGGCTATATGTATTTCCGCTTCTAATTGATTATTCGTTAACAAAAATACAACTCTTGAAACTAGCGCTTTATTTTTCTTTTAAAAAAGTATTTTTGACGGCCTTTTTTCTACTTTTTTTAATTGGAATGGTAATACTATTTGTTTATCTTCCTCTTGCGGTAGTTATCATTGGTCCAGGAGGATTTGCTTTATGCTTACAATATTTTTGTAGAAAAGTATTCAAGAAAGTGCATGCGGAAGAAGAGCAGATGTAGTTTCAGATAAAAATACTTAGTGAGTTGTTAAATAATAATCCATTATAGTTTAAAGACTATAAAGTGAAGACGATAGAGAAGGTATAGTATGGATAAAAAAGAAATAACTATTTATGATATTGCAAAAAAAGCAGAGGTATCGACTGCTACTGTATCACGTGTTATAGCAGGGAATTATCCAGTGAGTAAAAAGACACGGGAAAAAGTTTTAAAAGTGATTGAGCTGTATGATTTTCATCCAAATGCTCTTGCTAGAAGTTTAAGTAGTAATAAAGCAAATGTAATAGGATTTATCACACCCGATATAAGAAATCCTTTTTTTTCTCAAATTTTTCTTGAAGTTGAAAGGCATGCGCATAAAGTTGGGTATTCGGTAATGTTATGTAATTCTGAAAATAATAGAGATTTAGAGTCTAAATATATTCGTATGTTGTTGGAACAGAGAACAGAAGCCATTGTGCTTTTAGGAGGTCTAATCAACGACGTTAATCCTGAAAGTGATAGGGTCAGTGAGCTCAATCAGATAGCCAAGAAAACTAAACTAGTCATGATTAATGGGAAAATTAAAGGAATCGATTGTTTTAGTATTCAAACGGATGAAGGAAAAGGGATTGAATTAGTCCTAGATCACTTGATTGAACAAGGACATACTAAATTTGGTCTGATAGGTGGCTTTAAAAGTATTACGACTACCGCAGCGAAATTATATGCTTTTAAATCAACCTTAGAAAAAAGAGGTTTGCTATTTAATCCTAACTGGGTCATATCTAGTCATTTTGATATTGAGTCAGGACAAGAAGCGCTAAAGAAACTAGTAAAAAATAATGAAGACTTGCCAACAGCTTTAATTGGAATCAATGATATGGTTGCGATAGGTATGTTAAAGGAAAATTTTAAAACAAATTTACCACCATTCACAATAGTTGGTTATGACAATACTCAGTTATCGATTGCTTCAAATCCTGAGTTAACAACTGTAGGTCACCCTTATGAAGAGATTGGAGAAAAAGTTATTGACGTAATTGTAGGAAATGAAATAGTTTCTACAGATGAAATTATACTGGAACCAAAGTTAATTATTAGAGAATCTACTCTTCACAAAGTTGATTTAAAAGATTAATAAATCTCACTCTCTTTATGGGGAGGGGTGACATTCATTCGATGAAAAAAACTAGGAAATAAAAATAGTAATTAATCTGAAATGGATAAAACTAATTGTAAACTCTTCATTGTTTGTATATCAACGATTAATACTTTTTTCAGCAGGAGATATTTATTTGTATAGTTATGCCACAAGGATTTTCTTATCTCTACAATTCCCCATCATACTTAGCTATAACTTACCCAATAACTACAACTTATCAAAATACTTCATCATAAATATGATAATATAGATAGTAACGAATAAGGAGGGGATCCTATGGCAGGACATTCCAAATGGAATAATATAAAACAGAGAAAAGGTAAAGAAGATGCCAAACGAGGAAAGATATTTGCGAAACTAGGTCGCTATATTATGGTGGCGGCAAGAGATGGGGGCGGTGATCCAGAATTTAACCCAGCCCTAAGAGCTGCAGTTGAAAAGGCGAAAGCTGCGAATATGCCTAACGATAATATTGATCGTGCCATTAAAAAAGGTACAGGTGACTTAGAAGGCGATAGCTTTGAAGAAATAACTTATGAAGGGTACGGACCTGCTGGAGTAGCTGTTTTTGCTCAATGCTTAACGGATAACAGAAACAGAACAGGATCAGAAATACGTTTTGCATTTGATAGAGGTGGCGGAAATCTAGGGCAACCTGGTTCAGTTTCTTTTATGTTTGATCGAAAAGGGATCATAGCTATTGAAAAAGATGATAACATCGATGAGGAAGAGCTAATGCTGCTTGCTATTGAATTGGGAGCAGAAGATTTTACAGCTGAAGAAGAAGGCTATGAGATTTTGACAGAGCCAACGGATTTTAATCAAGTTCGAGATGGTTTAGCTGATGAAGGTTATGAATTCGCAATGGCAGAAGTCATCTTTATCCCAAAAACAACCGTTGAATTAACCAACGAAGATGATATCAAAAATATGGAACGATTAATTGAATTGCTTGAAGACAACGATGATGTTCAGGAAGTATTTCATAATTGGGAAATGGCAGAAACTGAGTAGGAAATCAAAATTATTATGTAAATATAACCGTCAAAAACATTGTTATTAAAATGTTTATGACGGTTTTTATATTGTGATGAAGATTAAATAATAGAATACGACATTAAAGATAAACTAACAGCCTAATTTTTACAAAGTGTCTAATGTGACATTCGGATTAGACCATTTCTGGTTTCATATTCGTCAGGTCAAGCCGATTAGACAAATCTCGACATCATATCCGTCAGATAGTCCCCCGATTAGACGAATCTCTGCATCATATCCGTCAGATCAAACCCCGATTAGACGAATCTCTGCATCATATCCGTCAGATCAAACCCTGATTAGACGAATCTCTGCATCATATCCGTCAGATAGTCCCTCGATTAGACGAAACTCAGCATCATATCCGTCAGATAGTCCTTCGATTAGACGAAACTCAGCACCATATCCGTCAGGTCAATCCCCGATTAGACGGATCTCGACATCATATCTGTCAGATCAATCTCCGATTAGACGAAACTCAGCATCATATCCGTCAGATCAATCCCCGATTAGACGAAACTCAGCATCATATCCGTCAGATTGCTCTTCGATCAGACGAATCTTGGCATCATATCCGTCAGATAGTCCCTCGATTAGACGAATCTTGGCATCATATCCGTCAGATAGTCCCTCGATTAGACGAATCTCGACATCATATCTGTCAGATCAATCCCCGATTAGACGAAACTCAGCACCATATCCGTCAGATCAAGAAAATACCTAATTTTTTATCCGCTCCGCCTCGTAATCTCCAGAATCATCCGACATGGATTTCCAGCTGCTAACACATTCGTAGGAATATCTTTCATCACCACACTCCCGGCGCCGATAACCGTATTCTCACCAATGGTTACACCGCCAACAGCGGTCACTCATCCAACAAGTCACACATTATCCTCAATCGAAATTGGTAGTGCTTGAACCAAACCTTGATACGTTCCTCAGCATCAAAGGCATGGTTCGGCGTATATAAACTCACATTTAGCCCCAACAAAACATTATCACCAATTGTAATCGTAGCACAATCCAGTAAAGTACAATTCGTATTGGAATAAAAATTATCGCCAATGATTAAATTCGAACCATAGACCCAAATAAATGGTGACTCAATCCATGGATTTATGCCCAACGATGGAATCAACTTCTCAAAAAACATAACTAAATTAAAGCAATATATTATATGCAAAAAACAAATTATGCTATACTAAAACTAACATTAAAAGGAGGATATTTATTATGACAAGTGAACATTTAATTGATCCAAGAACAATGTACTACTCTGGAAAATTTCCAAAACAAGAGGAAATGCATCCTCAAGTTGAAAAAGTGATGGATCCTAAACCGGATTGTGGTGAAACTTCCTATAAAGGAAATAACAAATTAGAAGGACGCAACGCTTTTATTACGGGTGGCGATTCTGGGATTGGACGTGCAGTGGCGATTGCTTTTGCACGTGAAGGGGCCAATGTTGCAATCCAATATTTACCAGGTGAAGAAGCCGATGCAGAAGATGTGAAAAAACTCATTGAAGCAGAAGGTCGTAAAGCCCATATTATTTCAGCCGACTTCCGTGAAGAAGGAGCTGCAAAAAAAGCGTTTGACGAAGTTCTTGAAGCATTCGGGACCGTTGATGCACTAATACTTAACTCAGCCCAACAATTTGCCCGCGACGGTATGGATAAGTTAACTATGGAACAAGTTAAAGATACATTTGACGTTAAAGTCTTTAGTATGTTTGAAATTGTTAAAGCTGCCGAAGACCACTTAGCTCCAGGAAGCACGATTGTGACGACAACGTCAACACAATCTTTTGAACCAAGTCCAGCTTTAATGGATTATGCCTCTGCTAACGGTGCCGTTTCAAACTTAACCGTCAACTTAGCCAGATATTTTGCAGAAAAAGGAGTGCGCGTTAACGGAGTAGCCCCTGGTCCAATTTGGACGGCACTTCAATTGGATGAAGGCCAAGCAGACTCATATGCGGACTTTGGCCAAGATACCTTACTAGGTCGTGCAGGCCAACCGGTTGAACTTGCACCACTTTATGTTTTCCTCAGCTCCAATGACTCAAGTTTTATTACCTCTGAAATCATCGCCATTACAGGCGGAAAATCTTTAACCCTTTAATAAATACCACTGTTAAAATAAGCCTAAGCCCTCGTAATTAAAAGGGATTAGGCTTATTTTGGAGTTATTTATTCATCTGGTTAAGGTATTAACAACGATGGTTGGTTTTTTGAAGATTTCAGGAAGTGGAACATTTGAAATGATTAAATCAAATTCACTTTCGTCTATTTTTGAAAAATCCATTGATGAACCAGCATAGACATTAAATTGTATGTCTTTTACAAGTGACTCTTCAAGATATTCCTTGACCATCTTGGCATGATAGACATCTAAATCACTTAGAATTAAGAGCTTTAGATTGTTGATGGGTTTTAGTAAGGTTTAAATGAAGATTTACCCAATGATACTCGTGTAATTAAGATATAAATCGTAGATGTCTGAAACCATTGTAAGAAAATCGTTAAGTAAGGTTCACTCAAAATGTGATGGGTAGGGTAATTCATCCAGATGTCGTTCTGCAGTAAATTGGATCAGGAAAAAACGAATACCCATTTCATCTCCAGTAAATGAAAATGGCGTACTATCAATGGAAATAGTATAATTCGCTTTTAAAGCCCTTTTAATATTTGGTAACATTCAGTAAATGGTTGAACGACTGATATTTAATTTTTCAATGACTTCAGCCATCGTCAGCGGCCCAGCAAAGAACAGGGCTCCAATAAATCTAAAACTATCAGAGATTGAAAGAATACATATATAAATCGTTTGAATATTTTGGTTCGGTTTGTAGTGGAGGTTGGCTCAAGACAAAGTAAAGCAAACATTAGGCTTTGAAGATATCAAATTGTTCATGCAACTGCTAAGTAGATTAAATCAAATATAAGAAGAAGAAAAGTTATGCCACAAGATAATCGTTATCAAAAAGGGATTGTGAAATTAATGGAGTACATGGCAGATAATAATGCTGCAACATCTACTCATGCTAATATCGAAGAAAACTTAAAGGATATTGCCCCAGATGTGAGCCGTTTTATGATTGAATTTAGTTATGCAGATATTTATTCAGCTTATATCTTATATTGGTTTTCCAAAAGTTCTAAATGCGATTGAAGTAGCTAAAAAGGTTTTTAGTGAACGTGGTATAAGTGTTGATTTAGACCAAAGCAATCAATAAAATAAACCTTTCAGTCAGACTATTTCATCTGATTGAAAGGTTTTTGTTTTAAGGAGAATTAGTTTGCCATATCTTCGAGATCTTTTTCGATTTCTTTAATGCCATCGTAATCACCGATGCTTTCTAATTCTTCGATTAATTCATCTACTTCGATAACAAATGTTTGACCATTGTCTTCTTCGATGATAATTTCTTCTTTGTTTGAATTTGTTTTGATCTTTTCGTCCATCGTTGTACCTCTTTATTATATGATATAAATTAAATATATCATTTTAAAATCATTCTTAATAGAGCAAAGTGCTATGCTTTTATATAATAATTAATTAAAAATTTCTTAAATAAATTAAATGAAATTTAAATGAGTATAGACGATAGTTATTTTACTATAATCTAATCATAAAGCCTGTTTTTAACTGTGTGATTGCAAAGTTAAGATCATTTCAATGGCTTGTAAGACGTTATTTTGAGGAGCCAAGACAACATTAGCGGCGTTTTTTGTTTCTTCAAAAGCGTGATTCATAACAAAACTATAGTCTGCTTCGTTCATCAATTCAACATCATTCATGCCATCACCAAAAACCATTGTTTCGGCTTTATTGACTTCCAGTATTTTTTGCAGTTCTTGGACTGTTGTTCCTTTATGAATACCTTTGTTGGTGATATCAATCCAAGCTGCTTCAGAGGCTACCATATAAGTTTTCTCATTAAAGGCAGTTAATTTTTTGACAGTTTCAAAACAACCTAAGTTTGAATCATAGACGGTAATTTTAACATAATCTTCTTCTATTTCTTGAAAGTCATCCAGTGTTTTTACGACTGCATACGATCCACGAACTTTTTTCGCATTTACTTCGTTCACATCAGACCGGATAAAGGCTGCTGTGGGTGTACAAGCTATGATCACATGATCAGTTGCTATATTTTCTAAAGCCTGGATGATATCTTTACCCGTTTGCTTGTCCAATAGCGATTGGTAAACATATGATCCATTGTATTTAATTCGGGTGGCACTGTCACCTAAAATTCAAAGGTCTTTAGAAAGTTCTTCGCCAAATAATTCTTCTACACGCTCACATTGTTTGCCTGTGCAAACCGCAAAGATTATCTTTTGTGTATCCATCAATTGTTTAAGCTTCTTGTAATGGTCGCGGTCAAAATCACTGCTAACATTTTAAAAAGTCCCATCCAAATCTGAAATAACTAATTTTATCATCGAATCATCGCCTTTATTTTGTCATTTACACTATAAATTAGTTATAGCATATTTACCGATATTAATAAACTTCCTTAATTAAACACCTTTCAATTAATCTAATTTACTTTTTTAACTATCTATACTATATTTAAGTTACATTTAAACACTTATTAAGAGAGGTGAATCGCATGACGCAACAGACCAATATTATCCGCCAACAAAATTTAAATCATTTGCAACAATTTATGTTTACTAAAGACAGTGCATTAAAAGCAGAGATGGCTCAAGAAACAGCCTTAAGTGTGGTGACGATTAATTCCCTGGTCAAGCAACTTCTAGAAGCAAATGTTTTATTAGAAGGCGAAGCCGTTCAACAAACATTGGGGCGACCAGCTATTAAATACCACTTTAACTACGATTTGCAACATGATCTCTTAATTAGTATCCAAGAAGAGAAAAAACAAAACAAGCGTCAGCTAGTGATACATGCCCAAATTCTTAATTTAGAAGCTGAAGTTATATACCAAGAACAACGTGAGTTTTCTGAAGTAACTTTAGATTATTTTATACCTATTATCCAACAATATTTACAAAAAAGTGATAAAATCGCTAGTATCGCTCTTTCGATTCCAGGAAAAGTGTATGAGGGTAAGGTGGTTTCAAGTTGGGAAGATTTATTTGATGGATGGGATTTTGAGCTAGCTTTAGCTGAAATGACAGATGTCCCCGTAAGAATTCAAAACGATGCCCATCTTGTTACCATTGGTTACAGTTTGACAAACGATATTAGTTTAGAAGATACGATTGTTGGTATTTTTCATCCTGAAAATAGCATGCCGGGTATTAGTATTTTTTCAAATGGTCAATTAGTCCAAGGAAGGCAAAATTTAGCAGGGGAAGCAAAATATTTACCTCATTTATTACAAAATTCGCCACCTAATAATCCCGATGAAACCATTGAAAACTTATTAATGATTTTAGCAATTTATAATGCTGTGATTGCTCCCGATGCCTTTATTATCAGCACCCCCCAAGTCCAACTCACTCAAGATCAAATCACACAATCCACCTTACAACTTCAAATAAATACGCCAGATATTTATTTTGTTGATGATTTTCAAGAGTCAATGACGGCTGGCTTGCATTGGTTGGCAATCGAAGATGAGTCGTGGAAAATATAAAATCCAAATTTTTAAGAGGCTCCTTAAAAATTTGGATTTTTTACAAGTTATTTATTCAAATTCAATTAGTAAATCATTACCTTTAATTTGTTCGCCTTCGCCAACGTAAAGGCGTTTGATGACACCGTCTTGAGGTGCTTGCACACTGGCTTCCATTTTCATCGCTTCTGTTATTAATAAGACCTGATTTTGCGTCACTTGAGCCCCAACTTCAACCATCATTTTAACAACTGTTCCTGGCATGGATGCGCCAATATGTTTTGGATTTCCTTTTTCGGCTTTTTTACGAACCATTGTTGAACCTTCAACTTTTCGATCTTGGATTTCGACTTCATAAGGGAGTCCATTTAAATCAAAGTAGACTGTTCTTAAACCATTATCACGTAGTGGTCCGATACTCGTGAGTTCAATTAAGAGCGATTTCCCTGCTTCTAATTCAACGATAACTGCTTCGTTGAGTGATAAGCCATAGAAAAATGTTGCTGAATCTAAAACTTGAATATTATGGAAATCTTCAAAGAAACGCAAATAGTCTTGATATACTTTAGGGTATAAGGCATAACTCAATAAAGATTGGGTCGTTATTTCACGTTCTGGCATGAAATCATTTAAGCTTTGACGGGCAGCCTCAAAATCGTATGGTTCGATATATTTACCTGGACGATCTGTAATAAAATCGCGGCCTTTTAAAACTACTTTTTGTAATGCTTTATTCATGCCGCCTGCCGGTTGACCAATGTGCCCTTGAAAGAAGGAAACAACGGAATCGGGAAAGTCCAAGTTTAGGCTTTCATCTAAAATCGAAACTTCATCAAGACTGTTTTGAACCATAAAGAGTGCCAAGTCACCGACTACTTTTGATGAAGGTGTCACTTTCACAATATCACCTAGCAGACGATTCACTAACTTATAAGCATCCATCACTTCGCTAAAGCGTGAGCCTAAACCTAATGAATTAGCTTGAGCACGTAAATTACTATACTGGCCACCAGGAATTTCATATTCATACACTTGTGTAAAGGTTGTTTTCAAATCAGATTCAAATGGTGCATAGTATTGGCGCGTCGTTTTCCAATACTCAGCCATTTGATCATTGGCATGAAGATTAACCAATACATTTCGATCTTTGCCTTGGCGACTGTAGTATAAGGCGTTCGCATCAGGTTGTGAATTTTGCCCTGCCAAAGCAGCATTGGCTGTATCAACTACATCAACACCCGCATCAATGGCACGCGAATACATACTTAAAGCATTACTACTTGTATCGTGAGTATGTAAATGAATCGGTATATCAATTTCTTCCTTCAACGTTTTAACTAAGAGATAGGCCGCCTCGGGTTTTAAAATCCCCGCCATATCCTTAATCCCCAAGAAATGAACTCCTAAAGCCTGAATTTCTTTAGCCAACTCCACATAATAATCCAAAGTAAATATCACTGATTGTGCTGGATTTAAAATGTCACCGGTATAGCAAATAGTACCCTCGACAATTTTACCAGTTCCCAATGCAGATTCTATCGGTAATTTCATGGTTTCTAGCCAATTTAAGGAATCAAAAATACGAAAAATATCAATCCCACTTTTAGCGGTTGTTTGAATAAATTCTTCAATAACATTATCCGCATAGTTTTTGTAGCCAACAGCATTGGAAGCTCTTAATAACATTTGGAAGGGGATATCAGGAATTAATTGACGTAATGTCTCGAGCCTATGCCAAGGACTTTCACGTAAAAAATTATAGGCCACATCAAATGTCGCTCCACCCCACATTTCAAGCGAAAAATAATCTCGCATCGTATGATTCATATAAGGTGCAATGCGCACCATATCATCTGTTCGTAAACGCGTCGTCAATAATGACTGATGTGCATCACGTAAAGTCGTATCGGTTAATAAAGTATGGTCACTATTTAAAACAGCCTCTGCTACAGCTTTAGGGCCTGACTTATCTAAAATATGTTTAAAAGTAGGTCTTTCCACTGTTTGAGCTAGCGTCTTACGGCTGGCTCTTGGGGTGAATCGTTGGTCAAAAGTAGGTTTTTCGGCAACATCAATCCCTGGAAAGTTGTTGATTGTTACGTCAGCAATATAACGCAATAACTTCATGCCACGGTTTCTAGGTGGAACAAAATCAAAAAGTTCAGGGGTATCTTGAATAAAAGTTGTATCGTAGTCGCCCACATAAAATTTTGGATGATCAATGATATTTTTTAAGAAAGAAATATTCGTTGTCACACCTACAACACGTATTTCATCTAAAGCCCGTTTCATTTTAGAAATTGTTTCATCAATCGTTGACCCATGCGAAGTGATTTTTACGAGCAATGAATCATAGTAAGGGGAAATAACCGAACCACGGAAAGCATCGCCTGCATCTAAACGTAAACCAGGTCCACCGGGAGATTGGTAACCACTAATTTTGCCAGAATCAGGTGCAAAGTTATTTAAAGGATCTTCAGTTGTAATCCGGGACTGAATCGCAAAGCCTCTCACCTTAATATCTTCTTGTGCTGGCAATTGAATAGCATCACCAAATAAAGATTCACCATCTGCAACTAAAATTTGCTTTTTAACAATATCAATTCCTGTTATCGCTTCAGTAATCGTATGCTCAACCTGTATACGAGGATTGACTTCAATAAAATAGAAATCTTCAGCAGAAACTAAAAATTCAACCGTCCCTGCATTAACATATTGAACATCTTCCATTAACTGTAGAGCCGCTTGATGGAGACGATTTCTAAGTGATGGGCTTAAGCTATAAGCAGGAGCTACTTCTACTACTTTTTGATGACGACGTTGCACGGAACAGTCACGCTCATGTAAGTGGACGATATTTCCATAATGGTCGCCTAAAATTTGAACTTCAATATGTTTTGGATGGTCAATATATTTTTCGAGATATAAAAGATCATTTCCAAAAGAATTCATCGCTTCCGATTTTGTGCGATCATAAGCTTCCTGAACTTGGCTATCATCATGAACAATCCGCATCCCTTTACCGCCCCCACCACTGACAGCTTTTACAATAATAGGATAACCATGTTCGCGGCCAAATGCATAAACATCCTCGACTGAATCGATCTTACCATCACTTCCAGGTATAACTTTTAAGCCGGCACTAATCGCTGTTTCGCGAGCACGTGTTTTATTACCAAACATTTCCAAATGCTTTAGTTCGGGACCAATGAAAATAATACCTTCTTCGGCACAGCGCTGCGCAAACTGTTCATTTTCACTTAAAAACCCGTATCCTGGATGAATCGCGTCCACATTTTTAGCCTTAGCTAAAGCAATAATTTCCTCGATATCTAAATAGGCTTGTGTTGGACTCTTATCATCCCCAACCAAGTAAGATTCATTCGCCTTTTGGCGATGCAAAGTCCCAACATCCTCTTTTGAAAAAATGCCGACAGTTTGAATTCCTAATTCATGGCAAGCTCGCATAATTCGAATCGCAATTTCACCACGGTTAGCGACTAAGACCTTTTTAATTTTACGCATAATATCAACTCCAGTTTTAATCTGTCTACCCAATGATTAATCCTATTATATATGAAATGAAAAATGAAAAATACACCTGATAATAATAAATATCACTGCTATATTTATTTTAAAAGAAAAAAATTGTGAACAAAAGCACAATTTAGCTTGATTTTGATTTGTGAATTAGATAACATCTGAGTGTAACATATCACAAGGAGGAAATTTATGAAGGATTACATGGGGAAATGGTCAAAAGTTTTTGTTTTTATAATGTTAGTTGCCGGGATGATTATGCCTTCGGCACAATTTATACAAGCTCAAGAATTCACAGCTGGAAGCTACGAAGGAACTAGCCGAGGTTATGGTGGCGATATTACTGTAGAAGTAACTGTCACAGAAGATCGCATCGTTTCGATTGAAGCTGATGCAGCTGATGAAACACCAGGTATTGGTGATAAAGCGATTGAAACACTTACGAATCAAGTCATAGAAGGACAAACACTCAATCTTGATGTGGTCTCAGGCGCATCAGGTTCATCTAACGGCTTTTTAGCAGCACTAGCACTGGCTTTAGAGGCTGCAGGTGCTGATGTTGATGCCTTAAAAGAAAAAGAAGCTGAAAGTGTTCAAGAAGTTGAAACGATTGAAAGTCAAACCACAGATGTCATTGTGATTGGTGGTGGTGGAGCAGGACTAGCTGCAGCTGTCAGTGCACATGAAAATGGGGCAGATGTTATTTTAGTTGAAAAAATGCCTCGTCTAGGTGGAAATACAATTCTTTCTGGTGCTGCCTATAACTCATTTGATACAGAAAGACAACAACTGATTGAAATGACAGATTTAGAAAGACAAACAGTTGAAAATTTAATTGCAGAAGAACAAGAAGATGAATTAGTCCAATCTTGGCAAGCAACATTAGCTGAAGAATGGGATGCTTATAAAGCATCAGGTGAAACTTATTTATTCGATTCACCTTCACTGCATAAATTGCAAACATATAACGGTGGAGACAAAATGGCGGATCCAGTTTTAGTAGATCAGCTTGGTGAAAAAGCATATGAAGGTATTGAATGGCTAGAATCATTAGGTATGGGCTTTAATGACTACATGTTTACTGTTTTAGGCGGCTTGTGGACACGTGCTCATCAACCATCAGAGCCTCTAGGTACAGGTTATGTTAATGCCTTTACTCGTTATTTCGAAGAAAATTCAGGCAGTATGCAATATTTCCTAAACACTAAAGCGACTGATTTAATAATAGAAGATAATAAAGTTGTTGGTGTTATCGTTGAAAACAATGGTGAGAAAGTTGAATTAAGAGCTAGTTCAGTTATTATTGCAACAGGTGGTTTTGCAGCTAATGTTGATATGCGTGAAGAATACAATGAAAATTGGGCTTCTCTATTAGATATTAAAACAACCAACCACACAGGTGCAACAGGTGATGGTATTGAGCTAGGACAACAAATCAATGCCTCATTAGTTGGAATGAGTGATATCCAATTATTACCAATGGGCGATCCTGAAACAGGAAGTCTATCAGGAAATATTGAGCAAGGGGTACAAGATAGAATCTTTGTTAATTCAGACGGAAATCGATTTGTTAATGAAGGTGAACGTCGTGATGTGATGACGAAAGCATTATTCGAACAAGAAGATGCAATGATGTGGACGATTGTTGACCAACACTCATATCCAACGGGTGATACAACCAATAACTTTAATGAAACTATTGATGAATTAGTTGCTGAAGGTCGTGCGTTTGAAGCCGACACACTAGAAGAATTAGCCGAATTAATCGGTGTCAATCCAGATAATTTAGTAGCGACAGTGGATGAATTCAATCAAGCAGTTAACGGTGAGATTGAAGATCCATTTGGTCGAACACTATTCGATAATAAAATCGACACAGCACCATTTTATGCAGCTGCTCGTAAACCAACCGTACACCACACAATGGGTGGATTACAAATTAATGCAGCCGCACAAGTTTTAAATGAAGATGGCGAAGTCATTGAAGGACTATTTGCAGCAGGTGAAGTAACCGGTGGTATTCACGGCGCAAACCGATTAGGTGGTAATGCCTTAGCTGATATTATCGTTTATGGCCGAATTGCAGGCGCGAATGCGGCTAACGCTCAAAATATTGAATAAACCTATCCTATATAAAAAACGATCTTTGTCAGATGACGAAGATCGTTTTTTAATATTCTTAATAAAATCAAATTTATACCTCTATCCCATCTTGCTTACGGAATATTTGGAAAGCAATACATCCAAGCCCTGTGTGCGCACTAACCGTTGGCACCAAATCAATCAATTCCGTTGTCGCATGAGGAAAAGCTTGCTGAATTTTTTCACGAACAGACTTGCCGACATCAAGCGCATCGACATGGGCAACTACAACATGCCAATTAAATTGTCTTTTATTTAAAGCAGTCATTTTCTCATCAATCACATATTGCAAGGACTTCTTAAAGGTACGAACCGTTTTAACGACTTTATTGGTTCCACCTGTTTCACGATTAATTTCTAAAATAGGTTTCATCTGAACTAAATTTCCAACAATCGCATTCGTTCGAGATAAGCGACCGCCCCGTGACAAGTGCATCAAATCGTCTGGAATCAAAATGGTATTGGCATCTTCAAGCGCTGCATCTAGGCGCTTAACAATTTGATCTAACTCTAATCCCTTATTCGACAATGTCTTGGCTAATTTTAATAAATATCGCTGAATCACAGCTGTCGTTCCCGTATCGAAGAAGGTGAAGGGGATATTTAAATTTTGGGCCGTCGTATGCATAGCACTGGCCGTCCCGCTTAGGCCAGAACAAATTGGAATCGCAAAAATCTCTGTATATCCTTCATCCTTAATGCCTTGAAACAAAGTTTCGATATCAGATAGAGTAGGTAATGAAGTTTTTACTATGCGTTGTTGATGCAATTGTTGATAAACTTCAGGATAACTAACTTCTTCATATTCTTTGTAACTTTTATCATCAAATGAAATTTGTAAAGGAACACTAAAAAAACCTAAGTCTCTGTTTTGGGCTACCGTTAGCCCTGTTCCACTATCCGTCACAAAAGCGATTTTTCTCATCATTCCACCTCATATTTAGTATTGAATAGAATTTTATATACTTATATAGTTTACCATAACAAAAATAAGATATTCAATGGAATGGCCTAGCTTTAACGAGAAGGCACAAGCCTTCATAAAGGTTTAAAAACTTAAATCGTGTTACAATAGAAGTAGGCACTCTAGGTGTGATTGATGTTAAAAGTATAAGGAAATTGTCCTGTTATTTTATAAATGCAGTCGTATTAATTAAAAGGAGAGAGTTAAATGAATGAAATTCAAAAATTATTAGAACAGCTGAAGTCCTATCGCTGGGTTAATTTAACACATGAGGTTCATGAAAACATTCCCATTTATCATACCTTTAATCCTTTAAAGGAAACGATCATTTCAACGATGGAAGAATCCCGTGTGGATTCGCGTGAATATACAATTGGAACTTCTCACGGTACTCATATTGATGCACCTAAGCATTTTGCGGAAGGTAAACGTGGTATGGAAGAAATCGGCTTGAAAGAACGTGTTTTACCACTTTATGTGATTCACTTAGAAGATAAAGTTGCAGAAACACCCGGATATGCAGTCACGGTAGAGGATATTCAAGCATTTGAAGCTGAGCATGGAACTATCCCAGAAGGAAGTTTTGTGGCCTTTTCGAGTGGGTGGTATAAACGATTCCACGACAGTGATTTATTTAAAAATACAGATGAAAATGATGTGGAACATACACCAGGTTGGTCAATTCCTGCATTAGAATATCTCAGCCGTACGCGAAACGTTACCGCAATCGGCCACGAAACCTTAAATACCGATAGTGGTGTGGAAGCCGCTGAAGCAGGTTTTCTTGATGCTGAGTTATATTGGCTAGCTGAAGATAAGTACCAAGTTGAATTGATGGCCAACTTAGATCAACTTCCAGCTGTAGGGGGCATTATCTTTGTCACAATGCCACATATTCAAGATGCACCAGGCTTTCCAGCAGAAGTATTTGCAATTGTTCCAGAATAAATAATTGAATATTGAAACACATAAAGCAGGTGAAAACCTGCTTTTTTTGTGTTTATAGCTAATCATTTATTTTCTTGCGGTATTCACGAGGGGTCATTTGTGTTTGTTGATAGAATTGGCGGTTAAAACTTCTTTGTGTCTCAAAGCCCGATTCATAGGCAATATCAAGAATGGATAGTGAACTTGATTGCAGTAGTTTCTTAGCATGTGAGATACGAAGGTGTGCCAAATAATTAGGAAAACTCATTCCGATTTGATTAGAAAAAATTTTAGACAAAGTATAGACATTGCATTGGAGAGCGTCAGCAATGGACTGCAGTGAAAGGGCTTGGGTATACTGGTTATTAATGTAGGTTAATGCCCGGTGAGTTAATGATGATTCAAAAACTGTCTGATTTTTAGTCAATTGTATCTTGTTAAAGATTAGAGCAAATACTAGACTAAATCGCGCTTTAATTAACAATTCTTGCTTGTCTCGTTCTGAATGGATGGTTTCTTTTAATAAATATAATGCTTGACCGAGCTCGTGTGATATTTCAAGGCTAGGATTGATAACAGAATAATTTAATAAATACGGTTGATAGTCCGAGAGATAGTGAGGATCAATAATCATAATGTGCGCTTTATAGTCATTGGAATCGTAATAAGAGTGAATCGAGTGCGGAAAAATGATAGCCAGGGAATTTTCCTTCAAAGTAAATATCTCTTGTTCAATTTCAATTTGACACTTTCCTTGAGTAACCCAAACTAATTCTAAATCTTTATGCAAATGACGTGGAAAATTAAAGTTTTGGACCTCTAAAATATGATAAGGCTCATGGGTCCATTGAGTCTCGTAAAAAGCAAAAATATTAATCCCATCCTTTACACCAATTATTGTCTACTTTATTTATGTATCTGTCAGGTATCTTAAGCTGTTTATTGATAAAATGCAACTGAAAGCGTTATTTATTTTATAAAAGGAGTGATTTAATGAAGCGGGCTTTAATTATTCAAGGTGGCTGGGATGGTCACGAACCTCAGTTAACCAGTAAACGATTTGCACAAATGTTAATCGAAGAAGGTAATTGGCAAGTAGAAATAGAAGATAACTTAACATGTTTAGAAGACTTTGAACGTTTAGAAAAGATGGATCTGTTAGTTGCTTGTTGGACAATGGGGACCATTACTCCAGAACAATCAAGTAATGTGGTAAAAGCGGTAGGGGCAGGAATGGGCTTAGCTGGAGCTCACGGTGGAATGTGTGATGCCTTTAGAAATGATACACAGTGGCAATTTATGACTGGAGGTCAGTGGGTATCGCATCCAGGAGGAGATGGCATTGAATACCAAGTAGAAATTAAGTATGGGTCTAGCCCTATTGTAAAAGGTCTGAGCGATTTTACTGTTTGGTCTGAACACTATTATTTACATATCGATCCAGCGGTTGAGGTATTAGCGAGTACACGTTTTCCTCATCCAGATGTTCCTTATTATCACTTATCCAATAAGGCTGTGGATATGCCGGTTGCTTGGACGAAATTTTGGGGAAATGGACGGGTGTTTTATCAATCATTAGGGCATCATGATGATGTATTTGATAAGAGTCCAATGGCCCATCAATTGATGAAACAAGGTTTACTATGGGCTGGTGAGAGTAAGACGATTGTAAAAGAACAAGGTCTGACTACAGAACGGTTTGAAAATGATGCGAAGATGTATTAGGGAGGTGCTTATTAATGAAAAGAATTAAATTGGCATTTGTTGGTGTGGGGTCTATCAGTGATATTTATTTGAAAAATTTAACGGAAGTTTTTAAACAGCTTGAAGTAGTAGGGGTTTGCGATTTGGTAAGAGAGCGGGCTGAGGCAGCAGCGGAAAAATACCGGATTCCAAGGGTATATGCGGATTTGGAGGAGTTGTTGGCAGACCCAGAGGTGGAGATTGTGTTGAATTTAACACGCCCGTATGAACATTATGTGGTGACAAAGGCTGCTTTAGAAGCGGGCAAGCATGTTTATACTGAAAAACCTTTAGCGGCAACGGTCGAAGAAGGGGAAGAATTGATTCAGTTAGCGGCAGATAAGGGATTGATGATTGCAGGAGCACCGGATACTTTTTTAGGGGCATCGATTCAAACTTGTCGCAAGTTGATTGAGGATGGTTATATTGGTGAACCGATTGCTTTTCAAGCTTCGATGATTTGTCGAGGGCATGAAAGTTGGCATCCAGATCCTGCCTTTTATTACCAAAGAGGTGGCGGCCCGATGTTTGATATGGGGCCTTATTACTTAACGGCTTTGGTCAATTTGTTGGGGAAAGTTAAGGGTGTGACGAGTTTAGCTAAAAAGTCGTTTAGCCAAAGGACCATTACCAGTCAGCCGTTGATGAATCAAGTGGTCGATGTGGAAGTGCCAACGTATTTAACGGGGATTATGGAATTTGAGAATGGTGTGGTCGGTCATTTAACAACTACTTTTGATGTGGTTTATAAAGAACAAGCCCGGTTTGAAATATATGGTTCAGAAGGAACACTGATTGTGCCAGATCCAAATATGTTTGGAGACAAGGTGTATCTTTTGCGGATCGAAGATAATGAATATAAAGAAATGCCATTGTTGTTTGATTATCGTGAGAATTCAAGAGGTCTGGGAATTGCGGACATGGCCGATGCTTTAGCGAATAATCGCCAGCCACGAGTGAATGTGGAACAATTGTTTCATGTGTTAGATGTCATGGATGCATTTGAACGAAGCAGTCAAAGTAAGGCTTATGAAGCGATTGAGTCGGATTTTGAGTTGACGCCTTTGATGAAGAGAACGGCTTTAAAGGGTGTAGTGGAAGGTTGAGTTGTTATAGAAAAATTAACAAGGATTACTATTTTTACTCAATTGAATGGACACAAACTGCTACGCGGTCGGATGAAAAGATGGTTTCATCCGAGCGGTTTGCTCGCGCTCGTTTGAAAAGGTAGTTTCATCCGAGCGGTTTGTTCGCGGTCGGATGAAAAGTTGATTTCATCCGAGCGGCTTGTCTGCGGTCGGATGAAAAGTTGATTTCATCCGAGCGGCTTGCTTGCGCTCGTTTGAAAGGTGAGTTTCATCCGAGCGGCTTGTCTGCGGTCGGATAAAAAGTTGATTTCATCCGAGCGGCTTGCTCGCGCTCGTTTGAAAAGGTAGTTTCATCCGAGCGGTTTGTCTGCGGTCGGATGAAAAGTTGATTTCATCCGAGCGGTTTGTTCGCGCTCGTTTGAAAGGTGAGTTTCATCCGACCGCACATTATCCAACCAAGTTCTAAAATTTTTCAAATCAAAAGTGGTTCATTATTCAACTAGTTACAGTTGAATAATAGGCTGCTTATTTTTATGAATCGATGCATACATTACAGCTGCCTCGCGCAGCTTTTTTGATGATGTCTAATTTTTACATGAATCATCACCAAATTTCACCTTATACGATGATAGCGGTTTCAATTATGATAGAGATGAATATAAATGGTTATTATTATAAAAGGAGGGTAGTATGCAAAAAGTATCAATAATAATAGAAAAGGAGTCAACGTATGTATAAATTTAGTATTGGATTACTTGTTTCTTTGCTGTTATGTCCGCTATTTTCATCTGCGACCGTATTAGCCAATGAAGAGTCTGTATCATTAGATTATGTTGAAGCAATGGGAATGGGTTGGAATTTAGGGAACACTTTTGATGGGTTTGATGAAAATGGTGACCGTGGTGAAGAATCATGGGGCAATCCCGTTGTAACAAAAGAGCTTATTCAAAGTATTAAAGCAAAGGGCTTTGACAGCATTCGTCTTCCCTTTACAGCTCATATGCGTATAAGTGATGCTGCAAATGATTTTACAATCGATGAAGAATTCCTAAATCGTTATGAAGAAGTGGTTGACTGGGCATTGGAAGAAGACCTTTATGTGATGATTAACCTTCATCACGATTCGTGGATATGGCTTTCGGATTGGGATGGAACAACAGACTCAGATATTTATAATAAATATCACCGTATTTGGGACCAATTAGCCGAGCGCTTTAAAGATAAAGATGAGCGCGTCATGTTCGAATCCATTAATGAGCCTCAATTTAATAATACAGAAGATGAGACTGGAATTATTTATTTAACTCAGTTAAATAAAGATTTTTATGATATTGTGCGCAATAGTGGCGGAAATAATGCTGAGCGGATGCTCGTTTTACCTACTTTAAATACAGATGCTGCTCAAGATAAGTTGGATGCACTTTATGATCAAATCATTGAATTGGATGATCCTAATATTATGGCGACAATTCATTACTATAGTGAGTGGGTGTACAGTACCAATATAGGGAAAACAGGTTTTGATGAAATCCTTTGGGATGATGTTACACCGCGTTCGAGCTTGGTGGATGTTTTTGATCGAGTTCATGATACCTTTGTTGCGAATGGGATTGGTGTAACAATTGGTGAATATGGTTTATTAGGTTATGACAAAAGTAGTGAAATTAACCAGTTCGGGGAAACATTGAAGTTTCTTGAGTTTATTAACTACTATGCCCAAGAAAAACAGCTTAACTTGATGCTGTGGGATAATGGTCAGCACATTAATCGCGAAACAGCTGAATGGTATGTCGAACCATTTGGACAAATGATTGAAAACTCTATGGAAACACGTTCAGCCTATGTGAGTGATTTAAATACCTCATTTATAGAAGAAGGGCAAACTACGATTGACTTACCATTAACTTTAAATGGCCTTGAATTAATCGAAGTGAAAGATAGTAACGGTGAAACTGTCTCCTATCGTTCTAATGGTGAAGGGATATCGATCGACTTAGATGATTTTAGTGATGCCTTAGTGGAAATAGCTGATGAAGTTACGCTTGAATTTATTTTTTCAGACGGAAGTGATTGGCAACAGCATTTAGTTCGCGTGGATAAACCAGAGATATTTACTTTAGAAGAGGAAGAAATGACGGCTGTGTTAAAAATTCCACTGAATTATAATGGGCAGATATTGAAATCGGTCGAATCAAGGGATGCTGAAAATCAGCTTGTTTCCAATAATAGTTGGTGGGATTATTTAGAAAATGGTTATGAATTTGTAGCGAATCCAAACGAAAATACCATTGATTTACTTGAGAATTATACGCGTTTATTAGAAGATGGATCTTATACCTTAACGTTTAATTTCTATAATGGTGAGTCAATAAACTATCAATTAGAGGTCAATGGAAATCAAGTGAGTGGGCAAGTGAGTCAATAATTTATGAAATGAGTGATGGTGTGAGATACGAAAATCCGGTTATACGGGGCTTTAATCCAGATCCTTCTATTTGCCGCGTGGGAGATGATTTCTTTGTCGCAACAAGTACTTTTGAATATTTCCCAGGTTTGCCTATTTATCATAGTAAAAATCTGGTTGATTGGGAGTTGATTAATCATGGGATTAGTCGCCCCTCGCAGCTAAAGTTATCGACTGCTGCTCCTAATGCGCTAGGGCTGTACGCTCCAACTTTAAGGTATATTAATGAGCGGTTTTATCTTATTTGTACGAATGTGGGTGGTCCCGAAGGTTTTAATGGAAATTTTATCGTTTGGACCGATGATATTTATTCAGAGTGGTCTGATCCGATTTGGTTGGATTTGCCGGGGATTGATCCATCATTATTTATCGATGATGATGGGAAGATATATTATACCGGCACGCATGAAAAAATATACTTGTGTGAGATTGATTTAGAAACGGGTGCGACAGGTTCATTGCATGATATTTGGACGGGGACAGGTGGAAGAGATCCTGAAGGACCACATATTTATAAAAAGGATGGTTTTTATTATTTAATGATTTCTGAAGGTGGGACGACTTACGAGCATATGATTACGATGGCAAGAAGTGAGTCTATCTGTGGTCCATACGAAGCTTTTGAAAATAATCCTGTATTAACTAATCGTTCTCTTTCCAGTTCGATTCGTGCGGTTGGTCATGCAGATTTAGTCCAAGATCAAAATCAAAACTGGTGGGCGGTTTGTTTAGGTATTCGTGTGTTACCTAAGTTTCCAGTCAGTCATATTTTAGGGCGGGAAACGTCCGTCTTACCCGTTAAATGGGATGAAGGGGCATGGCCTGTTTTTGGTAAGCATGGTTCGCTAGCTACTCAAATAGAGGCTAACTTACCGGCGGAGTTGAAAGAAAGTCTATTGGATGCATCTATTTTAGCATTTGATTCATTGCATTGGACTTACTTATTTAGTCAAAATACGGAATTAGTCCAAATTGAGTCTAAGGAATTGGTTAAGTTATATGGCAATGAAGCAAATTTGGATGATCAGGCTGAAATGGCTTGGTTTGGTTTTAGGCAGGATGAATTTCATTTTTCAACAACTGTTTGCTTGGACTTTGATGCATTGGATGTTCATCAAGAATTCGGTTTGACTGTTTTCTTAAATGCTAAACATCATTATGAAATAGCGGTTAAGCGATTTGAAAAGTCAACAAAAGTAATTTTAAAACAACGGATCGGTCCTTTAAGTGCGGTTATAGCTGAGGAAGCTTTTGTTGGCAATGAAGTTGTACTGCGTTTAGTGGGGAGTCCACAAAGTTATCAATTTTTTTATGGTAAAAGTCCAAAAGAGCTTATTCTTCTTGGAGAGGGTGTGCCACATTATTTGTCAACGGAAGTTGGCGGATCCTTCACAGGAAACTTTATTGCTTTGTATGCGTCGGGTAACGGTAAGATAAGTTCACATCCCATCAGAATGTCAAAAGTTGTTCATGAATCATAAAATTGTGAAGGGGTTTCAGGACCCCTTCTTTTTGAATAGTACTTATTTTGAACTGATAAAATCGCATAATGGTCACTTGAAATATTATGGAAAAAACTTATACTAGTAGTAACCGCTTACGGTTAGCGATATTTATTTAATAAAAAGTAGATTGTGAGGATTTGTATGCAGATGATATTTGTTAATGAGAGAAGTCATTCATCGATGCCTTCATTTCATTTAAGTAATTCAAGAATTTCTTATATTTTTAGGGTAATGGAAGAGCTGAATATTTTAGAACACCTTTATTTTGGGAAAGCTATACACCATCAAACGAGCTTTGATTATTTAATTGAACGGGAAGCACGTCCATCGAATAATCAAATTGTAGGCAGCCAACTGACTTCTTTGGAACATATTCGACAAGAGTTGCCTGTTTATGGTACGACGGATTTTCGTTTGCCGGCTGTAGAGTTGACCTATCCTTCGAATGATCGGATTTCGCATTTTGAATACCTGGGTTATACTTTAGAAAATGGTAAAACAGAGTCAGAGACATTGCCAATGTTATCCGCTGAAAATGAAGAAGCCGAGAGTTTAATTATCCATACTAAGGATCGCTATAGTGATTTGAATATTGATTTAATCTACACCATTTTTAAAGATAGTGATGCGATTAGTCGCAGGCAAGTCATTAAAAATGAGGGTGAGGATACTGTTGCTATTAATCGTTTAATGAGTCTATCACTCGATTTTGATCATGATCAATTTGATTTAATCCATTTACATGGGGCATGGGCTCGTGAAACACATGTTGAAAGAGCAAGTTTAATTAAGGGAATTCAACAATTTTCGAGTGCTCGTGGTGCTTCGAGTCATCAACATAATCCATTTCTAGCCCTTGTTTCTCCTGATGCAACTGAGTTGGCGGGAGAGGCTTTTGGCTTTAATTTAATTTATAGTGGGAATTTCTTAGGTCAAATCGAAGTCGATACGTATAATGTTACCCGTGTATCGATGGGGATTAATCCCTATCAGTTTAAATGGCAGTTAAAAGCAGGTGATATTTTTGAAACGCCAGAAGCTGTTCTTGTGTATAGTGATGCTGGTTTAAATGGTATGAGCCAAACTTTCCATCAATTGTATTTGACTCATTTAGTTGATGGTGGGCCTCGACCAGATGAAGCTCCTGTATTAATTAACAGCTGGGAAGCTAATTATTTTAATTTTGATGAAGAAAAAATTATCGAACAAGCAAGGGTTGCGAAAAGTTTAGGGATTGACTTGTTTGTTTTAGACGATGGTTGGTTTGGACAGCGCGATACAGATAATGGTTCGTTGGGAAATTGGACGGCTGATAAACGCAAACTTCCTAATGGTATAAAAGGTTTAGCGGATAAGATTCATGAACTAGGAATGGATTTTGGCTTATGGTTCGAACCTGAGATGTTATCGACGGACACACCGCTTTTTGAACAACATCCGGATTGGATTTTAGGTCATCCAGAAAAAAATATCTCTCATGGTCGCAATCAATATGTATTAGATTTTACTAACCAAGCGGTCATTGATGAAATATTTAATCAAATGGATGTTATTTTAAGTGCTGGTTATGTTGATTATGTTAAATGGGATATGAATCGTTATATTTCGGAAGCTTATTCACAGCATTTAGCAAGCGACCAACAAGGTGAAGTCTTCCATCGCTATATTTTAGGTGTTTACCAATTGTTGCATCGATTCCGTCAAGCTTTTCCGAATATTTTACTGGAAACATGTGCTGGTGGTGGGGGACGCTATGATGCGGGGATGCTCAAATATGCGCGTCAAAATTGGATTAGTGATGATACGGATGCTGTTGAACGATTGAAAATTCAATATGGTGCGTCGATGGTTTATCCGATTTCGACGATGGGAACGCATGTTTCAGAAGTGCCAAACCACCAAGTGGGAAGAATGACAAGTTGGAAAATGCGTAAAGATGTTGCGCTCTTCGGTACATTTGGCTATGAATTAGATATTACTAAACTGGATGAGGCTGAAAAGGATATTGTTAAAGAACAAATTGTTGAATTTAAACAATATCAAGCCTTAATTCATCATGGGAAGTTTTACCGTTTAAGCAGTCCATTTGAATCTGATCAAACTGCTTGGATGGTTGTAAGCCAAGATCAAACGGATGCAATTGTTGGTGTTTATACAACAAGGGCAGTTCCGAACAAGCCCTATCAAAAAGTTAAATTAACGGGTTTGAATCCTGATTTTAACTATAGGGTTAAAGAAACGACAGTTGAGGAAACAGATGATCGCTTTGGGGATGATTTGATGCAAATTGGTTTATTGTTAAATACTAACCAAAATGCGCCAAAACAATCAACCAACAAAGAAGTTAGTCATAGCGAGTATAAGAGTCGTTTGTTTTACTTAAAAGCTAGATAGATTATTTCACTCACTCTGGTGCTATTGGTTTGGTGTTAGAGTGAGTGTTAATATTTATAGTGAGATGGGGTGTAGAAATGGGCATTAAGAGTAGCAAACAAAGATCTGTTAAAACTAAGTTAATTGGTATCTATGTCGGTTTGCTCATTATTCCTTTAATTTTAGTCGGTTATTACTTAAGTATCAGTATTCGTACAACCCAAATTGATACTAAAATAGAAGAAATAGAGCAAGATGCAGTCCGTACGTCAGATGAATTAAGTAATATTTTAAACACTATCGTTCGTGTATCGGATTGGATTTTCCAAGATACACGATTGATGAATATTCTTGAAACGAACTATACCTCTATTTTTCAACTGTATATTACCTATCAGAACTATAGCCAGTTTGAAGATTACATGCGCCACCATCCTGAAATTCAACATATTCGCATTTATACAGATAATCCTACTATTTTAAATGGTAACAGCATTAATCTATTGAATGCTGAAATTATTGAAACAGAGTGGTATCAAACAACTTTAGAAAAGAGGGGCCAAATTTCATGGTTTTATAACCAAGATCCCATCACAAAAAGGCCGTATTTAAACTTAACGAGAGCTATTTTTAATCAAGATAATGAAATTATTGCGGTTATGTCCATTGCCCTAAAAGATGAGGTTATTAATCGAATTATTGGTAACTCTTTGAATACATCATTGTTATTATTAAATGACCAATTAATATTTAGCCAACCTTTTGTTGAAGAGGACAGTGATATTTATTTAGATTATAAACAGTTTATCCATCAGTCGGACGAGGAAAGTATGTCTGTTAATGGTAATGAAAGCGTATCCCAGGGGGTATCGCAAGAAATCACGTTTATCGAGCATCAAATAGGTATTGAAAAGACGATGCATGATGTTTTAAAGTCAGTTGTCACGGTTCCGACAGCAGAAATCAATCAAGATGCCAATCGCGTTTTATTTAACACCTTTGCGGTGATGGTTTTCTTTTTAACGATTATGTTGAGCTTTCTTCTAGTATTTATTTGGCAGTTTGAAAAGCGTATTTTACAATTGCAGGAAAGTATGACTAAAGTTGCAAATGGAGATTTTAATATACCAAAAGAAATATCTGGAAATGATGAGCTGACAGATGTTTATCAGCAATTGTACACAACAATGGAAAGTCTGCAACAATTAATGGCGGATAAATATAATTATGAATTGAATCAGAAGACTTGGGAAATTGAAATGCAAGAAGCAGAATTTAAATTGTTAGCCAGTCAAATAAACCCTCATTTTCTTTACAATACGCTCGAAATGACGCGGATGAAGGCACTATTGAATAAGGACTATGAAGTGGTTGAGATTATTATGATTTTAAGCCGTTTGATGCGGAATTCATTAGAAAGGCAACGTGATGAAGTCCTTATTTCAGAAGATTTGAAGTTTATCGAAATGTATTTACGTATTCAAAAATTACGGTTTGAAGACCGCATACAGTATCAAATTATTGATGAAACCACTCAAAACTATGCAATTCTCCCACTACTCATTCAGCCATTAATCGAAAATGCATTTGTTCATGGTATGGAACATGTTGCTAGGCCTGTTTCAATTGAAATTCGTATAAAGGAAAAAGGAGTTCATATATCGATAGAAGTTTCTGATAATGGTGCAGGCATGACGGAGGAAAAACTCAAAGAAATAAGAGCGCTTATTGCATCGGATACTAAAAGTAATCGGATTGGTTTGAATAATATCCAGCAACGCATCATGATTTATTATGGACCACAATACAAGTTAAACATTGATAGCTCTGTTAGGTTAGGGACAGTCATTAGTTTTGAAATTCCTAAAAGAACATTGAGTGAAACGGAAGGGGACATAAATAATGTACAAAGTGCTAATCGTAGATGATGAACCAGTAGTCAGAGAAGGCATGAAGCAAATTATCGATTGGCAAAATCTTGGATTTGATTTAATAGGGACGGCTGCAAATGGCAATGAAGCTTTACAAATGATGAAGAGTCAAGAAGTGGATATCGTCATCACAGATATTCGCATGCCTGAAATTGATGGAATCGAATTAATTAAGTTGATTCGCGAAAACGACTATCACTGTGAATTTATTATCGTGTCAGGCTATTCTGAATTTACTTATGCAAAAGAAGCAATTCATCAAGGGGTATCATCTTATCTGTTAAAACCAATAGATGAAAAAGAGTTAATTTTAGAATTGGAAAAACTGGCTTCTAAAATTGAAAATAATCGACAAAAAAGTCAATCGTATGATTTTTATCAAGAGTATTCCAATATCAATCAGTTAAAAGAATTTATTATTTATGGGATTTATGAAGAACAAATTGAACTTCATTATAATGCGGATGAGTACCACTTGTTAAAAATCGATAGTAATGTTAATGGCATGTCCCATGAAAATATTATAAAAGCAATAAAAACGATCGCAGAAATGGAAATCATTCATTTTAATCATGGAGCGATGTTGTATTATCTTTTTACTGATTTTACCTATGCACAAATCTTAAAAATCATTCAACAATTAATTGAACAGGATTTAAAATTTAGTCGTAAATTAAGCTTTATTTTAAGTCAATCGACCCATGACTTTAAACAACTGTCACATTTATATCAGGAAATTAAGGATTTAAGTCAGAAAAAATATATGTATCCCAATTTAAATATATTGTCATTAGAAAGTATTGCTGAATATAAAGAAAGTTTAGCCAATCAAATTGAAATCGATAAAGCAGATATTAATACACAATTGTTTGAAGCGATAAAACATAATCAAAAAGAAATCATCCATGATTTATTAGTGACTTTAAATTATTATTATACAAAAAATGATTGGAGGGAAGCGTATATTAAAGCAGACCTTGCGTCAATGTTTACTCGCTTTGCAGAAGAGCTTGAAGATCAGATTAATCATCCATTAAAAGAAGACCAAAAGCGTTATATCGTTTCGATTATTTTAAATGAACAATCCCTTCACCAAACCTTCGAATTTTTAAATGCTATATTTAATGATTTTAGCCGGTTCTTTGATGCCGCTAAAGATAAGCACGATATCGTCGCAGAAATGAAAGAATATACTAAAAAGAATTACCATCGCAATATTACGCTGATGGATATTAGTAATGAATTAAACTATTCTTATTCTTACATCGGCAAAAAATTCCGAGCGGAAGAGAAAGTGAGTTACCGGACCTATCTAGACTCTGTCAGGATAGAACAAGCTAAATGGCTATTGAGCACGCAGCAGTATTTGGTTTATGAAATTGCAGAAAAAGTCGGCTATAACAATAGTGACTATTTCTATAAAAAATTCAAATCAATTGTTGGTATGAGTCCAAGTGACTATCAAAAACAATTTGAAATTAGTTAGGATGTTAAATATGGCCAGAAAAAATATGCTGAATTCTAGTTTATATAAATATCTCCGCTACCTATATTATTTTTTAGCAAGCAATTTGTTGTTTTTATTAATGACTCTCCCCTTGTGGGTTGTGTATATTAGCTTTCCTCCCATTTTAGAAAACACCTTGTTTTATCTATTAGGTCTTATTCCAATGGGAATGGCAATCGCTGGCTTAATGTTTGCGATGGGGCAATTAGTACGTAACAATGAATTAAATCCTGTTAAAGACTTCTTTAGAGGGTATCGAATGAATTTTAAAGAAAGTTTTATTTTTTGGATGATTCAATTAGTGATTATGACGATACTAATCGTTGACGTCTATTATTTTCTTTCTAAGGATTGGATATGGATAGCGGCTATATTTGCTATTTTATGCTTTCTCGTCTTAGTCTTTACACTAATAGGAATGTCTATCTTAGTAACCTTTGTTATTACCATTAAGAATCTTTATAAAATAACTGTTGTATTAATTTTTAGACAGTTTAAAACTCAATTATTTCTAACAGCCACCTTAATTGCATTTTTAATTATTTTGATTTCTTTTCCAAATATTGCTTCTCTTTTTACCTTTTCTATTACAGCTTTTTATTTTATGAAATCAAATAATCCACATTTTGTGGTCTTAGCGCAAGAGTTTACGAAGGAGAGTGAGGTCAATGAGTAAACAAATCAGTTGGGAAAAAATTATAACAACCATGATGATGGTAATATTACTGCTGTCAGTATTCTTTTTTAGGAAAATTAGTGCGCAGGAAGCCTTCTCAAATCCAATTCAATCCATGACATCTCCTCCTGAATCATTGGTCATATTGAATGAAGAGCAGTTGACGATTTCCTTTAATAAAGAAACAAACGAATGGTTAGCAGAGGAAGATTCTTCAATTGATCCCAATCAAATTTGGCGTTTAGTCACAGCCTTATCACAAATCGAAGGAGAAGTTTTAGAGCCAGCAGATCTTGCTAGTGAAGTTAATGTGACCTTTACTTTTATCGAAAGTGACGGTCAACAACACATTTTAAGTATCTATGATGACAATCAACATATTGCATACAATGAAGCACTAGTTATGGTAGAGGAACTTCCAGATTTATTGCGAAATTTTAGTTGGCTTGATTTGAATGACCAAATTGAAATTCCAATTGGTCAACTAGTAGAGATTCGTTACGAAGAAGATGCCGAATCATTCACATTGAATCAGGAATCTAATTTTTCAGCAGTGGAAAAAGCACCTTTTATTACAGCTTGGTTTTTACATCAAGACAAAGAAACAGTCTTTTCGATCAAATATCAAAGCTTAGAAAAAATCTATCAAGCTGTTATCAATATTCGAGGACAATTGCTTTCTGATTATACAAAAAGTAAGAATGTCAATGTCCAAAGTATTGTTGAGCTAGTTGGAAATGAAGGGGTGGAAACACTGACTTTTTATGATGACGGCGTTATGCATTTAACGAATGCTGATGAATATTATCAGATTTCCCCTAAGCTCCTCAATGGGTTTTCAATGGATGCCATGGATTTAATCGATAATTTTATTGCGTTAATTCCCTTAGATGCCATAGAAAGTGTCGAAATTAAAGGCCAAGATATTGATTTTATTTTAGATGTGGAAGCGGTGGTTGATGGAGAAAACGTCGAATTTTCCTATTTTTTAAATGACAATGAAATCGAAGAAGCGACGATGCGCCGTGCCTACCAATACCTTGCTAGTTTAGCCTACACGCGGCCAGCAACCAATGAAGAGCAAGAAATAAAAAATGACTCAAGCATTCAAATTAAATATCTCTTTCGATCTGATGGTGAAACAATCGAACACATCATTGATTTTATACCACTCAATGACAGTGAATACCTTGTGTCCAAAAACAATATCCGAGAATATGTAATATCTCAAGATGCATTGGATACCCTAGTTGATGCTTGGCAACATTTTAATAAATAAAACTAATATTATACTGTTTTAAGCTGAAATGATTAATCTTACCTCACAGACAAATTCCTATATGAAACTTGTCTCGTGAGGTTTCGTTATGAAGATAAAACGAATAACAATAATGTAATCGCTTTAATAATATAGCTAATTTTTACATGTAGGAGAACGTATTTTTGATGTGTTCATTGCAAGCGATTACATATATAATATAATTTGATAAGGCACAAGTTAGAAGGAGAGTGATTTTTTGGAAGGGGCAACAATTGCAAAAGATGCTTTGACCGTTCAAGGAACAGAACAACTGAGTAAAAAGCGTCATAAGATTACTTGGAAAAAAATTAAAGAGCAACGTGGTTTGATTTTGATGGCTTTGCCGTTTGTCATATGGATTTTAATCTTCAACTATACCCCTCTTGTAGGATGGGTAATTGCCTTTCAGGATTATAAACCTCAGAATGGTTTTTTTGGATCCGAATGGGTAGGTTTTAAACATTTTATTGATTTATTTAATGAACCCTTATTTTACACAGCATTAAAAAACACCCTTGGAATGGGTGGGTTAGGATTAGTTTTTGGTACGCTCTCATCGATTACATTTGCGCTCATGTTGAATGAGATTCGTTTTTCAAAATTTAAGCGTTTTACTCAAACAGTATCTTATTTACCTCACTTTGTTTCATGGGTGGTTGTAGCCAATATAGTTATACAATCCTTATCGCCAAGTGGAGTCGTTAATCAGCTGTTAATGTCATGGAATATGATTGATTCACCGATTAATTTTATGGCAAACCCTGATTATTTTTGGGGGATTGTCACCGTCTCGGATGTGTGGAAGGAAACAGGTTGGAATGCCATTATTTATTTAGCCGCTATGACAAGTATTGATCAAGAAATGTATGAAGCTGCTCGCGTTGATGGAGCCACTCGTCTTCAACAAATGCGACACATCACTTTACCTGCTATTCGGCCTATTATTATCGTTCTTTTGATAATGAGTATTGGAAACTTAATTAATATTGGTTTTGAAAAACAAATGTTACTTGGAAATAATATTGTTGCGGACCAAGCCTTAGTTATTGAAAAATATGCCTTAGATTATGGGATAGGAATGTTTAGATATTCCTTTGGTACGGCTATCGGTATTTTCAAGTCAGTCGTAAGTATTATCCTAATTGTTATTTTTAATAGTATTGCGAAGCGTACCGGAGAAGGACAATTAATGTAGAAAGGAGTAGAAATATGAATGTAAAAAATAGCAAAAAGAAACCCCTTCTCAAACGGGCAACAACGATTGATTATGTTTTAGCAATCGTGATGTTATTCGTGATCATCGTCACCTTATATCCGTTTTTAAATGTTTTAGCTATATCACTTAATGATGCGACTGATACAGCTAGAGGGGGGTTACATATATTCCCACGTGCTTTTACGTGGCAAAACTATCAAGAAGTATTTAGTTCAAATAATAATTTATTGTTAGCTTTTAGAAATTCGGTGTTAAGAACTGCGATAGGTACTGTTACAGCTACTTTCTCATGTGCAGTTTTAGCCCATGTCTTGAGTCGAAAAGATTTTGTTTTTAGAAGACATATCAATATATTACTAACGTTAACCATGTATGTCAGTGGTGGGTTAATTCCGGGATATTTATTAATAAGAGAATTAGGTTTGATTAATAATTTTGCGGTTTATATTATCCCAGCTTTAATAAGTGCTTTTAATGTTATTGTAATTCGTTCGTTTATTGACGATATTCCAGATGCTTTAGAGGAGTCTGCAAGAATTGATGGTGCATCGGATTTTACGATTTTTCTTCGTGTCATCATGCCACTTTGTATGCCTGTGTTAGCGACAATTGCTTTATTCGTAGCTGTTGGACAGTGGAACTCATGGTTTGATACTTACTTGTATGCACGGTCTAATACTAATTTAACCACCTTGCAATTTGAGTTAATGAAAATCATGGATAATGCTAGTTCATATACTGCTTCGGATGTTAGTCGGATGAATCAACAAGGAACCCAAATTGCTAGAACAACGCCTGAATCGATAAAAATGGCCATTACTATTATTGCTACAGTCCCGATTTTAGTTGTCTATCCATTTTTACAAAAGTATTTTGTTTCTGGACTTACTTTAGGTGCCGTAAAGAGTTAAAAAATCTCATTCCAATTTAGGAGGAATAAAATGAAAAAGAGTATTAAACAATTACTTACAGCCACAACAGCACTACTTGCTTTAAATTCAACCAGTGCTTTAGGAACACTCGCCGTTTCTGCTCAAGAAGAAACGCCAGAGCCGGTAACTCTGACATTTTTCAATGCCGACTTATCAACAGATGATCCCTTTACGAACCCGGTTGCCCAAGAAATTACCCGCTTAACAGGGGTTACTTTAGAAATTTCCCACCCGGTTGGTGGTGATGAGCAAGCTGTGCCGTTAATGATTGCTAGTGGTGACTATCCAGATATGATCTTCGCTAAAGGTGATATTAACAAAATGATTGATGCTGGAGCTTTAATTCCGCTAGATGATTTAATCGAAGAGCGCGGTGATAATATTAAAGCGATGTATGGAGACCAACTGGATCGTTTACGGAATAGTTTGGATGACCCTCAAATTTATCACTTAGGAACAGCCGGTGTTGTTAATCGTCCATTTAAGACAGCTGGGACATTCCAAATTCAATTTGATGTGCTGAAAGAGTTAGGTTATCCAGAGATTCGTACGTTAGAAGATTATGAAAATGCTTTATTAGACTATATTGAAAAATATCCAGAAATAGATGGACAAAAAACAATTGGTTTAAGTTTACTGGGTAGTGACTGGCGTTGGTTAATCACAGTAGGTAACCCATCTGGATTTGCTGCTGGTTGGCAAGATGACGGTCAATGGCATGTGGATGAAGAAACAGGTGATACAGTTTATAAATTTATGACGCCTGAATTAAAAGAATACTTTAAGTGGTTAAACCATATGAATGATATTGGCTTACTCGACCCTGAATCCTTTACACAAACTCATGATACTTATATTTCAAAATTATCAACCGGTCGTGTTATTGGGATTGCAGACCAGGAATGGAACTATAGCCAAGCCTTAGCTGTTTTAAGACAAGATGGGAAGACTAACCGTTTATTTGCACCACTTCCTGTTACTTTAAATGAAGATTTGTTGTCTCAAAGTAATCGCGACTCTGGATTTACAGGTACGACGGGTATTTCAATCACTTCGACATCAAAAAATCAGGAACGTGCCTTTGATTTCTTAAATTGGATGGCAAGTGAAGAAGCGCAAATTCTCGTTAACTGGGGTGTAGAAGGAGTTAACTACGAAATCGTTGATGGTCAACGTGTTCAATTTGAAGAAGACCGAATTAATGCTGAAACAGACCCTAATTACTCTATTAACGCTGGTATTGGTGCTTATATCTGGCCTTTCCCACAATGGGGTAATGCAGCACTAGACTCAAATGGACAAACCATTGGTCGTGATAGTGCTGATGCGATTATCGAAAACTACTCTGCTGATGAGCGCGAAGCCTTAGATGCATATGGGGTAGACCTATGGATCGATACATTCCCAGATCCTGAAGAACTAGGAATTCCAGCTCATGGTCGTGCATATGAATATGTGATTCCAGCCAGTTCAGATGCAGCCATTATCCAACAAAAAGCAGATGATTTAACAACACAACGAATTACTCAAGCCATTTTAGCAGATCCTTCAGAATTTGATGCTTTATGGGATCAAATGATTGCAGATTTAGAGCAAATGCGTATCGGCGATGCTGAAGCGGAAATGACACAATTAACATTAGACCGACTTGAACTATGGGGTAACCCAATCGAATAATCGATAAAGATTTATAAATACGCTTTTGGAAGCATAACGATTTTATGCTTAATAAAATCGCTGAGTCTAAAAGCGTATTTTTTAAGGTATTACGACAAGAGGTGATGAAACGAGTGTATGTAACTTTTGATATAGGTGGAACGTCAATCAAACACGGTCTATTTACAACCAATGGGCAATTAACTTCCAAGAGTTCTTTTGCCACACCTTTAGAGAACAAAGAGGATTTTTACCAAAAACTCATTGAACAAATAAATATCTATGCTGAAACCTATACAGTTGAAGGAATAGGAATATCCTGTCCAGGTTTTATTGATTCCGATTCTGGAACTGCGATAACGGCAGGTGCTTTATATCCCTTATACAATGAAAATATTTTGCAACAACTTCAATCACGTTTAACTAAAAGCTATCCGCTGGCTATCGAAAATGATGCTAATTGTGCGGCTTTAGCTGAACAACAAAGTGGAAATGCCGTAAGCTGTGATGATTTTGTCTTAATGACAATCGGAACAGGTATTGGCGGCGCATTAATATTGAATGGCCAACTGTATAAAGGCAATCGTTATCGAGCTGGAGAATTTGGTCAAATGTATATTGATATTGGACAAAATCCAAATAAGACGACGCATGAACTCGCTGCTACAAGTGCTTTGGTTAATAAATATCGACAATATAAGAAAATTCCTGCTGAGATAGCAATTGAAGCAGCCAGTATTTTTTCAGAAATAGATCAAGATCCACAAGTAAAAAAAATAATTAATGAATGGACAGTGAATTTAGCAACGGTCATTTTTAATATAGCGAGCTTTATTAATCCTGAAAAAATACTTTTAGGTGGTGGAATTAGTGCCAATTCTTTGTTAATACCCTTACTTTTAGCTGAACTTGAAAAGAATCCCAATTGGCATGATTTAAGTTGTCCCGTTGAAGCTTGTCATTATTTAAATGAAGCTGGTCTACGAGGGGCTTATGGTTTGATAAATCAGCAAATTGAAAAGAGAAGAGGTATGAATCATGTATCACAGTAAATTAGATCATTTTCCTGATGGCTTTTTATGGGGAGCAGCTTCTGCTGCCTACCAAGTTGAAGGTGCTTTTGATACTGATGGTAAAGGCCCTTCTGTCTGGGACGATTTTGCCCATCATTCTGGGAAAACCTTCAAAGGAACAAATGGAAATGTAGCGGTGGACCATTATCATCACTATAAACAAGATATTGCTTTAATGGCTGAACAAGGTCTAAAAGCATATCGATTTTCAGTAGCTTGGTCACGTATCATTCCAGATGGAGAAGGAGAAATTAATCAAGCCGGTTTAGATTTTTACATTCGATTAGTTGATGAGCTAATCGCCCATAACATTGAAGCTATTTTAACTTTATACCATTGGGATTTACCTTTAGCCTTGCAAGAAAAATATAATGGTTGGGAATCTCGCCAAACGATTCAAGCCTTTATTAAATATTGTCGTGTTTTATTTGAAGCCTTAGGTGAGAAAGTGAAATATTGGATCACTTTCAATGAACAAAACGTTTTTACAGCGATGGGTTACCGCTGGGAAGCACATCCTCCCATTGTTTCGGATTTAAAACGTATGTATGCAGCCAATCATATGATTAATTTAGCCAATGCAGAAGCCATTCAATTATTTCATCAGATGGTTCATAACGGGAAAATTGGTCCTAGCTTTGGTTATGGTCCCACTTACAGTCTCAATAGTCGACCAGATAATATTCTTGCTGCCCTAAATGGTCATGAAATCAACAATCGTTGGTGGATGGATATTTATTGTAAAGGGTCGTATCCAAAATTTGCCTATAAGCAATTGAAAGAATTGGGCATTGCACCAGAAGTGACAGAAGCAGATCGTGCTTTATTAAAATCTGCCAAACCGGATTTTCTTGGCATTAATTATTACCATGGTGGCACCATGCAAGAAAATCGTATTGAAAATATTTCAGAACAAGGTCAAAAAGCAAAAGAATTTTCTGCCATAGACCCTTACTTAATGCAACCGAAAGAAGAACAATCACAAGCGCCCGAAATCCCGATGTTTGAATCTGTTTCAAATCCGTATTTGGAAACAACCGCTTGGGGATGGGAAATTGATCCGGTAGGTTTTAGAGTTGCTTTGCGCGAAATTTATGCAGAATATGATTTGCCGATATTTATTACGGAGAATGGTTTAGGTGCTTTTGATACAGTCGAAGAAGATGGCAGTATTCAAGATGATGATCGCATTCAATATTTGAATAATCATATATTAGAAATGCGTAAAGCATTAACTGATGGAGTTGAATTAATTGGCTACTGCGCTTGGTCATTTACAGATTTATTAAGCTGGCTAAATGGTTATAAAAAACGTTATGGTTTTGTTTATGTTAATCGAGACGATGACAGTGAAAAAGATTTAGCTCGCATTCCTAAGAAAAGTTTTTATTGGTATCAAGATTTAATTAATCAAAATGGTTTGAATGTAACCGAGAAAATTTAGAGAAGAGGGAAATAATGAAATATTCAAATGGTGGCTGGCTAGTTAAAGATGGTTTTGAAGTTAGTTACCCAGCGCATGTGTATACGACGCGAACAAAGGAGAATACCTTAATTTTATATGCACCATTTAGACATACAACGCATAAAGGAATGTCTTTAGATGGTGGAATGATGACCATCGAAATAAATAGTCCGCTTGAAAATATTGTTGGAATAAAGACGTATCATCACAAAGGTTTTAGACGGCCTGGTCCAGACTTTGAACTTTCCACTGAACATGTTAAAGTAGAAATGAATGAAACAGATGATGCTTATGAATATATCAATCATGATTTGAAGGTAGAAGTGGCTAAAGGCGATCAATTTAACTTACGTTTTTATTATAAAGATCAATTAATTACCGAAAGTAAACCGAGAGGACAAGCTTATGTTACAGATGCCGATAATCAGCCACATGTCAGTGAGCAATTAACCTTAGGCGTTGGTGAATATATCTATGGACTAGGAGAAAGGTTTACTCCCTTTGTTAAGAATGGGCAAACCGTTGACATATGGAATGAAGACGGCGGAACGGGAACTGAGCAAGCCTATAAAAATATTCCTTTTTACTTAAGTAGTAAAGGTTATGGTGTATTCGTTAATTCACCGGATAAAGTGAGTTTTGAAATTGCGAGTGAAAAAGTTTCGCGGGTGCAATTTAGCGTGTCCGGAGAAGAATTGGAATACTTTATCATCACTGGCGATAGCTTAAAAGAAGTACTAGGACGTTATACAGATTTAACTGGCAAACCTTCAATGCCACCAGCTTGGTCATTTGGATTATGGTTAAGCACCTCCTTTTTAACAGACTATGATGAAGCAACAGTCAACCAATTTGTAGATGGGATGATTGAACGTGATATTCCTTTAGAAGTTTTTCACTTTGACTGCTTATGGATGGAGGAATTTGAATGGGTTAACTTCAAATGGGATGAAAGAATGTTTCCAGAACCAGAACAAATGCTTAAGCGTCTAAAGGATAAAGGATTGAAAATATCCTTATGGATTAATCCCTATGTTGGACAAAAGTCGCCGATGTTTGACGAAGGAATGGAGAATGGTTACTTTATTAAACGCGCTAATGGCGATGTATGGCAATGGGATAAATGGCAAGCTGGCTTAGCTGTGATCGATTTTACCAACCCAGAGGCCGTTACTTGGTATACCGATAAACTGCGTGGACTTCTAGATATGGGGATCGATTCGTTTAAAACAGACTTTGGTGAACGGATTCCAGTAGACGTTGTTTATCATGATGGATCTGATCCACATAGAATGCATAACTACTATACGCAATTATACAATCAAATTGTTTTTGAACTAATCGAAGAAGAAAAAGGTAAAAATGAGGCTGTTTTATTTGCACGTTCAGCAACCGTCGGCGGTCAAAAGTTCCCCGTTCATTGGGGGGGAGACTGTACTTCGGATTATCCATCAATGGCTGAATCCCTTAGAGCAGGTCTATCATTTGGAATGAGTGGTTTTGGTTATTGGAGTCATGATATTGGAGGCTTTGAATCCGGTTGTACCCCAGACCTATATAAGCGTTGGACCCAATTTGGATTACTTTCTTCCCATAGTCGTTATCATGGTAGTTGGGAATATAAAGTGCCATGGTTGTATGGTGACGAAGCCGTAGATGTGACGCGAGCATTCACGAAATTGAAATTAAGCTTAATGCCTTATTTAATGAAAGAATCTGTCGCAACTATTAATCAAGGTATTCCGATGATGCGATCAATGGTATTAGAGTTTTCAGAAGACCTTAATACACATACGCTTGATCGCCAATATATGTTGGGAGAAAACTTGTTAGTGGCACCGATATTTACTGAAGATGGAAGGGTTGATTTTTATGTGCCAAATGGGAAATGGACGAATTATTTAACCAACGAAGTTTATGAAGGTGGAAAGTGGTACAACCAACAATATGATTATTTCAACTTACCATTGCTCGCTCGTCCAAATAGTATCATTATCGAAGGCAATACAGATAATCAAGCTGTTTATAACTATAGTGAAGATGTTACCATTCATGTATTTGAACTAGCTGAAGGTATGGAAGTGAAAGAAAATATCTATAACTCTGAAGGTGAATGGGTTGCTGATATTGTCATTTCACGAAAAGACAATCAATTAAATATAACAGCACAAAATCTAGACTCATTTACTTTAGTTTTACGAAATCTTCAAATTCAAGAAGGACAAGATTTAACGCAAGTAGAACACGACTTAGGAACGGCAATTGTCATAAATTCAAAGACACAAACGATTTTAATATAAGAAAAAGAAGGTGTTTTATTTCAATGCAAAAACAAATACTTAATCGGATGTTATACGGCGGAGACTATAATCCAGAGCAATGGCCGAAAGAGATTTGGGAAGAAGATATGCGCTTGTTTAAAAAAGCGCATATCAATTCCGCTTCAATTAATATTTTTGCTTGGGCTAAATTACAGTCTTCCGAAACAGATTACCATTTTGAAGATCTCGATGAAGTCGTTGCCTTGTTAAGTGAAGAAGGCCACGACATTGTCATGGCAACATCTACGGCATCACTGCCTGCCTGGTTAACAAGAAAATATCCCGATGTTAACCGAACTGATTTTGAAGGACGAAAACATCGCTTTAGCCATCGGCACAATCATTGTCCAAATAGTCCTTCTTTTCAAAAATATGCTTCTGCTTTAGTCGCAAGACTGGCAGAACGCTATGCAAACCACCCTCAAGTTAAAGTGTGGCATGTTTCGAATGAGTACAATGGAGAATGTTACTGTGACAATTGTGAAAAAGCCTTTCGGGTATGGTTAAAAAATAAATATCACAGTATTGAAGCCGTTAATACAGCTTGGAACCTTAATTTCTGGGGCCATACAGTTTACAGTTTTGATGACATCGTCGTTCCTAATTACTTAGGTGATGGTGTGAGTGACAGGCAAACAGCATTTGCAGGTCTTTCAGTTGATTATCGCCGTTTTATGTCTGAAAGCTTACTAAATAACTATAAGATGGAACGCGATATTATCAAAAAATATGCTCCTGAAGCGCCTGTGACGACGAATTTAATGGGAACATTTAAAGGATTAGACTCCTTTGCATGGGCAAAAGAAATGGATATTATCTCTTGGGACAATTATCCACACTATGAGCCGGATTGGGCATTTACATCCTTATCGCATGATTTAATGCGTGGTTTGAAAAATGGGCAAAGCTTTATGTTAATGGAGTCTTCTCCTAGCCAACAAAACTGGATGCCATATAACGTACTAAAAAAACCAGGACAACTGCGTTCAATCAGCTATCATGCCGTGGCGCATGGGGCCGATACGGTTCAATATTTCCAATTAAGACAGTCTATTGGTGGCAATGAGAAATTCCATGGTTCCGTTATTTCGCATGCGGGACATGAAAACACAAGGGTATTTAAAGAAGTGACAGAAATTGGCGTAGAATCAGAAAAATTATCTGATTCAATTGTTGGTGCCACAACGCCTGCTCGTGTAGGGATCTTATTTGATTGGGATAATTACTGGGCGTTGGAATATACCAGTGGTCCTAATGTCGACTTGTATTATGTGAATCAAATTCTTCATTATTATCGTTATTTCCATCAGAATAATATTCCAATTGATATGTTAGGTTATGATGCTGATTTTTCTGCTTATGATGTCGTTGTTGCTCCCGTTCTATACATGATAAAAGATGATATTGTTGAACGGTTAGAACAATTTGTTGAAAATGGTGGGCATTTTGTGACTACTTTTATGAGTGGGATTGTTGATCAAAGTGACAATGTTATTCTTGGAGGCTATCCTGGTCCATTACGGAAGCTATTAGGCATTTGGGTAGAAGAAATTGATGCGTTAACTCCTAATCAATCTAATCATATCGTAAGTGTAAGTGCGGCAAAGGAAAATAAAGAATATTCTGGAAGCCTAGTAAGTGATATTCTTCACCTTGAAGGAGCCGAAGCTGTTATGGTCTACGATGATAATTTTTATACTGGGTCTCCAGTGGTTACTGTAAATAATTTTGGTAAAGGAAAAGCTTGGTATATAGGAACGCTACCGAATGAAAATTTAAGGGATACAATTTTAAATGAAATTGTTGACCTACAAAACATTCAAAGCCTAGGTCATACTCCAGAAAATGTAGAATTATCGATTCGTTCTAAAAATGGTCAAGATTTTATCTTTGTCATTAATCATAATTCAGAAGCGGTGAGCTTTGATGCGGACTATGCAGGTTGTACTGACCTGTTAACAGATACAACAGTCGAAAATGAACTAAACTTACCTGCTTTTGGCGTTATGATTTTAAGTAAACTGTAAAGGTAGGTACTGGTGTATGACACTATTAGCAGTTGATATCGGAGGTTCATCGATTAAATATGGTTGGTGGAAAGATTCACAATTAGTGGATGTAGACGAGTTTCCAACGCCAAGCAGTTGGAAAGAATTAAGTTTAGCTATTGAAAGATTAGTTGCGATTGATGCTTCTGTAAAAGGTTTAGCTATCAGTATTCCTGGAGTTGTAGACGCCGTAAAAGGTGAAATTAGAGGCTTTAGTGCTATTCCTTATATTCATCATTTTCCCATTGTCGCTGAGTTAGAGTCTTTATTACAGATCCCGATTGCTATTGAAAATGATGCGAATTGTGCAGCGTTGGCTGAAATTGAATTTGGCGCTGCTAAGGATGTTGATAGTGCAGCTTTCTTTATTTTAGGTTCTGGGATTGGTGGATCTGTCATGATTGATCGAAAACTGATAAGAGGCGCAAATTTATTTGGTGGTGAATTTGGATATTTATTATTAGAAAAATCGCATAACTTAAGTGGGCTTGCCAGTCCTGTTAATATTGCTAATAATTATTCAAAAGAAGAAGGGTTGATTCCGCCTATCGATGGACGACAATTATTTGACTTATCTGATCAAGGCGTCCCTTCAGCGGTTAAAGCTATTGAAGAATTTAACTACTATCTAGCTAAAGGAATATTTAATGTGTGCTTAACAATAGATCCACAAGTGGTTGTTATTGGTGGTGCAATTTCTAGTAGACCCAACTTAACCGAACCTATTAAACAACAACTTGAACAAATAAAGCTTCAACAACATGCTGAAAACCTAAGTATTGAATTAAAGGTTTGTCATTTCCAGCAGAAAGCAAATCTTGTTGGTGCAGTAGTCAATTTCAATCAATGGTTGAATAAAATATAGGAGGAAAACATGACAAAACAATTTCCAAACGGCTTTTATTGGGGGGCAGCGACTTCTGGTCCGCAAGCAGAAGGACGTTTCAATAAAAAACATACGAATGTATTTGATTATTGGTACGATACAGAGCCAGAAGCATTTTATAATCAAGTAGGTCCGAACACGGCCTCGAACTTTTACAATTCATATAAAGAAGATATCCAATTGATGAAACAGACAGGATTAAACAGTCTGCGGATTTCAATCCAATGGTCGCGTTTAATTGACGATTTTGAAAAAAATACAGTCGAACCCGATGGCGTTAGATACTACAATGCGGTCATCGATGAAATGCTCGATCAAGGGATAGAACCATTTATAAATTTGCATCACTTTGATTTACCTGTAGCGTTATACGATAAGTATGGAGGATGGGAATCGCGCCATGTGGTCGATTTATTTGTTGGTTTTGCGGAAAAATGTTTTGAATTATTTGGTGATCGAGTTAAATATTGGATGACACATAATGAACCGCTGGTGGTTGTTGAGGGCCAGTACTTATATCGATTCCACTATCCTAAATTAGTTGATGGTAAAAAAGCTGTTCAAGTAGCCTATCATTTGAATTTATCTTCAGCTCTTGCCATCAAGAAATTTAAGGAGTTTAATTTTGAACATTCTCAAATTGGAGTTGTCTTAAATTTAACTCCGACCTACGCAGCTTCAGATAGTAAAGCTGATCAAAAAGCAGCTCGGATTGCTGAATTATGGAATAATAAAATGTTCTTAGAACCAGCTATTCATGGCTATTTTCCAGAGGAGCTTGTTGAAATATTAGAAGGAGACGGCGTTTTATGGAATGCGACTGAAGAAGATTTAGCTGCTATCGCTGAAAACACGGTTGATTTCTTAGGCGTTAATTTCTATCATCCCAATCGTGTTAAAGCTCCAGATATTGCGCCTAATTCAGTTGGCGCCTGGATGCCGAATCGTTATTATGATGGCTATCAAATGCCTGGTAGAAGAATGAATGTAGATCGTGGATGGGAAATTTATCCTCAAGCCTTATATGATATCGCGATTAATATTAAAGACAATTATAAAAATATCCCTTGGTTTGTATCCGAAAATGGAATGGGCGTTTCAAATGAAGAAAAGTTTATGAATTCAGAAGGTGTAGTTGAAGACCAATATCGTATTGATTTTATACATGATCACTTATCTTGTTTACATCAAGGAATTGAAGAAGGGTCTAACTGCTTTGGTTATCATTTATGGACACCCATTGATTGTTGGTCTTGGTCTAATGCTTACAAAAACCGATATGGTCTCATCTCGAATGATATTCGTACACAAATTAAGACGATTAAGAAATCTGGTTATTGGTTTAAGAAAGTTGCGGAGAAAAATGGGATAGAGGATTAAAAAACAAATGAAAGTTTTTAAGTTAAAGGCTATTGCAATTATTTTGTGATAGCTTTTTTATTTTGGCTATGTCGAACCGGATTGCTTTTTTGGATACTTCAAAAGAAAGATTTCTTTATAGGAAATAAAAATGTGGTATTTATTTTAAAGTGTTTTAAAATATTTTTTGTTATTAAGGAAGAAGAAAAATGATATAAATGTTGATAAAAAGGTGCTATCAAGCAAAAAAACTTTTTCTTGAAACCGCTTGACAATTACAAACGAGTTAAGCTACAATAAGTATAGAATTTCTTATACAGGTAATTTAATTTCTAAAAAAGAAACTAAAGGAGAATGATTTTGGAAACAGCTTATAGAACATATTATGCAAATGGCCCTAAGGATGTCGAACATTATTCAACTACTCAATTGCGAGAAGATTTTTTAGTAGAGAAAATTTTTGAACCAGGAAAAGTTTTATTAAACTATACTCATAATGATCGTCAAATTTTTGGAGGTGTAACTCCAACAGACGGTGAATTAGAAATCGTTCTAAACAAATCACTTGGTGTTGAATACTTCTTAGAAAGAAGAGAATTAGGTGTTATTAACATTGGTGGGCCTGGAAGCATTATTATTGAAGGTAAAGAAGAACCGATGAAGAAACAAGATGGTTACTATATTGGTAAAGAAACCAAAGATGTTCGCTTTAAATCGGATGATGCATCGAATCCAGCTAAATTCTATGTTGTTTCTACACCAGCCCATCATAAATACCCAACGGTTAAGATTTCAATCGATAACATCCAACCGAAAGTAACAGGGGATGCTAAGACATTAAATCACCGTAGTATTTATCAATATATCCATCCAAATGTGTGTGAAAGTTGCCAACTACAAATGGGTTATACAATCTTATCTGAAGGTAGTGCTTGGAATACAATGCCTACACATACTCATGAAAGAAGAATGGAAACTTATCTATACTTTGATATGGAAGCTGACACACGTATCTTCCACTTTATGGGTGAACCAACTGCGACAAAACATTTAGTTATGTCAAATGAACAAGCTGCAATTTCACCAAGTTGGTCAATTCACTCAGGTGTTGGAACAAGTGATTATACATTCATTTGGGCAATGTGTGGAGAAAACATTACCTATGAAGATATGGATCACGTTGCAATGCAAGATTTAGCTTAATAAGAATTGTTCTATTAATAGAAAATATAAATAGGAGGAATATAAATGGTAGATTTTTCAATGGATTCATTTTCATTAGAAGGTAAAGTTGCCTTAGTTACTGGAGCAACTTACGGAATTGGATTCGCAATTGGTTCATCACTAGCTCAAGCGGGAGCAACTCTTGTGTTTAATGATATCAATCAAGAACTGGTTGATAAAGGATTAGCAGCTTATGAAGAAGCTGGAATTAAAGCGCATGGTTATGTTGCTAACGTAACAGACGAAGATGCTGTCAATGAATTGGTAGCGAAAATTAATGAAGATGTAGGTGTTGTTGATATTCTTGTTAACAATGCTGGAATCATTAAACGTATTCCAATGCACGAAATGTCTGCAGCTGAGTGGCGTCAAGTAGTTGATATTGACTTAACTGGTCCATTCATCATGGCTAAAGCAGTTATTCCAGGAATGATTGAAAAAGGTGCAGGGAAAATCATTAATATTTGTTCATTGATGAGTGAATTAGGTCGTCAAACAGTTTCAGCATATGCTGCTGCTAAAGGTGGCTTGAAAATGTTAACACGTAACATTGCGGCTGAATATGGTGAGCACAATATCCAATGTAACGGAATTGGACCTGGTTATATCGAAACACCACAAACAGCACCAATACGTGTTGACGGACATCCGTTCAACGAATTTATTATCCAAAAAACGCCTGCAGCTCGCTGGGGTACAACAGAAGATCTAAAAGGACCAGCTGTCTTCTTAGCTTCTCAAGCATCCGATTTTGTAAACGGACATATTTTATATGTTGATGGTGGTATTTTAGCTTCGATTGGTAAGCAACCAGAATCATAATCATAAATTAATTAAATCAATTTGCAAATAAAGAACAGCTGATATAATATTTATTTAGGCTGTTCTTTTTAATTTATATACGGGAAGGAGGAAGAAATATGACTGGAAAAAAACTTTACGGAACGGTATTGATTAAAGCAGACTTGTTGATTGAGGCATTGTATGGCGCTGATCATCCTTTAACATTAGCAGAATTAGCTGATATGACAGAATTGACACGCTCAACGGCTTTAAAAATATTAGAAACTTTGGAGCATATTGGTTATGTGATTAAAAACCAACAAACCAAAAAATACTCCATTGGATTTAAACTTATGAAATATGGGTCTCGAGAATTAAATGCGGATGATTTACAGAGTTTAGTGAAAGACCCTCTAGAGAGATTACATAAGCATTTTAATGAGACAGTTCATATGGGGATTTTTAAAAATGATCGGATTGTTACCATTGATAAATATGAATCTGCTAAGCCGGTTATTTGTATTTCTTCTGCCGTTGGAGAGACAAAAGATCTCTATAGTTCTGGAATGGGTAAGGCGGTATTAGCTGAACTTGATAATAAGAAGTTACTAAATTACTTAAATAATCATGAGTTCGTTGCTAAAACGACGAATACAATACGTGAGACGCAGAGATTATTAACTGAAATAGACGAAATTCGCTTAAAAGGTTATTCGATTGATAACGAGGAAAATGAGGAAGGTGTGTATTGTGTGGGAGCGTCTATCACACATGAAATACCGGATGGGGGCAAACAAATTATTGGAGCCTTTAGTTTAAGCCTTCCGATTTTTAGAGCAACTGATGATTTTTTAGAGGAAATTTATGAAGCAATCCTTGCAACGAAAGCCGAAATAAATGCGGTGTTTTAGTTTAGATTAATATACGGATTTGGATGATTACCGTCATTAAATAACAGCCAGTGTGATAATGTCACGCTGGCTGTTTGTGTTTCTAAAGTTATGCAGTTATCAAGCTTATTTTGTGTCTGTAATCTTTTTAACGGTATCACGTTCAATTAATTTAGAACTTATAATGATACGTTTAGAAATAGAATTACTGTTATTAATGCGATTATGGAGCGTATCGAGACCGACTTGGCCCATTTCTTCAGTAAAGATTTTCACTGTCGTTAAAGCGGGTGTTAAATATTGTGAAACGGATAAGTCGTTAATACTGATGACGCTAATATCATCTGGAACAGCAATCTTATTTTCGCGCAAAGCGTTTAATACCCCTAGAGCCATTCCATCATTAACCACAAAAATTGCCGTAGGTAACTGATCTTTGTTATCACGAATTAATTGTTGACCTAAAGCATAACCGACATCCAGGTTCGATTTTGTCGTTTCTTCGAAATAAAAAAGAGAATCATCAAAAAGCCCATGATAACTTAAAAAATCAATAAAAGTATAAATCGCCGGTGATTTATATTGACGGAAACCATGCAATGTTGCCTTGTTTTCAGCACCAATAAAAGCAATCTCACGATGCCCATTATCAATAAGGTAAGTTAAAGCTAGTTCAGCGGCTTGGACAAAATCACCATTGATAGTATCGAATTGGTTGAGTGGGTAATTAGATCCAATAAAAACAACATTTTTATGCATTTTTGCAATGGTATTAACGGTTTTTTGGTCAAATTTTCCAATAGCTAAAACCCCAGCAACATCCTCGTTTAAAACTTGGTCATTTGGAGTAACTTTTAGTAATGAAAACCCTAACTCTGCAGCACGACGCTCAACGCCAATACGAATTGACATATAATAAATATCTTCTATCTCTTCATGCATGTCTAACCACTGCACCACAGCAATGTTGGTTAGTAATTCATCTCTCTTCATTTTTTTCTCAATGTGTTTGGTGTAATTTAACTTCTCAGCTGTTTCGAAAATTTTTTGTTTTGTTTCATCTGTTACCGATAATGTAGGATCATAATTGAGAACACGTGAAACGGTCGCGATAGATAAGTCCGTTTTTTCAGCGATATCTTTGATTGTAGTCATTGTGCACATCCTTAAAGAATTTTAGTAAAATAAAAATAAAAAAAACAACTAAAACTATTGAATAAATATATAGTGTAAAGTATAATAATGAAAAAGAAAGCGCAATCATGTATTATAATACCATTTTTTAGATGTTAATCCGAGTAAAAAACATAAAATATTTAACTAAAAAAGGTGATTGAATGATCCGAACATCAAAATATGAGAACAAACAATTTGAAAGTAAAGATGACTTTAAAGAAAGCTTTTTAGACATCATGCAGCCTTTGATTGTTTTAATGAGAAATGGTCGTAAAGGCCGTATCGATTTAGGCGAATCTGGTACAGTCTATTCAGAGGATATACGACACATTGAATCATTCCTCCGCCCTCTGTGGGCATTTGGTCCTTTCCTTGTATCCTATCACAATAAAGAGTTAGAAACGATCTATCTTGAAGGGATTAGAGCAGGTGTTAATCCTGAACATCCCGATTATTGGGGGTTAGTGAATGATTATGACCAACGCCTAGTTGAGATGGCTTCCTTAGCGACGACTTTATTATTAGCTAAAGATAAGACTTGGGACTTGTTGAATGAAAAGGAACAAAATCAATTACATGCGTGGTTAATGCAAATTAATATGCATGAGATACCCAAAAGTAATTGGTTATTTTTTAGAATTTTAGTAAATATTTCAATGATGCATTGTAACAAAGATTATGATTTACAGCAAGTTTCAGATGATCTAGATATTATTGAAAATTCTTATATCGGAAATGGATGGTATTTTGATGAAAATCCTACACAAATAGACTACTATATTTCATTTGCCATTCACTTCTATAGTCTTATTTATTACAAATTTATGCAAAATCACGACAGTGAACGAGCTTTACGGTTGAAAAATCGTTCCGTTGAATTCGCTCAAAGTTTCAAACATTGGTTTGATGAAAAAGGGGAAGCACTACCATTTGGCCGAAGTTTATCCTATCGTTTTGCACAAGTCGGCTTTTGGTCTGCACTTGTCTTTGCAGATGTTGAAGCCATTCCTTGGGGCGAAATGAAGGGGATTATCAGTCGGAATATGCAGCAATGGATGGCGAAGGAGATATTTTCTCGAGATGGTGTCTTAACGATTGGCTATCATTACCCTAATTTGGTAATGGCTGAAGGTTATAATTCGCTAGGTTCTCCCTATTGGTCATTAAAGACATACTTGCTTATGGCTGTTCCGGATGAACATCCTTTTTGGAAAGCTGACCCAAAGCCCCTAACTTTACCTACAAATCAATTAGCTATTCCAGCAGCACGCATGCTAATTTCTCATAGTAAAAATCAGTTGCAGGCGTATGTGGCGGGACAATTAGAACAAAAACAAGCTCATGTGGATGCCAAATATAGTAAATTAGTTTATTCGACTACATTTGGATTTAGTGTTTCCAAAGGGTCTATTTACTATAAGCAAGGTGGTTTTGATTCTGCACTAGCCTTATCTGAAGAAAATACTTATTTTAGAAGTAAATTAGTAACAGATGAATATATCATTCATGATGATTACGTCATAAGTTATTGGCGGCCGTGGCCAAATGTTCAGATAAAAACGACGGTTATTCCGATTGACGATTGGCATCTTCGCATTCACGATATAACGAATGAACATGCGTTAACAGCTATTGAAGGTGGTTTTTCTAGTCCGGTCCACTCAACAGATACCATACGAAAAATGGAAAACGGCATTTGCTATCAATCCAGAATCGGACAATCCACACTAATAAATATCTCTGGATATCAAGATGCTCAAATTCATTATCCAGAACCGAATACGAATATATACTTTAGTCGATCTGCTTACCCTATGATGGAAGTTCGATTAGAGGAAGGAAGACATCAATTAGTAAGTTTAGTAGGAGGTAGTGTTCATTGCGAAAACGCAGAGCTACCTAGAGTAGCAATAAAAAATAACATCTTTACGATTGAATATAATGGCAAGATAAAGATTGTAGATGTAGGTGAAAACTCATAAATCAAATTAATATGACTCGTTTGATTCAAGAAATCAACAACGATACAGCTTTTTTGTTACAAGAAAATGATATACAACCAATTTCGATTGATGGCTATAAAGCTTATCTTGAAACAGGTAATCGTTTGATGTTTGAATCTGAGTACTTTAATAGACGTAGACAGCTGGTGACTTTAGCTTTGCATGTTGTAATAGATTCTGATCCAAAAGAAACTATTGCCTTACTTGAACAAGTTATCTGGGAAGTTTGTAATGAATATTCATGGGCGCTACCTGCACATTTAGAAAAAGATAGTGACAGCACTTTTTCAACTAATAGTCCATCCATGATTGATTTATTTGCTGCCGAAACAGCACAAACTTTATCTGAAATTAGAGAAATTCTTGAATATCACTTATCTAAATTCATTATAGAACGAATCGAGTATGAGATAGAAAAACGAATCTTAACCCCATTTGAGAGTAGACCATGGACATGGGAACGGTTAGACAATAACTGGAGTAGTGTAATTGCCTCTTGTATTGGCATGACAAGCTTGAGCTTAATGGATAAAGATTCGCCTCGTCTGCATGCTATTCTAGACCGTTTAGACCAATCATTTTATGCCTATTTTTCTAGCTTTAGTGATGATGGTGTTTGTGAAGAAGGTATTTCTTATTGGACTTATGGCTTTGGATATTACTGCTATTTTGCAGAAAAATATCAGAGGATATTTAATGATGAAAAATATACCAAGAATCCACTGCTTACAAATATTGCTGCTTTTCCTTTTGCTGTCCAAATTAGTGAGAAACAGTTCATTCCATTTTCAGATTCACAAATGACAACGCTACCAATCGGCTTGCTTAGTTTCTGTCAGAACACTTTTCAAGTCAATGTTCCATATGCTAATGAAGCCCCAAGTTTACATTTTGATCATTGCTACCGATGGGCACATTTATATCGGAATTTACTTTGGGCGGGAGAGATTAAAGCTCAAGTTGCAAATAAAATACATTATTTCCCTGATGCCGAATGGTTGTTGGTAAACGATAAAGAAACTCAACTTCTTTTTGCGGCTAAAGGCGGTAATAATAATGAAAGTCATAACCACAACGATGTTGGCCATTTTATTATAGGGACTCAAGATGAGCTATTTCTTACAGATTTAGGAGCAGGTGAGTATACACAAGCATATTTTCATAACGAAACGCGTTACACTTTTCTAAACAACCGATCGTTAGGTCATTCTGTTCCATTTATTAATTATACTGAACAACGCGCAGGTAGATTTGCAGCTAAGAAGACACAGTTCCAAGATAACGAAAATGGTTGGTTATTTTCGATGGAACTGGATGATGTATACAGTGAAAATGCATTTATTAATCGATTTTATCGTCAATGGCATTGGGATTATTTAAATGACGCGTTAATACTTACAGATGAAATTGAATTCAGTCGTAAAAAAGGAAATTCGATAATTCAAAACTTTGTAAGTCGTATTGAACCGGTTGTAAGGAATGATGTTATTTATTGGAAAGGGGCTGATAAGCAGTTAGAGCTACACTTTAAGAATGAAGGTGAACAAATTGTAGTCATTCCAGAAGTGATTCAAGCTCATGATGGTAAGAATCAGGAAGTGTTTAGGCTGATATTGGTGTTGTCGGATGTCAAGAGAGACTATCGTAAAGACTTGTATTTTAAACTACGGAATTTTTAAGGTGGAGTAATATGGTTGACAAATTAAATGAATTAAAAGGGGACTTGAAATCCGTCATTACAGATGAAATCAATTTTGTTTTATCAAAAATTCGAGCAAATCTACCAGTTTTTTATGACACGACCCCATGGGCTGCTTCAAAAAATATGGTTTATCAAGCAGAGCCTAATGCATATTGGACATCTAGCTTCTGGCTAGGGATGTTATTTTTAGCCAAAGAAGTCACAAAAAGCCAAGAGTTTGATGATATTATCAATAAACAGCTTGAGAGTTTTAGAAATCGTTTGGATAATGATATTGAACTTGATACCCATGACATAGGATTTTTATATAGTTTGTCTGCAGTAGCAGATTATAAAGTCAATGGAAACCTTAAATCCAAAGAGCTAGCTATAAGAGCCGCGCAGCGTCTAATGCAACGTTACAATGAAAAATCAGGTGTTATCCAGGCTTGGGGTAATTTAGAAGATGTTAATGAAAATGGGCGCATGATTATTGATTGTTTAATGAACTTACCTCTCTTATTTTTTGCTTCTGAAAACAGTGGAGATGACCAGTATCGAGTTGCTGCAACAAGACATGCTAAGCAAACACAAAAATATATTGTTCGTGACAATGCTACGACATATCATACGTATTTCTTTGATCGTCAAACTGGACTAGGTGTCAAAGGATCAACAGCTCAAGGTTTTTCAGATGATTCTTGTTGGGCAAGAGGTCAAGCTTGGGGGATTTATGGCTTTACTTTAAGTTATATCTATACGGGAGACTATAGTTTTATCGAAACTGCAAAAGAAGTGGCTGATTATTTCTTATCACAACTGCCTGCAGATAAGGTAGTATATTGGGATTTAATCTTTAATGATGGAAGCAACGAAGAGCGCGATAGCTCTGCTGCTGCTATTGCTGGCTGTGGTCTTCTGGAATTAGCAAGACAGTTACCGATAACTGATTCAAGAAGAAAAAATTATGAAGAAAAAGCACTCGAGATTATTTTATCACTGAGCCAAAACTATACGACTAAAGATTTAGAAGATTCAAATGCAGTCCTAAAGCATGCTGTATATGACAAAAATAATGATAAAGGTGTAGATGAAGCTATGATTTGGGGAGATTATTTTTATTTTGAAAGTCTCGTTCGCCTGAATCAAAGTTGGAATCTATATTGGTAAAATTAATGGAGGGAAAAATAAAAATGATGAATAAAATACTGAAAAAGACACTTTCTGTACTAAGTGTAACTGCTCTAATTGCCTCAAGTAGTGCTACATTAATGGGGAATGTTGAAAAAGTTAGTGCTCAAGAGACAACAACTTTAACATGGTCAGTATGGGATAAAGATTCAACGGTATATTACACGCCCCTGATCGAAGCTTTTGAAGCAGAAAATCCTGATATCAAGATAGAACTCTTAGATTTAGGTTCAACAGATTATATGACTGTTTTAGGAACGCAATTATCTGGTGGCGATGATAGTATTGATGTGGTTTTAGTTAAAGATACTCCTGGATATGCTGCTTTGATTAATCGTAACCAACTTGAACCATTGAATGAGTTGGCTACTGAAGTAGATTTAGATCAATATAGTGGAACAGTGGAACAAATTTCAGTGGATGATACTTTTTATGCCTTACCATTTAGAAGTGATTTTTATGTCATGTACTACAATAAAGACTTATTTGATGCTGCAGGAATGGATTATCCAGTAAACGATATGTCTTATGAAGACTATAATGCCATGATTCGCGAGGTTTCAGAAAAAGCAAGCGAAGCTTTAGGAACCAAAGTGTACGGTGGACATTATCATGTATGGAGAAGTCAAGTTCAAATGTATGGTTTGCTTGATGGACAGAATACATTAGTTTCGACAGATTACTCATTTTTACAACCATTTTATGAAACTGTTCTAAGCCAACAAGAAGATCAAATTATCCAAGACTATGCGACTTTAAAAACGTCTAGCTTACATTATTCTGCAGCTTTTTATCAAAATAACATAGCAACCATGTTACAAGGTTCATGGTTTATTCCAACCTTAGCAACAGCTATTGCTAATGGTGACAGTGAAGAATTTGATTGGGGTATGGTAACGATGCCTTTACCAGATGGTGCAGAAATTGGTTCAGCATCTGGTACAGTAACAACGATGGGGATTAGTGCTAATTCTCAGAATAAAGAAGCTGCTTGGAAATTTGTAGAGTTTGCAACAAGTGAAACAGGTTCACAAATTATTGCTGAAACAGGAACGATGCCAGCGATTCAATCTGAAGATGTAATTGATATTATTGCTTCTACTCCAGGATTCCCAGAAGATGAAGCAAGTAAGAAAGCTTTAGCTGTTGTAAATACTTTCCTAGAAATGCCATTAGATGAACATTCAGCAGAAGTGGAAACAATTTTAAACGATGCCCATGATAATATTATGACAATGAACGCAGATATCGCTGAAGAATTGCAATATGCTTCAGAACAAGTAGCCGCATTAAAACAATAATTTATGTCGCTGGGAGGTAAGTCTTGGCTTACCTCTCTTTATATCTGAAAGGGATGAATAAGAATGCAAGCACATTCATTTTCAAACAACGAAACTTCACTTGAAGTTGCCAGAAAAAAACGAAAATTAAAAGAAAGTTTAGTTGCTTATTCATTTATTGCTCCAAATTTTATTGGTTTTGCTGTCTTTACACTTGTTCCAATAATCTTCGCTATTGTTTTATCTTTTTTTGATTGGGATGGAAGTAACCCAATGGAATTTATTGGTTTTGATAACTTTGTGCGTATGTGGAATGACCCTCGTGTCCATACTGCATTCTGGAATACCATTATTTATGCCTTAGGTACTGTTCCATTGACAATTGTGACATCCTTAGGTTTAGCGGTATTACTTAATCGAAATATCAAAGGACGTAATTTCTTTAGAACAATAAGTTTCTTTCCCTATGTTGCTTCTCTTGTAGCGGTTGCAGCTGTTTGGAATATGATCTTTAGTCCTGTCAATGGTCCTATCAATCAGATTTTAAATTATTTAGGGGTAGTCAATCCTCCAAGATGGGCTGCAGATAGGGATTGGGCGATGGTAACAGTTATATTCTTTAGTGTGTGGAAACAAATGGGCTATTATATGGTTATCTTCTTAGCAGGTTTACAGGGTATTTCAAGTGAAATGTACGAAGCAGCAGAATTAGATGGCGCTAGTAAGTGGCAACAATTTTTAAATGTAACATTGCCTCAATTAAAACCAGTGATATTTTTTGTATTGATGATTTTAACGATTAATAGCTTTAAAGTATATGATATTATTTATATGATCACACAAGGTGGACCAGGAACGTCTACGCTAGTATTGGTATATGAAATTTACAATACAGCTTTTAGAAATTGGAATCTGGGTTATTCAAGTGCGATTTCCATGCTATTATTTGTCGTGGTACTAATCGTTACGGTTATCCAATTTAGAGGCGAAAAGAATTTTGCTAATGAGTGAGAAAGGGTGAAAACAGTGAAAAAAAGCAATCCAGTTTCAAAAGTGTTTATATATATCGTTTTAGGACTTGTTACAATTACGATGCTTTTTCCATTCTTATGGATGCTTTCATCCTCCATTAAATTAGATAAGGATATTTTTGCCTTTCCGATCCAGTGGATACCAGAAAAACCTGTTTGGAGTAACTATGTTGATATTTGGACCCGAATTCCACTAGCAGCATTTATAAAAAATACCGCAAAAATAACACTGATTGTAACCTTCTTGCAATTAGTAACTTCTAGTTTTGCAGCCTATGCTTTCTCGAAGCTTAGATTTAGAGGTCGCGATTTTCTTTTCATGGCTTATATAGCAACCATAGCTGTTCCGTGGCAGGCTTATATGGTGCCGCAATTTATTATGATGCGAAATTTTGGCTTAAATAATACCCATTTAGCAATCATATTATTACAGGCTTTCTCTGCCTTTGGGGTGTTTATGATGCGGCAGTTTTATCAAGGTATACCAGATTCGCTATTAGAAGCTGCTAGAATTGATGGGATGAATGAATACCAAATCTATGCAAGGATTATGTTACCCTTATCCAAGCCTGCACTTTCGACTTTAACCATCTTTACTTTTGTTAATACTTGGAATGATTTTTTAGGGCCATTACTTTATTTAACCAGAGATGAGTTAAAGACTATTCAAATTGGATTGCGTATGTTTATTACGCAATACTCTGCAGAATACGGCTTGATTATGGCGGCGTCAGTTGTTGTATTGATCCCTGTCCTAGTTGTCTTTCTTTCCCTTCAAAAATATTTTGTCCAAGGAATTGCCTCTACTGGTGTGAAAGGTTAGTATATGAATGATAGTAAAAAGTAAAGCGAGGAGTCATTTGTATTGAAGCAATTGTGGAACAATTACCGACTATGGTTAAGTGTATTATTCACGATAATAATTCTTCTTTTCGTTGGATTAGCTGTCAAGAGTTGGCAACAACCAGATTCAACTTGGAATGTATATGGAATTAATTTATTACTGACGGATGAAGAAGCGGATGAGCTTATTTCATCGTTTGTTGACCAAATAGATGAGAAAAGGAAATCGGATTTTCAATATGATATGAAACTCGACTTAAATTTTTCAATAGAAAATGATCAAGTGGATGATTTAAATCAAATGGCGGTTTATACTGCACATACAGCAGCTAAAGAAATTGATTTTCTAATAGGGACAGAAGGAGAAATAGGCCACTATATTAAATTAGGTGGTTTTTATAATTTAAGCAATACCTTAACCGCCAAGCAATTAAATGAATGGCGAGAATACTTAGTAGCTTATTCAGGTGAAGCAAGTGATATGGGATTTTATGCGGTTGATTTTAGTGACTTGTTTCCAACCAATGCTGAGAATACTGATGAAAAAATTATTGGTGCAATACCGGTAAATTCAGAACACCTGCTTGTTTCGATTGAATTTATGGGATATTTATTTGAAGTTATAAAAAAATAAATAAGGGAGGAATCAAAGTGAAGAATCTATTTCGCCTAGACCATCCAATTTGGAAGATGATGAGCTTATTATCGGATTTCTTGCTTTTAACTTTGCTATGGCTGTTATTTTCTTTACCAATCGTAACGATAGGACCTTCAGTTGTTGCATTAAATCATACGCTTATTAAAATTACGCAGCAAAGTGGACAAGGGACCATCCGTGAGTTTCTTAATGCTTTTAAATCAAATTTTAAAGCGAGTTTATTCGTTGGGATTATTGTGTTGAGTGCTTATATTATCTTATTGTTTAATATTCGGGTACTCTTATACCAGACAGATCCTGCTTTAATTTTTATATTTTTTGTTTCTATTTTATTATTAATTTTACTTAGTTTTAATTGTTTTTATTTATTCCCAATGATGGCTACGACTAAAAATTCGGTTAAAGAAAACCTTGTACTGTCGTTTTACTTAAGTATCAAACATCTAAAATGGTCTGTTTTTTTATTTGTTTCACATGCCACAATGGTATTTATAACGGTCTATATAGCTCCCTATTTATCATTCTTTATAATCGGTGGAATGGCTTATGTCAATATCACTGTATATAATTTTATTATCAAAAATAGTTTCGTAAATTCAACAACTATTTTCTAAAGTTTATGAGGTGTTTCTTTGTATGGCTGTCAGATGCAAAGGAATGCTTTTTATTTACAATTAAATCAATAAAAATAATAACCCAACCATAAAAAGTTCTTCGGACAAAAATAAATATCTATGCTAAAATAATGTAAACGCATTCTATTAATGGGGAATAATCTGATAGAAGAAAATATTGTTCAAAAAAAATTAGATACTAAGATTAAGGCAATCATCCAACGAACAATGCAGATGGATTTAACATGGGATTGGGGAACTGGAGTCGCTTATTATGGAATTTGTCGATATTATGAATTGACGAAGGATGAGAAAGTATTGGCTCAGTTAAAATCACGTATCGATGAGGTGATAGAAATTGGATTTGTTGGTCAGTGGACAGTTAATAAATGTGCAATGGGACATTGTTAAATAACATTATATGAAGCGACGAATGATTCAGTTTACTGGGATCTAATACTAAGTAAGATTGATTACTTACAAAATGATGCCTTACGATTTGCTGATAATGTGCTACAACATACTGTATCGGATGGGAATGATTTTCCAACGCAAGCTTGGGCAGATACCTTATTTATGGCAGCCATGTTTATGTTAAGAGTCGGCGTTATCATTGAAGATGAAAAACTAATTAATGATGCTTTAAACCAATACTATTGGCATATTCAGTATTTGCAAAACCGTGAAACAGGTCTATTTTATCATGGTTTTGAATATTCTAGCCAAACCCATTTATCTGGTTTTTATTGGGGGAGAGCTAATGCCTGGGCAGCTTATACTTTATCACAAGTTGGTTGCTTCTTGCCTGGGGCTTATCTCTATCCACAATTTATGGATGTTCAAGGATCGTTAGATGAACAACTATCGGCATTAAAATTTCTTCAAACCGATAACGGCCTATGGCGAACAATTTTAGACGATGAAGAGAGTTACGAAGAAATTTCTGCTTCGGCTGGTATAGCTGCTGCCATGGTAGTATGGAATAATCCTCTACATTACAAGTATATTAGTAAGTCTTTGGAAGGGATATTAAATAATATAACAGCAGATGGTCGTGTTTTAAATGTATCTGCAGGAACTGCCGTTATGAGAGATAAAGCAGGTTATCGTAAGATTTCAAAGGACTGGTTACAAGGGTGGGGACAAGGGTTAGCTATTGTTTTTCTAACAGAAGTCTTATTCAGATACCCCTTTTTACAAGCTTTTATAAATATCCCTGCATTGACTACTAACGAGGAGGACGATGATGTTTTGGCTAGATTCGAAATTTCATCGCTTGATGACTAAAGTGTTTGATTTGTTAGTCCTCAATATTTTATTTTTCCTGTTTTGTATACCCTTGTTTACAATAGGGGCGAATCTCACTGCTTTATATTCAGTAACGATGCGACTAGCAAAAAATGACGCAGCTTACCCCATAAAACTTTACTTTCAAGCTTTTAAAGATAACTTTAAGCAAGCTACCATTTATTGGCTAATGTTTGTCGTTGTGGGATTTTTACTCTATTGGGATTATCAATTGATTAAAACACATCAATTGGAGATTCAATTTCTACCTTACTTAATTATCTTTTTTCTAATATTAATTGTCTTATATGCGCAAACATGCTTTCCACTTTTAGCTCAATTCCCAAATTATTTTAAAATACCTTTTATATCTTGATCGGTTTTTTACCACAAATAATATTAATCAGCTTAATGAAGATTTTGCCAACTATTTTAATGGTTTATTGGTTTCCAAGTCAGACTCCTTATCTCTTGATGTTTTATATGTTAATTGGTTTATCAACAACAGCCTATGTTCAGTCATTTTTATTAAATCGAATTGTTAGACAAGTATTATTGCGACAAAGCGCTGAATAAATTAGGAAAGTGAGAAATGATGAAAAGAAAACCCATTGTCGAGATTCGTAAATACAATTTACCTCGGGAATTTCCTGTCTTACTATTAAGTGGCGAGGAATGGTATATTTCTGATATTCCAGCAGAAGAATTACATTTTCATAATTGTACTGAGATTGGTTTTTGTTATTCAAATAGCGGAGTTATTGAAACAGCAGATTATGTTCATCCGTTTGAAAAAGGAGATGTAACTTTTATCTCAAGTGATGTAGCTCATACAACGTATTCAACGCCTGGCCAATTAAGTAAATGGGGATATTTATTTGTGGATTTAGAGGAATTATTATTTCCATATTTTTCATCTGTTTTATCGGATCCTTCAATTATGGAAGGATGGCAAAAACTTTCGTTTAACTTTTTTAAAATATTTTCTGAAAATGAAAATGAAGACATTGCTTTTCTAGTCCCTTTAATGATAAGTGTCTTGGAGGAGAAAAAAGCAAATTATCAGATGCTTTTTCGAAGTTTGATGTTATCATTTATATTGAAACTGATTGCTGAAAATTTTTCAGATAAAGTATCACCAAAACAAAAAGATATTGTCAAAAAAACTAGAATAGAATCGAGTGTCCATTTTATCCATAAAAACTATGCTGATAGCAATTTAAGTGTCAAGCAACTTGCGCAAATGCTCAATCTAAGTTTAACTCATTACCGTCGTTTGTTTAATGAAACCATGCATACTACGCCTTTGAGTTATATTACGAGTGTCCGGATTCATGCAGCTATGCGTCGTTTAAGTTCAACCAATGACTCGATATTAATGATATCAGAGGCAGTGGGGTATCAATCTATTTCAAGTTTTAACCGTCAGTTTTTAAAGTTAAATGGGCTTACTCCTAGTGAATGGCGTCAAAATACGACAGCGATCAAGGATCATCAATTAGTTGAATATAATGGTTGGCTAGTTCCGCCAGATAATTAAAAGGGTCGAAAGGCCCTTTTTTGCTATGTTCACTGAAAAAATGGTTGAAACTGCATAGTTTCAGACTCAAAATCATTAGATGGAGATGAATGAAAGCGCTACAATATAATTATTAAATAGAAAAAGGAGAATAAGCATGCTGGATGCTTAGAAAAAATGTATTGATGAAAATATTACTTTTAAGTTCGATGCAAATATCATGGAAAGAAGCGTTAAAATCAACAATCGAAGCAGAAATCAAACAATCGATTGAAGTGGATGAAAAGCTTTGTTTTGACGAGAAGAATAACATCTTCTTGTCTGATAATTCAATCGGGAACAATACAATAGTGTTATTGTTGTTAGATAGTCAGCTACTAGAGAATCAAAACCTTAGTGCTTGGATTGAAAACTTAAACAAAAGATCACAAAAGCTCATATTAGCTTCTTCTGCTGAAAGTGATTTTACAGCAAAAGACCGTGTTAAAACTCAGAAAATTGCAAAAACTAATGGATTAGCTTTTTATGATGTTAATCGTTATATTTCGCTGGCAACCGATAGTTTTTATAGTCGAGATGCAAAAAATCAACTAGATATCCCAACTGAAATAGTTCGTTTCCTAACTTTACGCTTAACAGACGTTATATCAAGCGATGATTTATTTAATCAATATTATTACGGTGCCTGTATGTATCCCGAGGTTTGGAGTCAAGAAGTCTTTGAAGAAGATGTTAAGCACATGCGTTCTATTGGAATGAACTTCGCTCGAATTGGAGAATTTATTTGGAGTGATATTGAACCTGAAGAAGGTCATTTTGATTTAAGCATTATAGAAACAGCCTTGAAAATTTATCAAGATAATCAGATTAGTGTGTGTTTATGTATACCGACACCGACACCTCCAAGATGGCTAACCGTTAAACATCCAGAATCAAAAATTGTCAATCTTGATGGGACAATTATGGAACATGGCTCTCGTCAACATGCTTGTACGAATAATCCAGATTATCAAAAATATGCTTATCGAATGACACGACAAGTATCAAAGCTAGCAGAAAAATATGATAATGTTGTGGCTGTTCAGTTAGACAATGAATTTAAATGCCATGTGGACTTATGTTATTGTGATAGTTGTCGAAATCTTTGGATAGACTACTTGAAAGTCCACTATGAGTCCATTGAAAAACTTAATGCTAGTTGGGGCACAGCCGTTTGGAGTGAGCGTTATGATCGATTTGAAGATGTCGTACTCCCAACAACCACACCTTTTTTGCATAATTCATCTTTAATGAATGCATTTCGCAAGTTTACAGCTGAGTCATTAAACGATTTTGCCCATAATTTAACACATTTAGTACGTTTAGAAACGAAAAAAGCTGTCACGCATAATACTGCTTTTGGCTTTAATTTACTAAATGATGAATTATTTGAAGATTTAGATATTGCAGGTTTTGATACCTATGCACCATATAGCGACTATCCTGCCTTTACCTTAAATTTAGACAGATGGCGGAATGTTCGCCCTAATCGAAATGAATTCCTTCTATTAGAAACATCAACTTCACATGCAGGGCACATTGAGAATTATATTTCTCCTGCACCAGAAGGTTGGATTACAGCAGAGTTATTTACTGGCTTTGCAGGGAATTTAAAAGCTTTTACTTATTGGCATTTCCGTAACCATGCCTATGGCGTTGAACAACCTCATAGTACTGTTGTAACGACTTCGGGTGAGCCAGGAGTCGGCTATGATGATGTCGTTAAAAATGGTCAGCTTTTAAAAGAAATGACGCCATTTTTAGACGAGAGTCGTTATCAGCCGGCGAAAATAGGATTTATGTATTCAGATCATGCTAAACGTTTTTACAATATCGATCATGGTGGCTTTTATAATCATCGTGGCTTGGTGACGGAGTATTATGGTTCATTGATTCGTAAAGGAATCAATTTAGAAGTGATTCATGAAACAAGCTCTTATGAAGATTTTGATCTGATGATTGTGCCGTTTATCCGCTGGGTTAGTCCAGAAATGCTCGTTAAACTTCAATCCTTTGTTGAAACTGGAGGGAAACTCATACTTGGGCCTATGACAGGGGACCGGACAGAAGAATTAGCTTGGCCAGTAAACAATGGGTTAGGAATTGTTGGTGAATGGCTACAATTAGATCAGATTAAGCAGTACTCAGTACAAAAGATTGACTTTCATGCATCCTATAAAGAAGAAGTAAATCCATTCGCTGGATTAGTTACGCGTTTTAATACCAACGACAACTGGACTGTTTTGTTTGAAGGGCAAAATCAAGATATCATCGCAGCAAAACGAAAAATGGATAAGGGCGAAGTTATTTATTTGGGTGGGTTACCACGCTTATTAAATGAAAGCAGCCTTTGGGATAGATTTGTTGATGAAGAAATACTTGTTTTTGAAACAGATCGCCAACTTTTACGTATTGGCGATGGCTTGAAAAAGTATCGTAGGGAAACTGAAAATTCAATTCAAATTTACCTATGCAATATGTCCAACGAAACGAAGGAATACTCACTACATAAGGCTAGTCATGATTTATTGACTGGAGCAGAATTAACAGCAGGACAAGTATCATTACAAGCGTATGAATATCAAATATTAGAGTTTGAAAAATCATTGTAATAACAAATTTTTTTACAAAAGAATCTAAGAATCGCTTTTTGATTTTTAGATTCTTTTATATTATATAAAGGAGAATTGGAATGTACAAAATAAATATCACTGTTCCTAAAAATCCTTATATTCTACAAGATTTTCTGACAGAAGGATTCTATTCTGCTAACAGTCATTATTTTACAAAAGATGGTCAACCATGGATTCCGATTATGGGAGAATTTCATTATTCAAGGTATCCCAAAGAAGAATGGGGGCAAGAACTTTGGAAAATGAAATCAGGTGGCATCGAAATTATCGCAAGCTATGTTATCTGGATCCATCATGAAGAAGAAAAAGGGAATTGGCTAAGTCATGAAAACTATGACTTAAGGTACTTTATTGAACTCTGCCATAAGTTAGAATTGAAGTTTTTTTACGCGTTGGTCCTTTTGTACATGGTGAAGTAAGAAATGGTGGCTTCCCTGATTGGCTTTTGGAAGAAACCAATGATATTCGAACAAACAATCCAACTTATCAATCCTATGTTCAGAAGTTTTTTACTAATATTTATTCGATGGTAAAAGGTTTGTTTGATAAAGAAGGGGGTCCGATCATCGGTATTCAAGTCGAAAATGAATATGGTCATGTTGGTGGTGATAATGGACCAAATGGTGTAGCGCATATGGAATGGCTATATGATAGCTTGAAAGATATCGGCTTTGAAGTTCCTTATTATACTGCGACAGCATGGGGCGGAGGGATTTGGGTCAATGAAATGTTGCCAGTTTTTGGTGGCTATGTTGAATCACCTTGGGCGCAGACTACTGCAAAAATTGCGCCAAGTAAAAATTTCCTTTTTCATGCAGTCAGAGATAGTGATGACATAGCGAGTGATTTTCAATTTACACACCGAGTTGATGGACAAGATGTTGCAAAATACCCTTATACAACGGCTGAATTGGGGGGAGGTCTTCAGGTTACCCACCATCGCCGTCTCTATATTGATGGGGTTGATATTGCCCAGCAAGCAATTGCTAAATTTGCATCTGGTGCTAATTTGCTCGGTTATTATATGTATCATGGCGGTTCTAATCCGATTGGGAAGTTATCGACTTTACAGGAAAGTAAAGCCACAGGATATCCGAATGATTTACCGATTATTTCTTATGATTTTCAAGCGTGAAAAGATTAAGCAGATTGAATTGGGTGTTAATTTAGAAAATGAAGAGATTCAAGTCCCTATGTTTGATCTTGATAGTAATGAAGTTCGTATACTACCCTATAATTTAACCATTAATGGGAGTATTGTTAAAGCTAGCAACGCTCAGTTATGGGGTATGATTGACAACACACTCATCTTTGTCCATCCTAATCCTGAAAAAGCTGAGATTATTTTCGAAGGGCTAGTACCAAAGTATTTGATTTTAACGAACCATGAAATTGAAAGAAATTTCATCTTTAACAAGCAATTATATGTATCAGATTCTGACTGTTTTATATTTGATGATGAACTTATCTTGGAATATGATAAACCGACAAGTATAACAGCTTATCCATCCATGAAAAAACAAATTATAACAGTTCCATTTCCTACAAAATCATCTGTTGAAGCTGAGTTAGTAAAGGGGACAGAAGATGTAAAGGTTTATCAATTGAAGCTGTCATATCATCCTCAAGTGAAAAAGCATCTGTTAAATATTAACTTTATGGCTGACCGCTGTGAGTTATGGCAAGGAAATGATTTAATAGCAGACCACTTTATGATTGACGGCAATTGGAAAGTTTCATTGCAACGTTTTGATAATCCAAGTGAATTAATTTTGAACATATTTAAACCAACCGAAGACGTCTACTATGATTTTAAAGATATGAATCCAGATTTGGTGGAATTAAGGAGTATTGACATTATAGAAGTTCACCAAACAATCATTAGTTAATAAAAAATTCACAGTCACTGTCAGACAGCGACTGTGAATTTACGATTATTTAAAATGCATCTTTAAAGCATCTGCTTCTTGGTCATTAATTTTAATCACACTACCATGACGTTTGATGGTTTTCCCAAAATCATATTCATCCGACTTAAGTGGCTTAAATTCACCAGATGCTAAATCTGTCGATAAGGCAATGGAGTAGCCAGTTCCTTTTTTGAATTGATCTGTAATCAAAGCCCAGGTGACGCCGTCATCTAATTGATATATTTGCGGGCCTTCCACTCCTTCTAATTGTTCCAAGTAACTTGAATGAATCGGGTTATAATCACCAGTTAAATCAGTGCTTCGGTCCATAAAAATGCGACTATTTTCTTCATTTTTAGTGAATCGATAATAAAATCCTTGGTCATACACAATTGTCGTATCAATCACATCTTCTGTTTTTTCAATAAATAACTCTGGATTTGTAAATATCACGAAATCTTTTGTATATGCATAAAAAATACAATGTTTACCTTTAACTTGAGAGGCCCAAAAAACTAAAAAAGACTCTTTATAATCGTCATAAATAACTTCAGGCGCCCATAAGTTACCCGCTTCTTGAGGGGCTAATGTTACAGAACGTTCCTTAGTCCAATGAATTAAATCGTCAGATTCCCAAACGAGAATATCGCGACTGCCAGAATGAATTGCAGTTTGCCAGCCTAAGCCTTTTTCAATACGTAAATCTGTTGCAATAATAAAGTATTTATTATGTTGTTCATCATAAATAATAAAAGGATCACGTGCTCCTTTTTCACCGATTGAAGATTTTAAAATAGCTTGACCTTGATTAAGGTCTTCAAAGTTTAAGCCATCATTACTTAAACTAAAGTAGACTTGCTCTTCATCAGGTCCTTCACCGATGAAATGAACAAAAAGATACGGCATAATATACTCTCCTCCTTATTATAATTATGGATTATTCTAAATAAAATACTTCTAGTAAAGGAATAGAAACGGGGGAAGAATCAGGATTTGTATCCATGATATCCTCCATATATTCCCACCACTTTTTCATCAATGGATGTTTAGGGAGTTGGTTATACTTATCAAGGTCATCGACTTCTAAATAAGCAAATAATTGATTAGTTGATGAATGTAAATGAATCGAATAATTACTTACAGTATGTTCTTTGAGTAAGCTTTGTAATTCAGGCCAAATTTCATCGTGTCTCTTTTTATATTCAACTTCCATATTTTCTTTCAGTGACATAACAGATGTAATACGATGCATACTTTTACTCCTTTACAATTAATTTAATATGATGTTTTTCTAAATATTCTCGCCAAGCAATGTTAGGCTTGGTGTCAGTGACAATAATGTCAATTTCATCTACAGAAAAAAGATTAACAAACGACGTTTGATCAAATTTTGAAGAATCCACTAATAATATGATTTTCTTAGCACGTCGCATCATTTCGCGTTTGATATCTACATCCAGTTCATTAGAATCCATTGCAAAACCATTTTGAGAAATGGCTTTACAACTAAATACAGCATAATCAGCATTAAATTTAGACAGAGATTGTATGGCAAGACTACCCACTAATGAAAATGAATTTTTACGGAGTGTCCCCCCGGTAGAAATGAAATTAATACTCGTTGAATTGAACATATATAACAAGTAAGAAGAGTTAGTAATAACTGTTGCTTCACTTAATGAATTATCAATCCGTTTGATTAATTCAAAAACAGTAGTACTTGCATCTGCCATCAGTGATGCTCCATTCGATATTAATTTAACGGCTAAGTCTGCAATTGTTTCTTTTTCTTTTGTATGTTGGATATTACGTGTGGTATAGGGTAAATCTTCTTTAATATTTTCTTTTGCTGTAGCTCCACCATGTACTCGGTTGATTAAACCATTGTTTTCAAGTTTCAATAAGTCACGACGGATGGTTTCCTCAGTAACATTTAAATGTGACGCGAGTTCAGAGACAGTCACTGACTGTTCACTAACGATACGGTCTAATATGATTTTTCTTCGATCTACTGCTAGCATAAAAAACACCTACTTTACTGTTTAAAATAATTTTAAACAATAATGCTACAATTTACAAGAATAAGGTTGGCAAAAATTGGGGAAATGTTTTATTTTTATTTTAATTATTTGTTAATTTTGAATAATTTGGTTTTGTATACTATAATTATTATGTAAACGTTATTAACCAAAAAAACCCAAACAAAGAAAGGACGGTTAAATTTGTCTTACCACATTGCTGTAGATATTGGAGCTTCGAGTGGTAGATTAGTACTCGCTTCATTCAATGATAACAATTTAAAATTAAAAGAAATTCATCGTTTTAAATGGGAGTATTTTAAATACTGGTTTTGATTAAATTTACCTAATGACAAATGCGTTAAACAGAACAGTAGCTGATGTATTCGATACCTATGTTTATATGTTAGGTATTACTCAAGGGGCATATAGTTACAGTACGGCAGTTGGTCTATTCAAATCCGTTGTCGGTGTCATTTTGGTTTTTGGGACTAATAAATTAGCCAAATATTTTGGTCAGTCAGGATTTTATTAGGAGGTAAAAAAAATGCAAGATAGATTTAATACACCACTTGGAAAAGTGTTTGATGTTTTCAATTATATTGTAATTGGCGTTCTAGGCTTGACGATGATATTGCCTTTTATTTATGTATTGACTGCTTCATTTGTAACAGAAGCAGAAATTTCTATGCGTCCTTTTTTTCTCTTTCCCAAAACCTTTACCTTAGAATCCTATAGATATATTTTTTCGACCAATACTTTTATGCGTAGTCTTTTGGTAACTATCGTTGTCACGGTTGTAGGAACACTCGTACAATTAATTATGACATTCACTTTTGCTTATCCGTTATCGAGAAGACAGATGCCAGGGAGAAATACAATATTAAATTTAATTATTTTTGCTATGCTATTTTCAGGTGGAATGATTCCAACATTTTTATTTGTGATAAGTTTAGGGCTTATTGATTCTTATTAGGCTTTAATTTTGCCAGGTATGATTAATCCATTTAATTTAATGATTATAAAAAATCATTTTCAAGAATTACCACTAGAACTTGAAGAATCAGCTAAGATGGATGTTCTGATCTAGGTGTATTTTGGAGAATCTTTTTGCCTCTATCTAAACCGACAATTGCAACATTTTCTCTATTTTATGCTGTTGGAATTTGGAATAATTTTATGAGTGGACTCTTATATTTAAATGATAGTACTAAATGGCCAATACAAGTATTACTACGTCAAATTACAATGAGCTCCAATGCTGCAAATGCTATCGGAATATTGGATCCAAATTATATTCCACCAGAACAAGGAATTAAATTCTCTGTAATTGTTGTAGCGACCTTACCAATTTTAGTATTTTATCCTTTTTTACAAAGACATTTTACAAAAGGAAAGCTAGTTGGATCGGTTAAAGGATAAAAAAGAATGAAAATAACGTTTTTGTTATTTTCATTCTTCAGCTTTTGTAAAGTAATGTTTACGATATTCTCCCGGCGTTAAGCCGGTTTTCTTTTTGAAAATCCGATTAAAATAACTACTATTATATCCAACTTGTTGAGCCACGTCATTAATTTTCCGGTCCGAACTAATTAATAAATGTTTTGCATGACTGATTCTAATATCGGTTAAATACTCAATAAAGTTAATACCGACAATTCTTTTAAATTCTCTACTAAGTGTATATTGATCGATACCTAATTCTTGTGCACTGGCCTCAAGTGATAAGTCAGTCTCATGAAATGATTGATGAATATACTCTTGTAATGCAATAATTTGATCTTCATAAAATCGGATGATTAAACCATCTAATAATTCGTCTCGGCTAATATAATCATTTGGATATATATGATATTGTACGAGAAAAGCTGAGATTGCATCATATAGTTGCTTAATGGACTCGATTAAATGAAGTTGAATCTTTGAATGATTCATTATTTCAATAATAAAATCTGTTAATAGTTTTTTCGCTTCATAATTGTTATCGTGTTTAATTGCATTGATGATTAGTTGCTGATATTGATGAGGGTATAGCGGGAGATCAGCAATCCAATTATCTTCTACTAAAATTTGATTTGAATGTTCAATTTTTTGGAATAGTCGTATACCTAACAATTCATTATAGTAATAAGGTAAAGAGAGTAGTTCTGCAGAGGGATTAGTGAGACAAACGGTGACAAACCTTTTTATTATTAGATTAATTGTATCAAATAATTCCTTGAAATATATATTATCATCTTTGTATCGAAAATCAAAATTTGGAATAAAAATATAGATAGTATTTTCAGAAGCACTTAAAGTAGCATATTCAGTAAAATGTTTTTTGGATATGTCTTCTACTATATTTTTAAGAATAAAAGCATTAAAATTCGATGGAATGTTACTGTCATTTGGATTGATAAAATCCGTTAGTTGTAAACAAATAAGTCGATATCCTTGATTTAAGTTTTTCCAACCATTTTGTTCGAGTAATTTTAATAATTCATCTTCAGCCTGAATAATTCATACTTTTAAATATTGAGTTATTTTAGTCGTTATTTTTCAATTTTGGATCGTATTATTGAAACTTACATAAAGTATAGATATAGATCCAAAAAACGAAATTTATACTAATTACCGCTCAAACTTAAGCTAGACACCACAAAAAACAATAAAGAAATTTTTAATAAAATTATGATTATCAGTTATACTTTCCATACTATCTGCTTCAACAAGATAATTTTCATAAAATTTGACAATGACTATTATGCATGTTATTTTAAAGCCATAGATACAAAAGGAAGTGTACAGGTGATAGCATCCATGAGATTACGCAAATAAATGGCAATAGAAAACAGGCTCAATTTTCTAGATGAAATTGGCTTCTTTGTCATGCGTAACAATCTTATCGTGCGAAACCTATAAAAGAATACCCATCTGAACACAGGAGGGGTCTCTTTTCAGTACGCTTAAAATAAGACAAACCATGCAGATTGAAGCCGGCTAGCCTTCGACCTGTATTTTTTATTGCCCAAAATCAAGTTAATACAAATGGACAAATAAAATACAGGAGATGAGTAAATGAACCAATTAGTTATTGAACTCAAAAATATAGAAAAAAGTTATCAGAATAAAGACATTTTACAAATAGAGAATCTAAAAGTATATGAAAATCAAAAAATCGGAATAGTCGGTCGAAATGGTGAAGGCAAGAGCACCTTATTAAAACTAATTTCAGGTGAAATAAAACCAGATATCGGTGAAATAAACACCAAAATAGATTTTCAATATTACCGTCAAATCGAATCCGAAATCCAACCAGATTTCACAAAAATAGATGCGGAATATCTTTCGCGACTGAATGTGCCGGAACATAATATTCAACATTTTAGTGGAGGCGAACAGACAAGAATGCGGTTAGCCGAGTATTTCTCTATCTATCACTTTGGCTTGATGATGGATGAGCCAACAACACATTTGGATCGAGAAGGGATTCAGTTTCTGGTGGACCAGTTGAAATACTACTATGGCACCTTAATCGTAGTGAGTCACGACCGCTACTTTTTAGATGAAGTTGTTGATATAATTTGGGAAATTCATGAGGGTAAAATCACAGTGTATAACGGTAATTATTCAGATTATCAGGTACAGAAAGAACAAGAACGAATTGAGCAAGAAAATGCCTATGAGAATTTTTTAAAAGAAAAGAACCGCTTAGAAAAAGCCGCGAAAGTTAAACAGGCTCAAGCGGATAAGCTGAATCAAGTCAGTACAAAACAGAAAAACAAAGCCGTCAACCCAGGTAGACTAGGCTCTTCCAAACAAAAAGATACGGTACAAAAGGCAGCACATAAAGCCGCAAAAGCAATTGAAAAAAGAGTTGAGCAATTAGATGAGGTCGATCAGCTACAAACGGACAAAATAATTCAGTTTCCAACACCTAAACTACTTGAAATCCATAATGACTTTCCGATTATGGGGCAGGATGTGACCATTAAAAAAAGTGACAAAGTTCTCTTTCATGAAATTAATTTCCAGTTTCCGCTTGGAAAACGAATTGGTATCGTGGGACCAAATGGATCTGGGAAATCGACACTGCTTCAACATATTCTAGAAGAAGGTAGTGGGATAACGCTCTCTAAGAAAGTCGTCTTTTCAACTTATAAACAGATGGCTTATCAATTGAGTGGAGAAAAATCAATGGTAGATTATTTGATGGAGGATACCGAGTTTACAGAATCAATTGTTCGGAGTGTATTAAATAATTTAGGATTTAATCAAGGGGAAGTATCCACAAAAGCGATTAGCGATTTAAGTGGTGGGGAAGCGACCCGTTTAGTTATCGCAAAACTCTTCACGGATCCAAGTAATGTCATGATCTTGGATGAGCCAACCAATTTTATAGATGTGCAAACAATTGAAGCTCTAGAAAACCTAATGAAGAGCTATAATGGAACAATTTTATTTACGTCACATGATCAATACTTTACGAAAAATATCGCTGAACAGATATGGGAAATTAACAATCAGAAATTAGAATTAATCGAATATTAAACAAAGAAGTCTCCTTCGTATCGAGGGAGACTTTTTTAGAGGTTAATATTAACCTAATAATTGAATTTTTTTAATGGTTTCACTTTTACGTTTACGTAATATATTTTGAACGTCATCTACTTCATTATTCATGTCTTCGAGCATGGCAATATTTCTACGGATGGTATCGCGAGTATTCCAATCAGAAAAAATATTATCGAAGAAAATATCAAATGCACGCGACATTTGGCTTAATTCTTCATAAGCGAGAGATGTCTCTAAATCAACATCTTTTAACTCTTTTTGATAACGCTCCAAAGCACGTTCTAAATAAGCCAACTCTTTTTCTGCTTTATCGATTTTGTCATATTTCATCAAGTCAATAAAAAAGCTATCCGTAAACATATCCCAAGTAGCCATTGAGTTCGCGGAATCTAATTCTTTTAAAACACCGTTAATTTCATCAAGAACTCGTTCACCAGCTTCAATCGCTTCATTGATTTCTTTTTCTTCTTGCTCTAACTCAAGCTTTTCTTTCTCTTGCTTCGTCACTTGTTCTCTGAAAGACGGATTCGATTGCATTAAGTCTTCACGTAATAGGTTTAACTCTTCCTCACGACGAAAAACTTCTTCATCCAGTATATCAAGCAGCTCATGTGCAGACTCTAATAGAGTCGCAGCTCTATCCAATTCAACTTTTGCGTTGACTTCTTCTTTCTTTTCTTTATCCAACTTCTCATCATATGTACCTAAAATATTTTGAACAAATGTCGAAAGAGACTGCTTTTCTAACCGAGCAACATCTTTCTTTTCTTTGTGAAATTGGTCTAGCGCAAACTCATAGTTGCGGTATTTTTCCAAAAGGTGATCAGCTGCAGTTAACCTTTTCTTTAATAAACTTTTGAGTTCGATATCCAATTGTTCGTACTTTTGTAGCATATGATCCCTCCAATAATTTTTATCCGTTTTTATGTATACTTTATTATCTCACAGGAAGCGCTTTTTTACATCAGCCTAAAGAACCTGAGTAACTCATACCTCTAATTTAAGAGGCTATTTTACAAAATTAATCTGTGTGTTGAGTATTTTTTTAACTTTGTAACTTAATTCGTTCAATTTTTACAATCTAGTTATTTCAAATGTGACTTTTTACTTTATGATTCCTAATTTTGCGCACACTTCTCCCTAGGTACGTATAACTTTTCAAAAAATTAGAAGTTGTTAAATATATTGTCGAATCCGTCGGATTCGCCTAAAGATATTATAGAACTCTTCTTGATAAACATGGGAGCTAGACAACTTTAAATACATTTGTCTGGCGGTTCGTACTAATTTACCAGCGACTTTAAATAATCGAAATCGAATGGTATTCACTTGGAGTCCTCGCCACTTTTTATCAAAACAACAAGTCTTTAGGAAGTTGAAAAGATTATACGCTAGAACACTTACCATCATACGAGCGTAATTCTCAATGAAATGTGGACTATCTGTTTTATCAAAGAAGAAGCTATTTTTTGCTTCTTTAATATAGTTCTCCATTGTGCCGCGTTTCTTGTACGTTTCAAATACTCTTTTTGCGGAGATACTTTCTGAAAAACTTGTGACAATAAAAGCGTGACTGAAAAGTAATTCACCTGCTTCTCGAGTTGAACGAATACACACTCGATGCGGTTTAGACCAAGAAGCGGCTTGGTATGAAACAGAATGAAAATAAACTTCTTTTTCTTCCCAAGGATGGTTATCGTCATAAAATAAAAATTCTTCGGCTAAACGAGCTAAATTTCGATTGCTTTTCAAACGAATGACATACTGATTATTAGACTTCTCACACAATTCATAAATATCAGGAGTGGCGAAGCCACTATCGCCACGAACTAAAATATCAGTCGTTGGAACCGCTTGGCTATAGTGATCTAACAACGGTTCAAGAAATTCTTTAACGCCATTCGAAGTATATTGATTGCCTGGACGAAGCTTAGCTTTTAAGAAATCACCCGTTAAGCCATCAAATGCGACTATAGGATGGTAACCCGTTGTTCCATAGTGGGCATTATAATCGGATAGCTCTTGGTTACCGAAGGTATCTGAATGCGTTGAGTCTAAATCAATGATCAGATTTGTATCGTTGCGAACTAAACGGGCTTGATCAATTAAAACTTGATTGAATTTCTGTAAATCTTCAATTGTCTCTTCAGATATCCGATCCCAGAATCGAGAGATCGTCGGTTGTGAAGCCAAAGGCTCGTCTGAGGCGAACGTTAATAGAACGGGATCATACTGTAAAATATCTGCAGAGGTGTCTGCTTTATAACCTGCATTTAGTTGAAGAATGAGCTGTTTTAGGATTTTAGGATTCGTATGTGTACAGTATTTTCGATCATCATTAAAAGTAATTATTGCTTCAGAGAGCTGAGTAAAATGGAAAGCATCCATCAACTCATCCATGAGGGTTAAACCAGAATCACTGGATAACTGACCACCATCATGAGAAACGATTAAACTATTGTTGAATTTTATGGTATTTTCTTGTAAAGTAACCATTGAGAGAGCCCCTTTCTGTGGTTGTTTGTAGTGAAGTAACCATATCAGAAAGGGGTTCTTTTTTCATCACCTAATGGGTGATGAAGCAAATAAATGTAAAAGCGATAAAGTCAACGTTGACAAAGATTTTTAGAAGAACTATGAATTATTCAGGTTCAGAGTAATAATTAAATTCATTTCGTATAATTCGACTGATTAAACTTTGTTTAGATTTTTGTTGATTTTGTGAGCTAACTTCGAGCAGTTGATTACGCTCATCGAGTAGATTTTCCCATTGATTTCTTAAATACTTGACGGCGATGGATGTAGAATAGTCAAAATTATCATCAACTTTTACAATATCTTTCAAGAAATCAAAAATCGGTTGATATTGTTTTTTTGAATGATGAATTGTAAAATTAAGTGCGACAAATAAAGAAACCCATAACAGGTTCGTGTAAGATGTTAGTAACGACAAAAACATACACACGGAGGTCTGTTATGAGCTACGCACAT
>NZ_JBQKME010000009.1:0-102349 GCF_052115865.1 Fundicoccus sp. Sow4_H7 | reverse complement strand
ATCGAATAAATCTTTCCAATTCTTCCCACGTATGTTTACTATTTGAACGCATAAAAACTCCCCCAAAAGTAGTTTTACTTTTTCAGCGTCTACTTTAGGGGGAGCATATCAGGCGTGCTAGTTGAATCTTTTTGTTTTAATTGGTGATATTTATTCGTGGAAGTTAATGCGTTTTGAAATTGGGTACATAATAAAAGCACCCACACCCATAACAAGGGCTTCGCTAATTGCTAGGTAGAGGTATGTAATCCAAAAGCCTTGTTCAATGTTTAATAAATAAACTAACATGTAGGCAATCGGTAGCATTTGAAGCACAAAGCTAATTAACATAATGATATATTTATAAATCATTGGATCGTGTTTCAAGCGCCCTTCGTTCATCGACACAAACTTATCGCCTGCCCAACGACCTAGCCATAAAAAGACAAAGGTTGCAGACGTCCCAATAACCATATCAATGGCTCCAGCACTTGAAAATAAGTTGGCAATGAACACTCCTAAAGTGACAGCATAAATATAGCGACGATTATACAAACCTAAGTAATTCAGGATTTCTGACACTCGCATTTGTAATGCCCCATAAGCAATCGGAGCGACCATAATAGTCAAAACGACATACAAAGCAGCAACCAGCGCTGCTTTTACTAATCCAGTTGTCTCACTGGACGTGGTTGATTGATGATTCATTTTTCATTCTCCTTTGTAGGTTTCCCTAGTAATAACTACGGCCAAAGGACTGAAGTGCCGTAGTGCCATCCACTCATCACATGAACAACATTGCTATTTTAGCATATTAATGCGTGAATGCAAGCTTCTTTTTTAAATAAATATCGGTGGAGGGGATGGTGGTGGTTGGGCGCGACGAGTTTGTGTAGCGCGATCGGATGAAACTACTCCTTCATCCGACCGCGAAAGTCTCTCTTAGATCAATGGCTCGGTTATACGGCACATAATAACTCAGATGTGCCAAATGAATCCGCCAATAGGCACATACAGGCTCGGATATGCCGAATGAGCCCTAGATACCAAGCCCACAGCAAGCCCCCTGCCCCCTTCCCTCCCCTTTCATTATTTTTCCAAACAACTAAAATCACCTCCACGAAGCAGTCAACTTTTACTTCAAGGAGGTGCTACAGATATTTATTTAAAAAGTAAAGCGAAGCAACTAAAGATTTTTAGTCGTCGTCATTATCATCATCATCGTCATCGTCATCGTCATCGTCGCGATCATCATCATCACTGCTCTCATCTATACGAAAACCATCTGTATCTAAGATCTCACCTGTTTCAGCATGGATCGTAATTTCTACGTCATCATCGTCGCCGTCAACTTCGTCTATATCTAAATCCCACACAGGTTTGTTATCGTCAAAGTCTAATGTCCAATCGGTAACCTTACCTGAACCTACTGCATCTAGCGCAATCTTGGTGATTTCATCAATGGATAAATAGTTTTCTAGGTCTAAAATCTCGTCATCATCATCGTCGTCATCATCTCGTTCAAAGTTTTCATTTGATACTTCTTCACCTGAAACACGTAGCTCATATTCATATTCCCCATCAGCATTTACACCCTGTATATCGATATCATAGGATCCATCGTCATTCAAATCGATATCAATTTCTGTTACGCCAATATCAGGAACTTGCTCATAAAATAAATCTAAAGCCAATTCTAGGGCAAGTTGTAAATCACTCGCTTCTGCTTCATCAGCAGTTGATTCTTCAACTGATTCTGTACTTTCACTTGACGCATCATCTTGTGCATTAACCAACACTGGTAAACTAGCACCTAAAGCTGTAACACTCGCTGTTAACATAACAAATTTTTTAAAAGTTTTTTTCAAAATTTCAACTCCTATTTTTTTATTCACTATCCGGTTGATCGTAACGAACTTCGGTATCATTGGCTTTTCTTGTCAAATCTGCACCATGGGTTGAAACCGTATGGGCTGTTGAATTTTTACGTTTATCATAACTTTTAGCAGCGTGTCCGTATTCTTCGCTATTGGATAATGAATTCATCGTATCTTCAGACGCTACCTTATTCGATAAATCGACAAAGCGACGGTTTTTACTCTGTGGGTCAACCGCTTGTTCACGCGGCATCACCGCTTTTTCCCTAACTTCAGAAGTATGATGTTTCTCTCTCGCTTCAGCTTTTAAATCATCAACTAATGGTGTTTCACTACGATCTCGTCCAACATTCAACTTTGAAGTATCCAAGGAAATAGTTTCAGCTTCAAACGCCTCATCGACAACGACTAAAACTTTGCCATCTTTGATATCTTTTTTATAATTCGATAAATCAACTTCATTAGATAATCCACTCTCAGCAGCATCAAATACAAAGAAATTTCCAAAGCTTGTCCCACCAAGATTATTCGCTTGAGTCGTTGTATTGGCAGTTCCCACAGTTGGAGCAACCTCAACAGCCATATCTGTCGGTTCATCTTCCACATTTTGGGCTTCCTTATTAAAAGCATCGACAACCTCTTCATCTGCCACTAAATTTATTGCAGAAGTTGGAATACCTTTTTGAATTAATGCATCATAAATTGTCCGGGCTTCACTTGTTGAATCATATACACCGTAAACAAATCGTTTAACCATTGTACACACTCCTTTTAATAAATTTACTGCTACTTTTATTATAATTAATATTCAATTTAAACACAAAAGATACGCCACACTCATCTTTTTCTTAAGACCTTTTTAAATAAATATCACTGCCCATAAACAAAAGTTATATTTTACTTACAAATTTAGGTTAGATATAATATAAATGAAGATGGAAAAGGAGGACGACTGAATGTTATTTTTATTTAAATTGACAATCATTCAAGCTTTCTTTATGCGCTTAATAGCTCCCATCTTTGTGCCTTCTTTTTTTAGGGAGATCAATATTAAACATAAGGTGCAGCCTTGGATAAAATAATTATCTAAGGCTGTTTTTATGTTTATGGAAGGATTTTTAGAGAGCGATACCTTTTTGATTTTACGGTTAATTGCTAACGCCTGCATGGCTGAGTAACGTCAAGTCGGCTGACAACCTTTGTTACGAAAAGATTTATATTTTTCAAAAAGGAGTGAAGTGGATTGTATTTAACCCCATCAAATCGAAAAAAAGGTTAAGGTGATCCATATGCTGAAAGATGCTGTATCTAATTATTAAACGCAAACAACACATTTTTTAAACATAAAAAAGTCCGAGTTAATTAAGATAACTCGGACTTTTAATGATTATAATTCAATGCCTAAATCAGCAAATAAATTTTCAAAATATTCCAGCGTCATCGGACGGTCTGCAATATCCGTATCGACATAACCATAATCACTCAATTGCACCCCTTCAAGTTCTTGCACCACATAACCTGCAAAACCTTGGGCAAACGATTCAAGTGGTGTTTTATAGTAATAGCCATCATCACCTTGCCACTCAGCATCTAAAATAGCTAACCACTCTTCTGAATTTGAAAAACTAATATATTCTTCAATATTCAAATCTAGATAAGCCGTTGATTGGAAGTCAAAAATGTGTCCAATCTCATGGTAGATTAAAGCTTTATCAACAGGATCCGTGTCAATTAGGAAAATTTCATTACTGTGCGTTGCATAACCATGAATATCAAAACCAGGTGCTATACTGGCAAAGTAAGATGCTGGCGCTCCATAGAAATTAGTAATTCTAGAGGCAATTTCTTCAGGTAGTGTTGCTACGACTTCTACAGCCAGATCGATATTTTCTTGTGCTTGATCTGGATTTTCAACATCTTCCGTTAAGCTATAACCAATCGTTGCATATTCTGGGAAGGCACTATTATAGCGATCTTCTAACGCTTGATAATTAGTCATCAAGGTATTCATTATTTCTACCGTCGCATCATAATCAGGATCTGATTCATCCATTTCAGCAAATAACACTTCTGCCCTATAAACATCAGCCTTTGCATCAGCTAATACTTCGGTAGCCACACCTTGAGATAAATAATACAGTTCTGATAAATCATCCGTAAAATCTACCACAAAATCATAGTTGACTTTATGTTGGATATCAGACGCTTGTGATTGAACCAAGTCTTTAATGGTAAAGTCTCCAATTAAATCAGTGGTAACATTAATAGGGGCAATGATTTCTTGACTTCCATCACTATAGTTCCAGTAATATTGCAGGAAAGTTGATTTATCTCTAAATGTCTGTAAATCAACTTTGTCATTCGTAAAATAAGCATCTAAGTTTTGTGTCGCTGGTGTTAACTGATCGCTGTAAATCGTCGATTCATCCAACTGAATTCGATCAGAAGGTTTTTCTGCATCAACTAATGTATATGAAACAGTAGGAATCATACTTGTACTCGTATCCAGTGTTTCGCCATTTAATACAAGCTTCACACCCTCATCAGTAAAGGTATTTTGAGCCATAACAGATGTCGGTTGTGCCATTGGACTTAAAACAACGGCCACACTAAAGATTGTAGATATTGTTATCAATCGTTTTTTTAATTTTGTTAGCATGATCTATTCCTCTTTTCATATCATATAGATTGATATTTTTTTTGAATGATTATTGGTTTAGACTTTTCCTATCGTTGTATCATCATCACCTAAAGTATCCGTAACGTCTTCATGAGTTGGAGTTAAATCGACAACTTCATTATCCGCTTCGATATGTACTTCAGTTTCATCTTCAGTTGGTAAAATATGAGGTTCAACATCCGATTCAGTCGCTTCAAAAATATCTTCTGTCGTCACACTTTCAACATCAGTTTCTGCTAGAAGAGGATCTTCAGTAAACTCAACTTCTTCAACATGTGTTTCTGTTTCACTTACAACAGGTTCTTCGATTATTTCGACTTCATCTGCATCTGAACCTAAACGTTCATCATAGATTTGATCCTCTGCTGGATCATAGTGCATATCACTATCTTTGCTGACAAATTCAGAATCAAAGCTGGTATCTGAATCACCTTCATGAGCCACGGCTGTTCTATCACCAGCAGATAGATTGCTAAAATTTAAACGAGATTCGACACCTTCATCCAGTAAAATTAAATATTTACCGTCTTCTAAATCTTTCTTATACTCACCTAAGTCAACAGACTGACTATCTAATTCTTTTGTTGGAATAAATACAGGCATTGCATAAAGCGTTCCTGAATTATAGCCTGTTTCACCCGTCAAAGAAGTATTTCCTCCCACACCGGTTGTTGGCGACGGCATCACAACCCCCGTGTCCTCATCAATCGCTGTATTGTAATCTTCATCTTCTACTTTTTCAAGTTCTTGTGAACCTACAATACGAATGTTCGCTTGCGTAACATTTTTTGCATAAAGATCATTCAAGGCTGCACGTAGTTCTTCTTGAGAATCATAAACTCCATATACGACTTCATTTGCCATTTTAAAAATCCTCCTTTTATTAAAGCAATCATTATATTGCTTATAATCTTAAGAAAATTATAATGCAAACGGGAATGATTTCAAAAAGAAACGCTTTCGAAATCAAAAAAAAGTGATTTATTTTTAAAAAACACGTTTTAAATATCGACTTTTTCGCGGTCTTGACCTTTTTGAAGCAAGCGCCAATCATAAAAACCTGCATCCAAACCACGCAATAAAATTTCAGCCGTTCCAATATTGGTTGCAAGAGGAATATCATAAACATCGCTTAAGCGCAGCAAAGCCGAAATATCCGGTTCGTGGGCTTGAGCCGTTAGCGGATCACGCAGAAAAATAATTAAATCAATTTTATTGTCCGAAACATAAGCTCCAATTTGTTGGTCGCCGCCCAATGGACCTGACTTAAAGCGATGGACATCTAATCCTGTCGCATCAATAATTCTTTGCCCCGTCGTACCCGTCGCATATAATTCATGTTTTACCAAAATTTCACGATAAGCCGTCGTAATCTTCACCATTTCATCTTTCTTTTTATCATGGGCAATCAAAGCAATATTCATCCAGAACACCTTCCCTTTTATTTTTTATCATAGCACAAAACCATCTCTTTAGCTTTTTTCACACCCTAATAAATATCACTGCTTATCCTCAATTTGATCCAGTAAACTTAATTCAAGCTCTTTGGCCTTGTGATATTCTGCTTGTAGTTCTTCCCAGTATTTTTTATCCGCTTGAGAGATTTCACGAATAATACGGGCAGGATTGCCTCCAACAATGACATTTGGCGGAACATCTTTTGTAACAACTGCACCAGAGGCAACAATTGTATTAGCACCAATTGTCACGCCAGGATTTATAACAGCACTCCCACCAATCCAGCAACCATCTTCAATCGTGATACTTTTACCGAACTCAAGTCCTGATTGTCTAACCGCACCATCAATCGGATGACCTGCTGTGTAAACTGAAACATTAGGCCCCAACATAACATTATCTCCGATGGTAATCGGAGCAACATCTAGTAAAGTACAACCATGGTTGGCATAGAAATTTTTTCCAATCGTTGTATTAGAACCATAATCAATATAAAATGGCGTTTCAATCCAGCAGCCTTCACCAACAGACTTTAGCATTTCATTAAGTATTTTTGCCCGTTCTTGTCGATCAACCATCGATGTTTGATTGAATTTCTCCATTAGCAAACGACCTTTTAAAGCCAGTGCCGTTAATTCTTTATCTGAAGCATGGTATAACTTTCCTGATAGCATCCGATTTAATTCTGTTTCGATTTTATTATCCGACATTTTAAAACTCCTATTTCAATTTAATTTTTAATGGCATCACAAAAAAGTTGCAAGTAAAGCCTTGCTAACTAGCTTGTTAATACAATAACTATAGCTAGTTTAACAAATAGGTATTTACATGCAACTAATTTAGTGTGATATTTATTTTAACCATGAAGTCGGCCTTGCTGATGCAATTGGTCTAGGAAGTAGGGCATTTGCTGACGCCAAGCTTCCCAGTCGTGGGGCACATCGTGTCCCCAATAATCGAACCAAGCAGGAATCGATTTGGCAAAAAAAACCTCTTGTAACCGCCGCGTGTCATAAATATGGGGTTCTTCCCAGTTACCTTGCCCTACACAGATTATATAAGCATTTTGACGGTAGCGATCAATAAACCATGGATCTTCCATCCGCCATAAATAATCAAGCGGGGAATTTTCATATACATTTTGCGCATGTCCATAGTCTCCTGTAAAAAAGCGCGCATCATAGACACCACTCATGGCAATCACAATACCAAATACATCAGGATGTCGTAAAGCAAAATTCACCGAATGAAAACCGCCCATACTACAACCAGCAACCCCAATCCGTCCTTCCCAATTGGATTCATAGCGAATTAAGGGTAGAAATTCATGGATAATATAACTGTCATAACGATTGTGCCAGTCTGCCTGTTCATGGGGCGAGCGATTAGTCGCTAACCAACTTTCCGAATCAATACTTTCCGGCGTATAAAATTGGACTAAACCCGCATCAATAACATGCCGGCAAGCCTCAATGACACCAAAGTCAGCAAATTCATGCTGACTCCCGCCTGCAGAAGGGAAAATAATAAAGGGAACACCCGCATGCCCATATTTATTAAAATACATTTCACGATTTAACGAACCACTATAATGATGTCTGTTTTCAAAATGCATCTATTCATCCTCCTGTTTTGCAGCGATAAAATCAATGGCTTCAAATAACGTTTGTTCATCTTTGGCCCTTACAATATAGCCAATACTTCCCATTAATTCAGAAAAAATCCCCGGCACATGATTACTCCAAACAATTTTTTCTCCTAAATGTTCTCTAATCGCTCTGTCGTCATGTAAATATCGCAAATGATTTTGTCTAGCCACGTAGGAAACGGTATAAGGACGTGTAATTTCAGCCTTAAATTCATTCGTCTTAACGACATTGGCATATTCCTTAAAAACATCAATTTCATTGGCATAATTAAACATATCAATCGTGACACCACCAGGAGGACGGCAATTAATTTCCAACCCCATTAAGGTTTGATCGTCTTTCGAACGGAAAAATTCAAAATGGAAAAAGCGTTCTTTAATATTGAAGGCTTTGACACATTCTTTGCCAATGGCTTCCAATTCCGGATCAATCACTTGCGGAATCCAATAAAACATATCACTATGGTCAATTAAGATATCCAGAATTGCCTTGTTATGCTCTAATGAAGAGCTAAAGACGACATTACCAACTTGATCGGTTAAACCATCGTAGGTCACGATATCACCATCAATAAATTCTTCCATTATATAATCAATGCCTTCAGGCGATTGTTCGAATACATATTTTAATCGTGCTTCATCGTATATTTTATAGGTATTTCCTGCCCCCACTCCCGAATCAGGTTTTAAAATAACTGGGTAAGTTAAGGTCTGAGCTAAGCTTTTTGCATCTTCAAAATCCACCACAACACGACCGTTGGCTGTTTTTAAACCCACCGAATTAAATATCTCTTTCATGGCACTTTTATATTTAATTTTTTTCATATCATTATTTTTGAAGCCGAAGACATTAAAATCTGTTCTCAAGCGCGCATCATGTATCAACCAATGTTCATTGTGTGACTCTATCCGGTCAATTTTTCCATATTTATAAGCTAAAAAAGCAACCGCTCGATACATTTCGTCATAATTGTTCATATCGTTGACACGATAATACTCAGTGAGTGCTTCTTTTAAGGCTGGGCTTAATTGTTCATAAGGTTCGTCTGCAATTCCTAACACACGAATGCCTGCTTCATGCAATCTAAGCGTAAAGGTTTCAAAGTTGGTTGGAAAATGAGGGGATATCATTATATAATTTAATTTATCATTCATATCGTCTGCCTCCTCTTCTTTAAAAAGCATTATTTATTTATTGAATTTAGTATAACACGTTTATGATAGTTGTTCTAATCATTTTCTTCTTATATTTTAATTTTTAAGTTTTATTATAAAAGCTCGGGGAAAATTCACTTTCGCTAACAATTTTTGATTGAATTGTATAATTGGATATAGAAAATAAATAAAGGAGCCATTTATGAAGATATCATATGTTATAGATAGTTCAGCTGGTTTAAATCAAAAGCTTATCCAGAGTGTCCAATAATACAAACAACTTCACCTTCGTCGACCGTTAGATCAATTACTTTCAATACTTCATTCGATCCAAATCGTTTTTTCAATCCTTTTACTTCAACGATACTAATATTAAACCAATTCCTTTTCTAGACGATTAGATATTTTGGTTAAGGTTGTAATTAAGATAATATAAATCAATCCAATAATTAACCACATACTTCCTGATTGACAAGTACGGGCAATGATGATTCGATCAGTTTGTGTTAACTCCACTAATCCGACAACTGATAGGATAGAGGTATCATTTAAGGTAATAACAAATTTTGGCGAATAAAAGATGGGATCATAATTTTAAAGGCTTGCGGTAAAATTACTTTCCTCATCGTTGTGCCATAGCTCAATTCTAAACTTCGCCTGGCTTCAGCCTGTCCAACATTGACAGCTGCAATCCCCCGCGCACATTTTCTGCAACATAAACAGCCGCATTAAAACTCAGCGTTAATATCCCAGAAATCTCAGCTGAAAAATTGATACCAAAAGTCGAAGGAATACCAAAATAAATAAAGAATGCTAGAACCAATAATAATTCCTAACACTAATGCAATCGCAAACGAAGCTAAGGTAATCCAAATCGTCGTCCATAATTCACTTGCTAGCGCTCACCAATTTTGGATGATATTGCAAGCATTATTAATATGAATAATTGATTTTCATAAATTTTCATTAAATCGTTAAATTTTTTAAAAAATCCCGGTTAATAAATCAAATTATTTTGAGACTTTCAAATCAAAGGCTATAATGTTTTCAGGGAGGTTTGATGCATGAAAAGTCGATGGAATAAAATATCACTTATTATAATATTTCTGGCTCTATTTTTTATTACTCCTAGGCAACCGTTAATCCAAGCCACAGACAATAGTGACAGTACAAATGCAGACGCAACATTAGAATCTGAAAATACAGACCCTGCTGAAGAAAGTAATCTCGCTTTCTTGTTTTCCGAAATGCTACTTGCAAGTGAACTTTCAGATACAAGTGTCCAAGCAGTTGAAGATTATCAAACGTTACTCTCTCAAATCACCTTACGTGATTTAGCTTCATCAGACCTTATTGGGACTACCGTCGAAGAGTTTAATGAATTAGAATTAACAACTGAAGGTACTTATTATGAGGCTGACAATGGTATTTCATATCTGGTTTTCAATTACGGCGAAGCCCCGTCAGCTGAATTATTAGCGATTTTTGCTGATAATCATCTAGCTTATCTTGGTGTTATGAATTTAGAACTTCATTTTGGCAGTGAACCTCCTTCAGACGATTCAATTGCCAAAGCTGTAACGGTTGGGAATACGATCGATGAGTTCGAAGCTTTAAGTCCAATGCTTTCAGGTATAGGACAAATGTTAAACGATGGGGAATTTATTACATCAAATTTCCTTCATACTGGCTCTAGTTTTACGAGTTTAACGGGTAATATTGTTCTTTTTGATGAAAGTAATGTCATCTATTCGGTCAGAGCTCCCTTTCAAAATATATTAGGTAATGCTCAGTTTTTAATGTACAATGCGAGCCATATTTTTGTTCGTTCGGCTGATATGAGCGATTTTGAAAGTTCTATTGAAGCCTATTAATTAAGCCCCCACTGGTTAAACGTCCAAACGCACAAAAGCCCTACAGTAAGCATACTGTAAGGCTTTTTTTATTTGTAAGCATAGATTAATTCCTCGAAAAAGTCATCTCCGATTTGTATTTGATCTTTCCCGATACATTCTCCACCCATTTTTTCATAAAATTTGATAGCAGGAGTATTTTGCGATAAAACCGCGACGGTAATAGGATCCATTTGTTCTTCGCGCAAACTCTTTAACATCGTGTTGAACAAAAATTTTCCTCCGCCTAGTCCCTGAAACTCTTCATAAAGATAAATGGAGTAGACTTCACCTTTGTACTCAGCAAATTCATCGGATCGTTGCTTGCCACCGGCTGAAAAACCGATAACGTCATTATTTAATTCTAATACAAAAAAGTAATCTAAATCTGAGACATTCTTTTTCATCCGTTCCACCGATTTCTCGATGGTTAATCGTTCTAAAAACGACTTTGAAACAATATTTTTGTAAGTTGAATGCCAACCCGCCACTAAAATACGAGCTAAATCATGAACATCGTCTAATCTAGCAGGTCTAACGTTTAAATCCATCGCTTATTTCTCCCTTTCAATAAATATCACTTTCCCCTCTTCAAAACGATCAATCATCGCTTGACTGTAGACATCGTAACCTAGTTGTCGATGGTAATCGCCACCACCTTGGAAGCATTTTTCAATGGCGATTCCAACACCTTCAACATGGGCACCCGCTTGCCGACAAACTTCTAACAAACCTTTTAGCGCTTCTCCTTTTGCTAAAAAATCATCGATAATTAGTACATGGTCTTGTGATGTTAGAAATGATTGTTGAACTTTTATCGTCTATTTCTTTTGCTTTGTATAGGAAACAACTTCTGCACTATACACATCGTCACCTAAAGTCAATGATTCAATTTTCTTAGCAAACACGACCGGGACCTTAAAATATTGCGCCGTCGCAAAAGCAAGCGCAATACCAGATACTTCTAAGGTTAAGATTTTATTGATCGGTCGGTTTTTGAAATGCTTATAAAAGTCTTCGCCCATGGCCGTTATTAATTCAGGGTCTAGCATATGATTAATAAAGGAGTCTACTTTTAAGACATCCGGTTCGATTACTTGACCAATTTGTTGAATCTTTTCTTCTAACAGCTTCATATTATCCCTACTTTATTTTGACTTAATCTCGATTAAGTATCATTATAGCAGAATTAAAATTTGAATAATTAATATATTAAATTTTAGTCATTTTATTAAATGATGGGGTATGTTAGTCTATTTATACAAACTAAATCGTTAAGGGGAATATAACATAATGAAAAAATCTGATTGGTTAGCCATCCCAAACTTGCTCTCCCTACTGAGAATCATTTTAATTCCAGTTTTTGTTAGCGTCTATGTTCAAGCTGTAACGGAAGCTGATTATTTATGGTCTGCACTTATTTTAATTTTTTCTGGAATTACTGATTGGTTAGACGGTGTCATCGCACGTCGTTTTGACATGATTACCGACTTAGGGAAATTTTTAGACCCAGCGGCTGACAAGTTGACACAGTTGGCGATTATTCTTAGTTTAGTCGTAACTTGGGATTATATTTGGATTGTCGTAGTGATATTTATTATAAAAGAACTGAGTTTAATTGTGTGCGATATTCTATTGTTGCGTCAAGGACGCATGATGGATGGCGCTTTGTGGTATGGGAAAGTGTCGACGGCTATTTTTTATGCTTGTTCGATTATTTTAGTCGCTTTTCCAACTATGAACGCAAATATCGCTTACGGACTCATGTTTTTAACGGGAATTGCCTTGCTGTTTTCATTTATTTTATATACGCGTTGGTTTATTATTGAGTTGCGAAATCCTCCACATAATTCTTAAAGTTATTTTATTAGTGTACAGAATGGGATTTTGATATACTTTAAGTAAATAAAGTGATATTGGAGGAGAGAAGATGACGGATACATGGAAAAATCTGGAAGGCCAGAAAGATGAGATTGTTGGTAAGGTTAAGGAAGTCTGGGGAAAAGCGACAGATAATGCTGAAACACAAGCAAAGGGGATTGCTCAACAAGTAGAAGGTGAAGTTAAGCAAGCGGCTGCTAAAGGCCGTGGTCATGTTGAAGAATTATACGAAAGTGCTAAAGAGCGGGCGGAAGGTGCAACTGATGCGGTTAAACGTCAAATACAAGAAACGCGCGAAAGCATCACTGAAGCTGCCGATGAAAACTTGAAAAATGCTATTCAACAAGGTAAAGAATTAAAAGAAGAAGCTGCCCGTCAAGCAGAACAACTCCGTCAAAATGCGATTCAAGAAAATGAAAAAGCTCGCCAAGATGATATGGATCATGCCGTAAAAGCTACTGAAACTGCACAAGAGATTGAAGATCGTGCCAAAAGTGCTATCGATGAAACAATTGCGCACGTAGAAGAAACAAAAGCAGAGGATATCAACCGTGTTGTCGTTGATGATGACACCACTATTCCTGAAGCGGCTAATGCTCGTCGCGTTAATTTAGATGCTGATGCTGATTTAACGAATAAACAAATCGATGACATCGATCCTCATCACAATCGCTTTTAATTCAAATTAGTCAATAAATATCCCCTGCTTAGAGATAGTTAAGCAGGGGATTTTTCTAGTAAACTGCAATTTTTAAGACTTGTCCAACTCGAATTAAATCCGTGGTTAAATGGTTCCACAATCGTAATTCGTTGACTGAAACGCCTTGTTCTTTAGCGATTTTGTAAAGTGTATCGCCAGATTTAACGGTGTATTCTTTAACTGGGTTTTCTGAGTAATCAGGCTCCACTACGTGAAGTCGTTTTCCAACTTGGATAAGGTCACTCGTTAAGCCGTTCCATTCTTTCAATTGAGCGACAGTCACGCCATAGCGTTGGGCAATTTTATATAACGTATCGCCTGCAACCACTTGATAGACAGTTGTTGGTGATGGATCTGGGGTTGTCGTAGACGTCGTTAATTTCAATTGCTGCCCCACTCGGATAAAGTCGCTGGTTAAGCCATTCCAAGCTTTCAATTGCGCCACTGTTACCCCATATTGATTGGCTATTTTCCATAAAGTATCACCTGATTTGACGGTATAAACGCCTGTCGGATCTGGTGTTGTCGTTGGAGTGGTTAAGCGTAATTGTGCTCCTACTCGAATCAAATCACTAGTCAAACCATTCCAAGATTTTAATTGGCTGACAGTAACGCCGTAGCGTGTCGCAATTCCCCAAAGAGTATCTCCTGCTTTTATAGTATAAGTGGATGTTTGGGCGGGAGTAGAGACATTTAGGACATCGCCTACATAGATAAGGTCACTGGTTAAATTATTCCATGTTCGCAATTGACTAACGGTAATATTGTATTTATTCGCGATTAAATATAAGTATTCTCCTGCTTTAACCGTATGTGTTTGCGTTTGTGCACTGACTAAACTTGCCCCGGGAGCTAGAATCAATATTGATGAAGCGATGATCGCTAATTTTTTCACGCGCTTCAACCAAGCATTTGTCTGCAGCATTTTCATCGTTATCCACTCCTATCATTTCATATTTGTTTCTTTTGTTACCTTTATATTACACCCGTTTTGTGAGCGGTTCAATAGTTATGATTTAATTACTAGCTTTTTACTATACTTCTTCAAATTTTGCGTGAATAGTTGAAATTTCTATGATTATTTTTAGTTCTTATGTGTTATCGAGGGGCATTAAGGGCGTTTTATGTCACTCGACGGATGTCTCCACTGTCATTAAAGACTCTTATTGTTAGTCAACTGGTGGGTTCACCGACATTAAACTCTTTTATTGTAGGTCAGCAGCTAAATTCACCTACATTAAACTCTTTTATTGTAGGCCAACAACTTAGGTCACCGACATTAAACTCTTTTATTGTAGGTCAACAGCTAAGGTCACCTACATTAAACTCTTTTATTGTAGGTCAGCAGCTAAATTCACCGACATTAAACTCTTTTATTGTAGGTCAACAGCTAAGGTCACAGACATTAAACTCTTTTATTGTAGGTCAACAGCTAAGGTCACAGACATTAAACTCTTTTAATATAGGCCAACAGCTTAGATTACAGACATTAAACTCTTTTATTGTAGGTCAACAGCTAAGGTCACACACATTAAACACGGTTATTGCTGGCCTGCCGTATAGTTGACGGCAGCTCCGGCCAATAATTTATAGATTTACAATAAAAAACAGAAATCACTAACTCATAAATGAAAGAGTGATTTCTGTTTTATAGTTCTTTATCCCAAACACTTTAAAAATTATAGTAATCGCTGGCGAAGCTCTTCGCCGTCAAAAGGAGAAAGGTAAGCTGGCGCAATATCAAACACTGTTTTGGCGCCTATCACCCCTTCTCTAGCTAGTCTGGCAGCCGCACGTGCATAGGCCACATTGACAGCCGCCGTAAATTCGGGATTACTGTCTAATTGTAATTTAAAATCATATAAATGGTGATTTTCTTCGGACGTATAACCTGAACGAATCACATGGCCTCCATGCGGTAAACCTTGATGATCCGCTTTTAATTCTGCTTCGGTAATAAAGTGGATAGTCGTCTCATAGTTTTCAAAATAATCCGGCATACTTTTAATATCATTTTCAACGGAAGCGGCATCTGCTCCTTCTTCTAAAACAGCAAATACCTCTCTTTTATGCGCTGAATGTGAATCATAAACAATTTCTTCACCGCGATTAATTTGGTCGATCAAGTCTTGATTCGGGATTGTATACTGAACAGCATCTTTGATCCCATTAACCCGACGAACCGCGTCGCCATGCCCTTGACTCAAGCCTTTGCCCCAGAAAGTATAGCTTTCTCCTTGAGGTAAAATCGCCTCACCTAACAGGCGGTTTAACGAAAACAAACCTGGATCCCAGCCAGTAGCAATCACTGCAACGGTTCGATTGGCTTGCGCAACATTATCCATCGAGGCAAAATATATTGGAATCTGCGCATGGTTGTCATAACTATCAACCGTATTGAAATATTCCGCCAACATTGGCCCCTGCTCTGGAATATCGGTGCGCGATCCTCCGCATAAAATAACGACGTCCATTTTATCTTTAAAATCATAAATAGATTCCAGTGCATAAACGGGACTGTCGGTATTTATTGAAGAAGGCTCTCTTCGAGTAAATATCCCTACTAATTCCATATCGGGTGCATTTTTTAAATTAACTTCCACACCGCGCCCTAAGTTACCATACCCTACTATTCCTACTTTTATCATCATAAATGCCTCCTTCTAGAACTTTCAAATCTATTTTGAAGTAATCTTTTTTAGCTGTCAATCTTTTCAGTGATATTTATTAAAAATCTATAAGAATATTCTGTGATTTTATTGTTTATCTAAAGGTTTTGTTGTAAGCTTTGATTATTCGATAATTTTGTTTAAAGGAGTGATTACACTGGAAAACAATTTTTTAGTTTTACAAACCGATTTTGGCTTAGTCGATGGCGCGGTGGCAGCTATGTACGGCGTTGCTTATATGGTGGCTCCAGAGTTAACAGTCAAAGACTTAACACATGAGATTCCACCATACGATATAACGGCGGCATCTTACCGCTTATGGCAGACTATTGCCTATTGGCCAGAAGGGACAGTATTTGTTTCTGTCGTTGACCCAGGCGTAGGTAGCAGTCGCCGAAGTATTGCTGTTAAAACTAAATCAGGTCATTTTATTGTAACGCCTGATAATGGTTCACTGACGCATATTGAAAAATTTATTGGTTTGGAAAGTATTCGGATTATTAACGAAGAAACCAATCGTCTTCCTCATTCGGAAGAAAGTCACACTTTTCATGGTCGTGATGTTTACGTCTATAATGGAGCGATGATCGCTAAAGAGCTATCATATTATGATCAATTAGCCTTAGCTTCTGACAATGATGAAACGACAAAATTAGAAATCATCGACCCTACATTTGATGGGGTAGCCATTCACGGCGTCATTGACATTCTAGACATTCGTTTCGGTTCGCTGTGGACAAATATCCCTTCTTCCTTACTGAAAGAAGCGGGTATTCAAACGGGCGATACAATTTTGGTAACCATTCACCATCAGGATATGAAGCAATATCAAAATCAAATGTTGTTTGGTCACAGTTTTGCAGATGTTAAAATCGGCGAGACAGTCGGCTATGTCAACTCATTAATCCGTTTAGGGATTGCTATTAACCAACAAAGTTTCTCAGATACCTACAAAATTGGGACGGGAAATGATTGGAAAATAACCATTAAAAAAGTATAATTTCGGAGGAAAATCATGAATAACAAACAAAACACTTCTTTAACAACTTTAGTGGCAATCGGTATCGGTAGTGCGGTCTTCTTTATTTTAGGACGTTTCTTAAGTATCCCTACTCCTGTTCCTAATACCAGTGTTGAGACGACTTATCCCTTTTTAGCTTTAATGGCTGTTATTTACGGTCCTATTCCAGCTGCTTTAATCGGTCTCATCGGTCACGCGGTTAAAGACTTATTAACTTACGGCTTATGGTGGTCTTGGGTATTAACTTCAGGGTTTGTTGGCTTTGGTTTAGGTTTACTGGGTCGTCAACTTAAAGTGAACCAAGGGCAATTTGACCGTAATGATATAATCCGTTTTAATGTTGGTCAAACAATTGTCAACGCTATTGCTTGGATTGTTATCGCGCCTGTTTTAGATATTTTGATTTATGCTGAGCCCGCTTCTAAAGTCTTTACACAAGGTGCCGTGTCTGCGGTTTCGAACGCTCTTGCTATTGGTATTTTAGGGACTATTTTACTGAAAGCCTACGCCAGCACACGCACACAAGCTGGATCACTAAAAAAAGATTAAGTCATGAATGCAAAACAACCCATTATAGAATTTAAAAACGTTAGTTTTAAGTATCAAAGCCAAGCTGAACCCAATCTAATAAATATCTCTTTTTCAATTTATCCTGGAGAAAAGGTGCTCATTATTGGACCAAGTGGATCAGGGAAATCAACCTTGGCTAAGTGTATTAACGGACAGATTCCATATGCCTTTGAAGGGGATATAAGCGGTGATATTTATATTCAAGGGAAATCGACCAAAGAGGCTTCTCTATTTGATTTGTCTTTATCCATTGGGACGGTCTTGCAGGATACGGATGGTCAATTCGTTGGCTTAACAGTGGCTGAAGATATCGCATTTTCTTTGGAAAATGATGTTATCGATACGCAAACAATGAAAAAACAAGTTGAAAAATGGACAGAAGAATTGGATATTGATAATTTGAAAGAGCATACCCCTCAACAATTATCTGGTGGGCAAAAGCAACGGGTGTCCATTGCTGGCGTTCTGATTGATCAAGTTCCGATTCTATTGTTCGATGAACCACTCGCAAACTTGGACCCAGCTTCTGGTTTTGAAACAATGCAATTGATAGATCGTTTGAGTCATAATCAAGGATTAACCACTGTGATTATTGAACACCGTCTAGAAGAAGCCTTATCAGCGGATATTGACCGTGTTTTAGTCATGTCACAAGGGCAATTAATCGCTAATATGACGCCAGATGCCTTATTAAAATCAAACATTTTAGAATCTATCGGTGTTAGACAACCTTTATACTTAGATTTGTTTGAATACGCAGGGATTGATTTAGCAACTTTACCTAATTTAGGCGCTTTTGATGCTTCTACGGCGTCTTCAGAGCTCTTGGAAAAAGTTGAGAGATGGATTCAAGAAGTCGATGGTTTTAAAGAAAAGAAAGAGTCGGTTCCACTTTTAGAAGTTAAACAGGTAAATTTCACTTATGACGAGACAGAAAAATCGAATACTTTAGCGAATATTAATTTTTCAATTTCAGCGGGTGAAATGGTCAGTATTGTAGGCTCAAATGGGGCTGGAAAATCAACTTTAGCTAAATTACTTTGTGGTTTTATCCGGCCGAGTCATGGCGATATTTATTTAAAAGGGGTTAATATTGCAGACTTATCGATAAAAGAAATTGCGGATGCGATTGGTTATGTGATGCAAAATCCAAACCATATGATTTCGAAAAATTTAATATTTGATGAAGTCGCTTTGGGCTTGGTGAATCGTGGTGTGGGGGCCAGCGAAACTGAGGAAAGGGTCTACGAGACGCTTCGTATTTGTGGCTTGTATCCTTATCGAAATTGGCCAATTAGTGCCTTGTCTTACGGGCAAAAACGACGGGTCACGATTGCGAGTATCCTTGTTATGCAACCATCCATTATTATTTTAGATGAGCCAACTGCGGGACAAGATTATGCGAACTATGCTGAAATGATGGCCTTCCTGGAGGAAATTAATCGTCAATATCAAATAACTATTTTGATGATTTCACACGATATGCACTTGATTCAGGAGTTTACAACGCGGAGTTTGGTATTTAGTGGCGGTCAATTATTGGCAGATCTTCCGCCAAGCGAATTGTTTGCCCGGAAAGATTTGATTGAGCAAGCTGATTTGCATCCGACGAGTTTGTATGAAGTCGGAGCCATGTTACCCAATTCGTCAATCAATGACTTGCTAAATGCTTTCATTCAATACGAGCGTCAATTAAAGGAGGTTTCTAACACATGAGCCAAAATCAACAGGCTGTTTTAGGATACCTCCCACGAAACACTTTTGTCCATCGTTTGAGCGGGGCTTCAAAGTTGATTAGTTTTCTTATCTTGTCGGTCATCACGATGACTTCCTATGATACACGTTTTCTTTTAGGTGTTAGTGTGTTCGCGCTTGTGATTATGTATTTTGCAAAGATTCGCTGGCAAGATATTCGTTTGGTGATCTATATTGTGACCACTATTTCATTGATTAATTTAGTCATGATTTATATTTTTGAGCCTGAATATGGCGTCGAAATCTACCAGTCGCGAACGGTTATTTGGGAAGGAATTGGACGCTATACCCTTACTTGGGAGCAGTTATTTTATGAATTCAATATTTTTATTAAATACTTTGCCACCATTCCATTTGCTTTGATTTTTATGCTGACGACCAATCCGAGTGAATTTGCTTCCAGCTTAAACCGGATTGGGGTTTCATACAAAATTTCTTATGCTGTTTCACTGACACTTCGCTATATTCCGGATATCCAACAAGCTTATCTAAATATCCGCCAAGCCCAACAAGCTCGTGGAATTGAGATGAGTGAGAAAGCTTCTTTCATTAATCGGATTAAGCATTCCGCTCAAATCGTATTGCCTTTGATTTTTTCTAGTTTGGAACGAATTGAAGTCATCAGCCAAGCCATGACCTTACGCCGCTTTGGTAAGGAGAAAAAGCGGAGTTGGTATGCAGCAAAGCCCTTTGATCGCAATGATGTGATGACGATTCTAATTACATTGTTTATTACAGCGATTGGAATCTATTGTTTTATAATAAATAACGGTCGCTTTTACAATCCGTTTAGGGGTTAAGCAAAAGGCTGAGTGATAATCACTCAGCCTTTGTATATTGCTTATTTACCGTACAATACTTTGACCGCTTCGAATAAATAATCCGTTGCTCCCTCAGCAATATTTTCGTAATAGTCTTTGAAGCGCTCATCTTGGGTATACATGTAGGCTAACCCTAAATGTTTTTCTTCATCAAACAGTCCTTTTGGCCATGCTGCTCGCAAAAAGTCTGCATGTTTTTTGGCGATTTTCTGCCCTTCTGGTCCTGACGGATTATTATTAGCAACATGTACTTTTAATAAATCATTAATCTCTGTAGTTAATGCCTCGATTTTCTTGTAAGTCGTTTGATCTAGTTTTGAAAAATGTTGGTTCGATTGGTTGATTGTATCTTCCCCGTATTTTTCACGAATTTCTTTGCCATATTTCGCTTCATTACCTACTAATTTTTCTCGTTTAAATGCTTCAAAATCCTTTTCATTCATAGCTATGCCCTCCTTATTTTTACGCATTACTGTTTCGACAGATTGAATGAGTCTTTCGATACGTTCCTTCTCTTGTTGGAGTAATTGGAGATGATTCACCATGATTGCTTCATGCTCAACGCCGTCAGTCGATACCATTTCTTTTATATCATTCAATTCGAATCCTAGTTCACGGTAAACTAAAATCTGATGTAAAAGCGCTAGCTCTTCGACTCCGTACTGACGATAGCCATTGGGTAACACTTCCGCTGGTTTTAAAAGATTGATTTCATCATAAAATCGCAAAGTCCGTGTCGACACACCGCTTAACTTGGCTAATTGACCAATTGAATACTTCATTTTCTCACCTCTTACTCTTAGTATAAAGCTTAACGTAAGGTAAAGGTCAAGTGTTTTTGAATATTTTGTTGTAAGTGGTCCTATTCCAAGCTGGATGTGCCACTTAGGTGATTAAGTGGCCAGAAAACTCAAAAAGTTGGCCAATTAAAAAGCACAATGGCGAGTATGTCCACTTTATCAGCCCTCCTCCACACCTGCTCCCTCACCAAACTAAAAAAACTCCTACAAGAGGAGTTTGGCAGTGATATTTAATTAAAAAAGTTAAAAAAGTTGAAGCGTTTCTTTTTGCTGGCGGGTGCGATTGGTTTGCGGCGGCTAATGTGATCGCCGTTAAAGATGTGACGGGCATTTTCTTTGAAATGGCGCGTTGTTTCTTCACCAAAATCTTTAGTCAGCTGATCAAAGGCGGCTTTCATATTAAATGGGCGGAAGTCTAAATGGTGGACATCGGATGCAATAATATGAACTAAGTTGGCTTTAATCATCTCACGACTGATGTTTTGCAACTCTTCACCATAGTAGCCAGAATAGCTTGAGCTGGTAATTTGGGCTAAAGCACCCATTTCAATTAGCTCATACATTAATTGAAAGTCTTTTTGTAAGACTTGGTTGCGCTCAGGATGGGCAATGATAGGAATACAGCCCATTTGAATTAATTCTTCAAAGCTACTTTTTGTAAAAGAAGGGACCGATACGGTTGGAAACTCAATCAAGTAGTAGCGGCCTTCTGCATCCAATGGCAGCAAGTTATTAGCATAAAAATCTTCGAAAAACATTTCGGTTAAACGGATTTCTTGGGATGGATAGACTTTCATCGAAAGATTATGGCGCTCGTATTCAGCTTGTAAAAGCTCAGCTGCTTCTATCACATCTTTTTTATGGTTAACAAAAACGCCGTTACGGTGATGTGGCGTTAAGACCAAATGCTTTACACCTTCTTCTTCACCAATTCGAGCAAGTTCTAATGATTTTTCGAGTGTCTTGGCTCCATCATCAACGCCTGGCAACAAATGCGAGTGTAAATCAATAATCAACGCAACAATCTCCTTCCTTTAATCTAATTGCAAGTCCTCTTTAATATAAGAGACAATTTCATTATACGAACTATCGTAAATCATTTCATAATAAATACCATCAATCATGGCACCTTCACCAGAAAACTGGTAGTTATCGACGGTGTAGTCGGCATTTGCATATTTAGTAAATAAGGCTAGCATATCCATCAAATTCAGGTCTGTATCGATATTTTCAGAAAAAGCCGTCAACATTTGAGGTAAGTTTTTAAGCACAGTTGGTTTAACCGCTTCTTTCATGACGGATTCAATAATTTCTCTCTGTCTAGCTTGACGGGCATAGTCACCGCCAGAAGTATAGCGTTCTCTAGCATAAGCTAAGGCTGCATCGCCGTCTAAGTAAGTTTCTTCACCTTCGACAAAGTAGTAGTTACCAATTGAGAAAGTAGTTGGTGGGACCACGGTAACACCATCAACGGCATCCACAATTTCTTTTAAACCACTCATATTAACGACTACATAATGGTCAATTTTAATATCAAGCCAGCCTTCAACGGTTTCTTTGGATAAATCAACGCCACCAAAGGCATAAGCATGGTTGATTTTATCCATATAATAGCCTGGAATATTGACATAAGTATCTCTTGGGATACTTGATAAAGTGATATGTTTGTCCATTGGGTTAACAGTCATAATTTGCAAAACATCTGACCGACCTTGTTCTATTCTACCTAAATCTCCTGTATCCACACCCAGTAAAAGAATGGAAAAGCTGGGATCCGTTTGTTCTTCCTCAGCTTTAACTGAAATTGATGGTAATAAATATGAAACAACAACGAATAAACTAATAAATAACCAAGACAATCTTAATTTCATGTATTTTTCTCCATTCAAATGGTTTATCATTGTGTTGTTGAATTAGCAAATTCAATAATTTTTTCTTTTAAAGCTTTTTGCGGAGTTGCATCAAGTTCTTTGATAAATTTATTTATTTCGTCAAGTGACATGGTCATAACTTTTCCGACAATAATTTTTTCATTGACGCGACGCTTGGTCGCTTCTTCAGAAGTAATCAGTTCTTCAAATAATTTCTCACCTGGTCGTTTACCTACTTCAATAATACCAATTTCATCAACAGTATAGCCAGAAAGTAGAATCATTTTCTTGGCCAGATCAAGGATTTTTACAGGTTCTCCCATATCTAAAACAAAGACTTCTCCACCTTCAGCAAATGTCCCCGCATAAATCACCAGGCGACTTGCTTCCGGAATGGTCATAAAGTAACGAGTCATTTTAAAGTCGGTAACCGTAACAGGTCCACCTTCTGCAATTTGTTTTTTGAATAATGGAATCACACTTCCTCGACTTCCTAAAACATTCCCAAAACGAACCGCACAGTAAGACGATTCACTAACTTCGTTAAAACCTGTGACGATTAATTCAGCTATTCGTTTGCTTGCACCCATTACATTCGGAGGATTCACCGCTTTATCCGTTGAAATCATCACCATTTTCGGAACTTTTGCCATATCGACTGCACGAGCCACATTGTAGGTCCCTAAAATATTGTTTTTCAAGGCTTCTGTCGGATTTATCTCCATCAGTGGCACATGTTTATGGGCTGCTGCATGGTAGACAATATCAGGTTGTTCTGTTTCAAAAATTTGTAATATCCGATTGTAATCTTGGATATCCGCAATGATCGGCACATATTGAATCAAATCATTTCGAATCGAATTTAACTCACGGTTGATGAGATAAATAGAATTTTCTCCATGCCCAATTAATAAAACTTTGGCTGGGTTAAAACGACTCACTTGACGAGCGATTTCGGAGCCAATCGATCCACCCGCTCCTGTAATGGCAATAACTTTACCTTCAATTTCTTTATGTAAAGGTGCCTCATCCAAAGCAATTTCGTCACGTCCTAATAAATCGGCAATATCAATTTCTTTTAAAGGAGCATCATTTTGATGGATTCCTAGTAAAACATCTTCCACATCAGGCATTTTATAAACTTTAATCTTTTCATCATTACTTATTTTAATGATACGTTCATACTCTTCTGGTTTTAATGAAGGGATGGCAATCACCGCTTCATTCGCTTTGTAATCCACAATTACCTGGTGAAGAGCCTCTAGGCCACCAACGATCGTAACCCCACCAATTTTTTGATGACGTTTTGCAGGATCATCATCCAAAACAGCGACAACATTCATCCCTTCTGGTCGACGACGGTAGTTTTGCATAAAAATAGAACCACCATCACCTGCCCCAATCAAGACAACTTTTCGTTGTAAATCAGTTCCATCACTATGATAATTCCGGTACAAATAAATAATATACCATAAAACCCGCAAGCTAACCGCAAGCAATGCACTAATCATAGCGGATAGAAATATAAACCGCAGTGATATTTGTTTAAAAAACAGGGCATTAATTAAGCCAGTTGCTGTAAAGGAAAAAATGATAGTTGCAAAAAGATACACATAATCAAGCACGCCGTGGTAGCGTGTGATACTTGAACTCATCGGAACAAATCGTTTTACCAGTAAATAAATAAAATAAGCTAGAAGAATGTAAACGATTATAAATCGAAAAGATAATTCAATTATACTTAAGTAGAGTAATTTGGCTAATAAAGTACCTATTGCAAATATTGTTAAATCGGCAAAAAGCCAGATGGATTTTTTCTGAAATGGCGTTAGCATTTCCACATATTTAACAATTAACTTTGATAAATTTAATTTTTCATTCATTTCATAACCTCGCAACTTAAAATTTTTAAAACTAATTGACAAAACGTTAAATCAAACGGTTATAGCAAATATTTATTTCATTATACATGATTTTAGTGATATTTAGTTAAAAAAAATTAATTATTTTCATCAAACAGAAATTTTTGCAATAAATTGTAGATGAATTCATAATAAAACAAAAAACCACCGTATTGAATTGAATCAATACAGTGGTTTTGAATAGTAGTATTTATTTGGGGGAATTACATCATTCCGCCCATGCCTCCACCCATAGCTGCGGCAGCGGCAGCATCATTTTCAGATGGAATGTCAGCTACAACCGCTTCAGTCGTTAATAATAGAGCAGCAACAGAAGCAGCATTTTGTAAAGCTGAACGCGTTACTTTAGTTGGGTCAACAATACCCGCATCAATTAGATTTTCAAAGGTATCTGTTGCAGCATTGTATCCAATGCCAGCTTCTGAACGGTGAAGTGTATCCACGACAACTGATCCTTCTTTACCAGCATTGTAAGCAATTTGACGAATTGGCTCTTCTAAAGCACGAACAACGATTTTCACACCCGTTGCTTCATCGTCTTCTGCTTGAATGGCAGCAACCTTATCAATCACATTAATATAAGCCACACCACCACCAGGGACAATACCTTCTTCAACGGCAGCACGTGTTGCATTTAGCGCGTCTTCAATGCGTAATTTACGTTCTTTTTGTTCCGTTTCAGTTGCAGCACCAACATTGATCACAGCTACGCCGCCCGCTAATTTAGCGATACGTTCTTGTAATTTTTCACGGTCATAACTTGAAGTGGTTTCTTCAGCTTGTGCACGTAATAATATCACACGATTTTCAATAGCAGCTTTTTCTCCAGCACCTTCGATGATCGTTGTTGAGTCTTTCGTTACATTTACTTTACCTGCATGCCCTAAGTGCTCTGGCTTCGCATCTTTTAATTCGTAACCTAATTCTTCAGAAATAACAGTTGCACCAGTTAAAATCGCAATATCTTCTAGCATTTCTTTACGACGGTCACCAAATCCTGGCGCTTTAACTGCTACAACATTTAATGTACCACGTAATTTGTTTAATACTAGCGTTGGTAATGCTTCACCATCGATATCTTCAGCAATAATTAATAATGGGCGACCAGATTGCATCACTTCTTCTAATAATGGCAAGATATCTTGAATGTTACTAATTTTACGGTCTGTAATAAATATCACTGGGCTTTCTAAGTCTGCGATCATTTTTTCATTATCGGTTACCATGTATTGTGATAAATAACCACGGTCAAATTGCATACCTTCAACAACCGATAACTCTGTTTCAATCGATTTAGATTCTTCGATGGTAATCACACCGTCTTTACCTACACGTTCCATGGCGTCAGCAATTAAACGACCAATTTCTGCGTCCCCAGATGAAACCGAAGCAACTTGTGCAATCGATTCAGTTGAATCAACTGGTTGAGATAATTCTTGTAAAGCTTCAACCGCAACTTTAGTTGCCTTTTCAATTCCACGACGAACGCCAACTGGGTTCGCACCTGCTGTAACGTTTTTCAAACCTTCACGTACAATTGCTTGTGTTAAAACAGTTGCAGTAGTTGTTCCGTCACCCGCTACATCATTCGTTTTTGAAGCAACTTCTAATACTAATTGTGCTCCCATATTTTCAAAACGGTCTTCTAATTCGATTTCACGAGCAATGGTTACACCATCATTTGTAATTAATGGTGAGCCGTAAGTTTTATCTAAAACAACATTACGACCTTTTGGTCCTAGAGTTGTTTTAACCGTGTTTGCTAAAACATCTACACCACGTAAGAGCGACGCACGTGCGTCTTCTGAAAATTTCAATTCTTTAGCCATTAAATAAACTCTCCTTTATATAAATAAATACTAGATTTTACTGTTCAAATTATGATAAAACTGCTAAAACATGCTTAATATCGATAACTAAATACTCTGTTCCTTCATAGGTAACTTCTGTTCCAGCATGTTGTTCAAAAATAATTTGGTCGCCAACTTTAACGCCATCTTTTTCTTCAATATCAGCACCAACAGCTTCAACTATACCTGTGTGCTTCATTTCTTTAGCAGAGCTTGGTAATAAAATACCACTTGCTGTTGTTTCTTCCACTTCAGGATATTTAACAACGATTCTTTTTTGTAAAGGTTTTAACATCTTTGAATCCCTCCGAATATTTTTAATTTAGCACTTGATACACTAGAGTGCCAATACATTTATTATAATAAGCTATCTACCTATAAAAAGCAAGCATTTAAGGCAAAAAAAATATAGTTTAAACATTCCTTAAAGGCAAAATAAAAAAGAGCCAAGTGCAAGGCTCTTTATCTTTATCTCTATCCTAATTTGGTTAATCAAAGTATTCAGAATCGTCATCCGCTTCATCCATATTACTGTCAATAAAATAAATAAGGGTTAATAATTCATTGGTTAAATCGACATTTTGAACGCGAACCGATTTAGGGACATCAAATCTTAGCGGGGTAAAATTCAAGATGCCACGGATACCTGAATCAATTAAACGATCAACGACCTCACTCGCTGTTTCTTGAGGGACAGATAAAATAACAACTTCAATTTGCTGCTCTTCAATCATCTCTTCCAAGTCATCCATCGAATAGATTGGCACACCTGAGCGAATTGTTCCTATTACTTCAGGATTTATATCAAAAGCAGCACTGATACGAACATTATTATTTTTTCTAAAATTATAATTAATAAGCGCATTTCCTAAACTACCTACACCCACAAGAGCAACAGATGTTAATCGATCTTGGTTTAGCGTCTTACCGAAAAACTCTAATAAATAATCAACATCATAGCCATATCCGCGCTTACCTAAGGCACCAAAATAAGAGAAATCACGACGAATCGTGGCGCTATCGACTTTAACAGCTTCAGCTAACTCGGTTGAGGAAACACGCTTTTTCCCTGAATTTTGTAGAAAACGTAAATATCGGTGGTAAATCGGTAAACGTCGGGCTGTGGCTTTTGGTATTGCTTTACTCATTCTTCAACCCACTTTCACAATCCAGTATTGGTTATAGTATACTGAATCAAATATATTTGTTAATAGTATACCACCCTCAAACATTTATTGGAACAAAAGTTATCTAAAAAGTTAACAATCTTTTTTAATCAGCTTTCATCTATTAATTGTCAATTGATTTGGTATAATCAACTTAGCTGTAAAGTGAAGGAGAATTATAATGATTGTATTACAAGCCAATCAACTTGCTAGACGTTTTGCAGATACGGTTCTTTTTGAAGACGTATCCTTTAGTATCCAAACAAATGACCGCATTGCCCTTGTTGGGCGTAATGGGGTTGGTAAATCAACTTTAATTAAACAAATAATGGGATTAGAACCTTTATCTAGCGGGACAATTTCCAAAGCCCGTGATGTTCGTATCGGTTATTTAGAACAACATGTCGTTATTGACTCTACACGGACTATTTGGGAAGAAATGCTTTATGTCTTTCGCGAAACCTTATTATTACGTGAGCAAGCAGCGACAGCTGCTGAACAATTAGCAACATTAGCTGAAGATCCAACTTCTATAGCTTACGAAGAAGCTCTAGCGACCTATGACCGCTTACTCATCAAGTTAGAAGAAGAAAATGCTTATGCAATCGAGTCAGAAATCCGGACCGTTTTACATGGCTTTCGCTTTTATGAAGAAGATTACGATACAGCTGTGCAATCCTTATCCGGCGGACAAAAGACCCGACTAGCATTGGCACAACTTCTCCTAATGAAATACGATTTGCTTATTTTAGACGAGCCTACCAACCATTTAGATATGGATATGCTAGCGTGGTTGGAACAGTATTTAAATAGTTACCGCGGTGCTTTACTCATTGTTTCACATGACCGCTATTTTTTAGATAAGGTTGCTAACCAAGTCATTGAACTTAGACTCAATACTTTGCATACCTATAAAGGTAATTATTCCTACTACATTGAAGAAAAAGCAAACCGACTGGAACAAGAAATCAAGCTGTATAACCAACAACAAGCAAAAATCAGTCAGCTTGAAGATTTTATCGCACGAAATATTGTCCGTGCTTCAACCACCAAGCGCGCACAAAGTAGACGAAAACAATTAGAAAAAATGGAGCGAATCGAAAAGCCTAAGCAAGATCCACGTGCCCCAAGAATTCAATTTTCTGCCAACCATAATAGTGGTGAACGTGTGCTAGCAGCAAACGACCTATCGATTGGCTATTCAGACAATCAGCCTATCGCATCAGATATCGAATTGGATCTTCGCCGCCATGACGCCATCGCCATTGTTGGCCCCAACGGAATAGGTAAAACAACCTTGTTAAAAACGATAATTGGCCAACTTGAGCCTTTGGCAGGTAGTGTCCAATATGGGACCGGCGTTTCAATTGGCTACTACGCCCAAAATGTTAATACCCTAAACCCAGACTTAACGGTTTTAGAAACCCTTTGGCGCGCCCATGATACAACCGACGAATGGCAAATCCGTAGCATTTTAGGCAGTTTTCTGTTTTCAGGTGAAGCCGTTGAAAAGAAAGTGTCCATGTTAAGTGGTGGTGAAAAAGCCCGCCTTTCTTTAGCCTTGTTAGCTACCAAACATGATAATACCCTTTTACTCGACGAGCCAACTAACCACTTGGATATCGATAGCAAAGAAATTCTTGAAGAAGCCATGATAGAATACAACGGTACCCTACTGTTTGTTTCTCATGACCGTTACTTTATTAATCGAATCGCGACAAAGGTTTTAGAAATATCGAGTGAAGGTTCCACACTTTACTTAGGTGATTATGACTATTATGTCGCGAAAAAAGAAGAACTTAACGCCATTGAAGCCTTAGAAAAAAGTGAACAAGCTAGCATAAATGACACTAATTCGAACACAACGCAAACGACCAATAAGGTCAATAAATACGAACAAGGGAAAATCCTACGCCGTGAACTAAGAAAACTCACGAACGCTGTAGAAAACGCCCTAAAAAGAAATGACGAACTGGAAGCGAGTATCGAAGCCATCCATGAACAAATGGCCGCAGCCGCCCAGGAAAATTCACAAGCAGACTTACATGACTTAACGATTGAATTAGACACCTTGACCCAGCAACAAGATTTAGCCCTTGAAGAATGGGAAATTGCCAGCATTGAACTGGAAGACTTTTTGGAAGAAAATCCAGACTTGAGAGAATAGAAAAAATCCAAACTTATGATGATAATTACTATCATTTTAAGTTTGGATTATTTATTTAGAGCTTTTCATATAAATAAATAACTTCGGTCAATAAACGAAAGCCACTTTTTTGATAAATATGAATCGCTTTGGTATTTTCTTTTTCGACAGCTAAGCGAAAAGGCAAGGGTTCCTCACACCATAACAGCTGCATTAATTGCGGAATCAACCGCTGAGCCAGCCCTTTATTTTGAAATTTCGCAGCAATAGCTAAACCAAAAAAATAATAATATTCTTCGGTTAAGTTTACCGATGTAGACCCTAAAAGTTCCCCTTTTGTATTTTCAAAAACATATAAACGATGCGTCTCATCCTCTAAGGCTCCTTCTGCATATAACAAAGCCTCCTCGTAAGAAGAATCAAAAGCTTCAGCTTGAAAACCTGCGATCGCCGCCGTATCTGTTATAGTAGCCAGCCGAATTGTAAAGGAGTCTGTACCGAGGGCGGTTGACGCAGCAGGGCATTCCATCAACCATTCCACTTCATCTTCATTCCAATAAAATTTCCGCTGCCAGTGAGGTATTTTCTCTAAGAAGTTTCGTTCACTCACAAAAACATGCTGCTCAATTCCATAAGCTTCCATCTCTTCTTTTGCCGCTTTAATTAAGCGCGAAGCCAACGATTGGCGTCGATATTGCGGATGCACAATCAGCGTCAATTCCGCATCTTCTTGGCTATCCGCATAAATCGCCAGGCAAGCCACTAGCTCATTTTGATCATAGGCGAGCCTAAACGCCGGCATTTCAGGATCAAAATTAAAACGATTATCCAAATAAATATCGCGGTATGTTCCATCATGCTGGTGGACCAACTCTTCTAAAGCTAATATTTCTTGGATTTGCTTTTCACTTAATGATTTAAAACTTTCAACACGCATCGAATGTCTCCTGATATTTATTATAATTATGCTAAATATTCTACAATAATGTCTTGGAAGATATCAATAAATTCAATATATTCATCCACTTTGACAAACTCGTTAACTTGGTGCGGCAAGGTCGGTTCTCCAGGACCAAAAATAAGGAAATCAAATGTTTTGTCTGCTTGGCTAAACTGTGCCCCATCTGTAGTGGCTGATAGACCAACAATCGGTAAATCACCTACCACTTTTTTCGCCGCTTGAATTAAGTCAGAATCTTCCGGCATATCCACTGGAAAATTATTTTGCGTAAAGGTTAATTCTAATTTCCCATCGATTTCTTCGTTAATTTCAGAAATAATGTTGTTGAACAAATCATGAATTTTCGCATTATCAAATTCAGCAATCGAACGGATATTACCTTCAAGAGCCGCGCTTTCAGGAATACTATTAACTTGTGTGCCCCCACTAATAAGTGTAATGGCGTGGGTCGTCCGCCCTAATTTCTCGCTTTCATATTGGTCAATAACTTCCGCCATCGCAGGACTAATTTTAGACATGAAGATATTTAATTGTTCAATGGCATTGATGCCCTCTTGTGGCATAGAACTGTGAGCCGCCTTACCTTTGGAAACAACTTTGTAACTAATCGAACCTTTGTGAGCAGAGATAAGTGATTTTGCTCCACTCGGTTCTGCAATTAACAAACCGTCCAAATCGTCTGCATAACCTAATTCCGTTAATTGCTTGGCCCCTAAAGTTCCAATTTCTTCCCCAAAGGTAGCTAAAAGTTTAATTTTACCATTGAACGGACGACCAGATTCCTTCAGTTCAATCATCGCTAATACTAGGGCTGTGGTCCCCGCCTTCATATCGGTTGTTCCGCGCCCATACATTTTACCATCTTCAATGACCGCATCAAACGGTGGATAGATCCATTCCGATTCATCACCTGCCGCAACCACGTCCATATGACCGCTAATAGCTAAAACCTTGCCATCTTCATTGCCTTTCAATTCGGCGACTAAATTACTTCGATTACCTTCATATTCCACAATTTCCGAGTCAATACCATGTTTAGCCAATAAATCTTTAAAATAATTCGCCACTTCTGTTTCATGGTCATTAACCGATTTAATCCGAATCATATCTTGCAAAATCGCAATTTTTTCTTCTTTATTCATCGTGCGCCTCCTAATGTATTTACTTCTAGTATACAACTTCTTTCCTAAAAAAATAAAAATCAAGCTTTGAATAAATATCTCTGCATCATATTCAAAGTTCGTTTATAATAGGAGAAACACAGAAATTAGGTGATAATCATGCTTGACCCACAACTCCAACAGTACTTTGAAAACGACATTATTCCTCAATACAAACAATTTGATGGCGCCCACCAACCTGACCATGTCTATCAAGTCATCAAAAACAGTTTAGAAATTGCCGCTGATTATGATGTAGACCTTGATATGGTCTATACCATTGCTGTTTTCCATGACCTCGGTTTACGTCAAGGACGTGAAGGACATGAACGCGCATCAGGATTGATAATCGAAAATGATGAGCAATTGAAAATGTATTTTTCAACTGAGCAAATCAAAACCATGGCTGAAGCCGCAGAAGACCATCGCGCCTCTCGCCTAGAACCACCCCGTTCAATTTACGGAAAAATCATTGCCGAAGCCGACCGTGATATTGACTTTCAAAGAGTTTTGGACCGCTGCATCCAATTCCAACTTAGTTACCATCCTGACTTTAATCAAGAAGAAAACTACGAAGCTGTTTATAATCATATGGTTGATAAATATGGCCCGAATTCTTATATGAATTTTTGGCTTGAAACGAAGAATAATAAAGAACAAATGGAAATTCTACAAACGATTTTGGCGGATGAAGATGCGTTTAAGAAATATTACACTGCGAGTTACGAAAGATTAATTGCGAGTGATCCGCTCGGATGAAATCCACTTTTCGTACGACCGCGAACCAGCCGCTCGGATGAAATCCACTTTTCATACGAGCGCGAGTCAGCCGCTCGGATGAAACCTCCTTTTCAAACGAGCGCGGGCCGTCCGCTCGGATGAAATCACCTTTTCAAACGAGCGCGAGCCGTCCGCTCGGATGAAATCACCTTTTCAAACGAGCGCGAGTCAGCCGCTCGGATGAAATCACCTTTTCAAACGAGCGCGAGTCAGCCGCTCGGATGAAATCACCTTTTCAAACGAGCGCGAACATACCGCTCGGATGAAACCTCCTTTTCAAACGAGCGCGAGTCAGCCGCTCGGATGAAACATCCTTTTCAAACGAGCGCGGGCCGTCCGCTCGGATGAAACATCCTTTTCAAACGAGCGCGCACGATAACTAAATTAATTTACACAATTTTTGGACCTGTTTGTCAGTTGTAACCCAGAACGACATGTTCTTGCATCTTTCCCCTGTCACAACACAAAAAGAGCCTAAAAAAATCCCAATTTAAAATAGCCAGTAAGTTCACAATGAACGTTCTGGCTATTTTCCTCTCCATATTCAAAAATCACTCACTCATAAATAAAACAGCGATATTTATTTTAGTTGTGATCGTAGTTGCCGTTTTGCCAAAGCACAAGTTTGCCTTGGGCTTGGCTGGCTTTGACATCCACGATGCGTTGGTTGCTGCTGCCGCGAAAGCGCAAGGTCAGATCGCGCAAACTAAGTTCGAAGCGGCCATCAACCAAAATATCGACATAGGAAAGCAACTCCAATTTGTCGTCAGTTTCTTGCAAGAGCTCTTCGTAATAATAGCCACTCCAAGCCCAAATGTCTTTGCTATTTCCAAATTCATACCGAATCCGCTTCGCCAGCTGCAACAAAACCGGTGTATTGAGAAAGGGCTCGCCCCCCAACAATGTCATCCCTTGTACATAGGGCTGGCGCAAATCAGCAATAATCTGGTTTTCCAACTCCAGCGTATAGTCAATCCCATAATTAAAATCTTGCACAATTTTATTATAACAACCGGCACAATTAAAGGGACAACCGCTGACATAAATGCTGCAACGCACGCCTTCGCCATCTACAAAATTAAATGGTTTATAGTCAGCAATTTTATTTTTTGTAAAACGTTCGGCCGTCCATTCAGCAGGCTTGGGATTATAAACCATTTAAAACCTCTTTCCTTTAATAAATATCCCTAGTACTTATCTAAATGACTTAAAATACGCATGCGGGTTTCTTTGTTCATGGCGCGGGTCGCATCTTCTGCTAAAACTTGATCGGCAGTTAAGTGTTTCACCCGAGCACTAATTTCCTTATGACGGCCTTTAACCATCGGTCTAATTTGTGGGTTGCCAAGGTAACCACAGGTTCTTTTAACCACATCACAAGTATCAGGATTGCTATTACCGCACTGTGGGCAGCGGAAACCGCGAGCAGTTGGGTCAAAATCACCTTTAAATTGGCATTCAAAACATTGGTCAATCGGAGTATTCGTTCCTAAATAACCAATTTTATCGTAAGCAAAGTCCCAGACAGCTTCTAAGGCAGCAGGATTTTGCCGTAAATTTGGATATTCGCAATAATGAATAAAACCGCCGCTGGTGTATTTTGCATAATCTTTTTCAAAGTTGAGTTTTTCAAATGGATTAGGATCTTTACGGACATCATAATGAAAACTATTGGTATAGTAATCTTTGTCAGTAATATCTGCAATCACACCAAACTTTTCCTTATCCAATCGACTAAAACGATCGGTTAAACTCTCTGAAGGCGTACTGTAAACACTAAAATGATAGCCGTAAGTATTGCCCCAGGCATCCGTATGCTTTTTCATATGACGTAAAATATCTAAAGTAAATTCCTTCGCTTCTAAGTTATGCTCCCAGTCTGGTCCGTAAAAACAGCTAGCCGCTTCATATAAGCCAATAAAGCCTAAGGATATGGTAGCTCTTTTGTTCTTAAATACCTCATCCACCCCATCAGAGAGATTCAAACGTTTTCCAAAGGCCCCGTGCTGGTAAAGGATTGGCGCATTTTCAGTTAAGGCTTCACGGCAACGTTCAATTCGGTACAACAAAGCTGTTTTGGCGACTTCCAAGCGTTCATTTAAAATTGTCCAAAATTGTTCTTGATTCCCATCGGCTTCAATAGCAATACGCGGAATATTTAAGGTCACGACCCCTAAATTCATCCGGCCACTATTCACTTCGTTACCATTCTCATCCAGCCATCCCTGTAAAAACGAGCGACAGCCCATCGGCGCTTTAAAACTACCCGTTAATTCAACAATCTTATCATACATCAAGACATCGGGATACATTCTCTTTGTAGCACAGTCCACAGCCATTTGTTTTATATCATAATTAGGATCTGTTGTTTTCAGATTAACCCCATCTTTTAAAGTAAATACCAACTTAGGAAAAATGGCAGTTCTTTTTTCCCGTCCTAGCCCTTCCAAACGTACTTTTAAAATTGCTTTTTGAATATGGCGGCTAAACCAATCTGTCCCAAGACCAAAGCCAAGGGTGGTAAAAGGCGTTTGTCCATTGGAAGTGTACAAGGTATTTATTTCATACTCTAAACTTTGCATCGCATCATAAATATCTTTTTCAGTTTTACGATAAGCATAAGCTTCGTGCTGGCTTGAGTCTTCAATCCACTCTTGCGCTGTTTTTAAATGTTTTTCAAAATTTAAACGCGCATATGGAGCGAGGACTTCATCAATTCGATCCGCACTACAACCACCATATTGCGAAGAAGCAACATTGGCGACAATTTGAGCAATTTGGGCGGTAGCCGTATTGATTGAGCGCGGAGACTCCACTTGGGCATTCCCAATATGAAAACCTTGACTTAGCATGCCTTTAAAATCAATTAAACAGCAATTCGTCATGGGTGAATAAGGATGGTAGTCCAAATCGTGATAGTGAATGTCCCCTTTAAGATGCGCATTAGCAACAGCCGGCGGTAGCATGGTTAAACCAATTGCTTTGGCACTAACCCCTGCCGTTAAATCACGGGTGGTATTAAAAACACGGCTATCCTTATTGGCATTTTCATTCACAACAGTTTGATCGCCGGATTGTAATTCATGGAGTTTTTGGGAAACATCATATTGTGCTTGTTTATCTTGCGCTTGTTTTTTCGAAACAGCTTCAAACAATTCAGTTGCTTCAAACAACTGATTATTTCTTAAAACCTCCATAACAATCAAATAAATACTACTGCTTGTAATGATTGTTGTAGATTGACTAAAAATTAAAGCTTCTATTTCATTCACAATTTGTTGAACAGAAAAATGGCTTTTGACCGATTTAAAAACATTTTCGATTACGGTGGCAATTTGATACGAACGATAAGAAACTATTTGCCCGTCTCTTTTCTTAACTTTTAAATCCGTTGTGGTTTGATAAATATTATTCATGTTAACGACTCTCTGTTCAGACATATTTCTTACCTCTTCCTCATACTGCTAATTATTCATTATAAAAACTATAACATTTACCTATAGTTATAGCAAGAAAAATTACTATATATATGGATTTTTTTATTTTTTAAACACAATATATAGTGTTTATTTATTTAAACGTTTTATATATGTGGGTTATAGCAATAATCAATTTGTCTAACAGTCCTATCTTTAGCATAATCCTAGCGTCTATTTTATAATATATTTATATGATTATTTATTGATGCTATCCGCAATCACACAGGTTTCTTTTGGTATCAAACATCTTTCGATTTGCCTCATATACTTGCAGCTGAAAGAAAAGTATTACGGTTTGGATCAGCAACGCATGAAGCGTGGGTTTATTTAAATGGGCAAGAGATTTACCACCACAAAGGTGGTTTTACTCCCTTTGAAATGGACATTACTGAAGTCGCAGTCCCAGGAGAAAATCTCCTCACAGTTCGGATCAGCAATATGCTTGACCATACAACACTTCCAGTAGGTAACTACTCTGAAACGACTGATAGCCAAGGCCGACTCAAAAGAAAAATGGATAAAACTTTGACTTTTTCAATTATGCCGGTATCCATCGCCCCGTTACTTTATACACCACCAACCATTATTTTATCGAAGATATTCGTATTAACCCCCAACTCAATCATGACTTGTCACAGGCAACGATTGACTTTTCAGTCGATACGAACAAATTGAATCAACATGAGATATTTATTGAAATAATGGATGAAGAAGGCGAAGTTGTCGCGAGCGGTAAACCAAATTCCGCTTTAACAATCGAGCAACCGCATTTATGGCAACCATTGCATGCTTATTTGTATACAGCAAAAGTTACATTAAAAGATGGGTCAAATATATTGGATGTCTATAACGAGCCATTTGGTATTCGCAAAATTGAAGTGAAAAATGGGAAGTTTTTAATTAATCATAAGCCATTCTACTTTAAAGGATTTGGTAAACATGAGGATAGTTATGTGCATGGTCGTGTGGTTTAGATAATGCGCTAAATGTCTTAGATATTCAGCTAATGAAACGGATGGGTGCCAACTCATTGCGGACGTCCCATTATCCTTACTCCGAAGAAATGATGCGCTTATGTGATCGTGAAGGCATTGTTGTTATTGATGAGACAACGGGAGTTGGCATTATGGAATCCTTTAATTTTGACGTGTCTGCTGTTGGTGATCCTAACTTTACAGACAATACTTTTACGACATTAGATACGACTCAAGCCCATGAACAAGTCATCCGCGAACTCATTGCACGGGATAAAAACCACGCCTGTGTAGTAATGTGGTCGATTGCCAATGAACCAGCATCCTATAGCCCAGGTGCTTACGAATATTTTAAACCGCTATTTGATTTAGCTAGAGAATTAGATCCTCACATACGTCCATTGACGCTGGTTCAAATTATGATGTCCATGCCTCATACTGACAAAACGACAGACCTTGTGGATGTCATTTGCTTAAACCGCTATCTTGGTTGGTATCTATCACATGGTGATTTAGAAACGGCAGAAGGTCAAGTCCGGGCTGAACTCCTGGAATGGACAGAAAAATATCCAGACAAACCAATCATGTATACGGAGTACGGTGCCGATACGGTGGCGGGCATTCATTCAATGGAGGCTACTCCATTTTCAGAAGAATTCCAAGAAGACTACTACGAAATGAACCACAGGGTATTTGATGAATTTGATAACTTTATTGGTGAGCAACTATGGAATTTCGCGGACTTCCAGACAAAACTTGGGCTTAATCGTATCCAGGGGAATAAGAAAGGGATATTTACTCGCGAACGTCAACCCAAAATGGCAGTGCGGTCGATTGCTAGACGTTGGAATAATATTCCGAACTTTGACTATAAAGCATAATTTTTTCAGCTATTTTCAGAAATAAATGATATCATATAGTAAATGAGATATTGAAAGGAATGTTTGAATGATTTTTGTTGATAACGGAAATAATTATGACGCTTCGGTAAATATTGCTTTAGAAACCTATTTGGTTGAAAATCGCCTAGTCGATGAACCAATTTTATTGTTTTACATCAATGAACCTTCGATCATTATTGGCCGTAACCAAAATACCATTGAAGAAGTTAACCAACCTTATATTGAAGAAAAAGGGATTCAAGTCGTTCGCCGCATGTCAGGTGGCGGGGCTGTTTACCATGATTTAGGTAACTTCTCTTTCTGTTTTATTAAGGATGACGATGGTACTTTCCGTGACTTCCAAAGTTTTACCAAACCTGTGATTGAAGCTCTCCATAAAATGGGAGCAACCGAAGCGGAATTACAAGGTCGTAACGACTTGCTAATTGATGGCAAAAAATTCAGTGGAAATGCTATGTATGCTAAAGATGGCCGTATGACCGCTCATGGAACCATTCTTTTTGATTCCGACTTAGACGAAGTCAATAATGCTTTGAAACCTCGTAAAGAAAAAATTGAATCAAAAGGGATTAAATCCGTTCGTTCTCGTGTCACCAACATCAAACCTTATGTTGATGATGAATATAAAAACCTAACGACTGAAGAATTCCGTGACCGTATTTTACTTGAAATCTTTAATATAAAAAGCCGAGAAGAAGTTCCAGAGTTTAAATTAACGGATGAAATCTGGGAAGGTGTCATGAAGCTACGTGAAGAACGGATGGGGAATTGGGATTGGAACTATGGTAAATCACCTGATTTCGATATCGCTGAAAGCCACAAATTCCCATTCGGCTTTGTTGATTTCCGCTTAAATGTGAAACAAGGGAAAATTGCAGAAGCAAGAATTTTTGGTGACTTCTTTGGTTTAGGAAATATTTCAGATGTTGAAGACCGTCTGGTTGGGGTAAGATTTGAACACCAAGCCATGATTGACGCGCTAGCAGGGTTAGATCTGAATAAATACATCGGAAATGTCACTGCTGAAGAATTAGTGAACAAGTTATTTATTTAATATTTAAAAGCCTAAGCGATTGTGCTTAGGCTTTTTTAGTGATATTTATTTGAATGGTTTTAAATGTTTTAGTTCCAATAATTATTGGCGGCAGCGACGGTTTGAAAGTGAATGGCAACTACTTGGGAAGCCAAGGTTAAGCTATCAGCGTTGGTCGCATAAACTGGGCGGAGCATCTCACGGATTTTTGGATCGGGTTGCGTCATGCCGACTGCCTTTCTGGCAAGTTTCACGGCTAACTCATAGCCTTCTTGCGGCGTGTCGGTCTTTAGTGTCGGTAACCATTGTTCTGTCATCTTTTTTCCTCCTTTTATTCTTTGTCTAGCTGAAACAAATAAATATCACAAACTAAACACTTTTACTCAAAAACAATAACAGGCATCCCTAGGTAGGCATAGTCGTAAAAAGTCGCCATAATATCAGGCGGCGTATTCACACAGCCAAGCGAACCATTGGTTAAGTAGGCATCCCCGCCAAAATACGGCTGCCAACTCGCATCATGAATCCCTTGCCCCGTATCATCAAACGCCATCCAATATTCAACTGGCTGGACATAGTCCTTTTCAGTCCGCGGATTATAACCGACCAATTCCGATGGCGACTCCTTATTCCAAATAGCATAGGCACCCGGAACTGTATCTGTTCCAATCTGACCCGTTACGATGGGCGTCGAAAGAATTAACTGCCCATCCAAATAAAGAAACATCATCTGATACGACATATCCACTTCGATATAACTATCCGTCACATCATCTAGAGTCCCATTATAGCCCACCCCTACAATTGCCGGTTCGCGAACGACTGAAATACCTGCGTATAGATCATTGATGATCGCCTGCGTTTCTGCCTCGCGATCAATCGACCAGCCCAATGTGCCCGGTAATAGCTGTACTGTTCCCTGCATCGTACTTTCAAAATAGCGATAATCATCGTAGGTCGCATAATAATCATTTAACACCCCTAAATACTCATAAATCAACTGCTGATCAAAATAAATATCACCGTATTCATCAAAATACATCCAGCTTAATATTTGGTCTGCTGTGATCGATTCTTCATAACCTGCAATCAATAAAGTAATATGGAGGTCTTCGTATTTTTTTAGTTGTTCTAATTTGGTTTGCAGTTCTTGGTCGGACTGCTTTAATTCAGGCTCCTGGTAAATGCTGCTTAAATCAAAAGTAGTATCGCCATTAAGGATGGCTTCATGTACTTTTTTTGTTAACTTTTCTTCATTGATGACATTTCCAGTTTCCTCAGGGCGGATGTAAAAACCTTGATTTTCATCATAGTCAATTTGAGCATCCTGAGACAACTCCCTGTCAACTTGCATTAAATCCAATGATTGAATCGCATCATTGAGTGCTTGAGGAGCAATCGTAAGATTAAATGTGAGTGTTTCCTCTGTCTCGTTTGCAGAAGCTACAAGACGAACCAGCCACGAAGACTGATTTTGTTCTGCAAGCAGTGCTTCTAGCTGAGGACGGATTTGAATATCAGGATCTAAATCACTTAACAGTATCGAGCCCCATTCTTTATCCCCTTCTGTCATGCGAATTTGATGGTTTTGAATGGCATGTATAAGTTTAGCTTCAGCCGTTTCTATTGTAGTGTTGCCGATTTCGACACTAGCGAAGCTAGTGTTATTTGCAAAATGCTGGGCGTAATACCAATCGCCCATAAAATAAATTCCTAACAGAAAAATCAGACCAACAAGCATTATTTTTAATTTCTTCTTCATCTCATACCTCCTCTTTATGTGTAATCACAATTGAGTTAAGCATACCGGATATTGACGATTATTTGATTGACCTAGGTCAAGTTTTGATGGGATTTTTATATTGTTTGCTGGTGAATGAAGGTAGGGGGTAGAGAGTTGGGAAAGTTTTGGGGGATGCAGTGGTGGAACGAGGCTAAAGGTTTAAACTCGTTGAAAAAGACTGGCCAGGTCTAAACGAGAGACACTTTGGGTACTCGTTGAGAAAACGAGGACCACTTTGGGTACTCGTTAAAAAAACGAGGACCACTTTGGGTACTCGTTCAAAAAACGAGGACCACTTTGGGCACGCGTCATGCGACTAAGACTCGTTCAACAAACACATACACCCTTTTCTATTTAGAGGGCACGCGTCAGTCCTTCAACCCAAAAAAGGATCCATGCGTTCACCCACCGCATGGACCTTCTCTCATCTCCTCAAAACACATTCCACATTCCCAACCAACCACTCACAAAAAGTACCTTTACCGCAATATCTCCACCACATTTTTGCGCGCAGCCGACCGAGCTGGGAACACACTAAACACAATCCCAATCCCAACGGACACAAACACACTAACCATGGCTGAACCCACATCCAGAACGGCTCCAAAAGGTAAAAACTTAGCAATTCCAAACGCCAAGGCAACACCTAAGCCATAGCCGATAATGCCACCTAAAGTGGTAATCGTCACGCCCTCAAGTAAAAATTGCCATTGAATATTACTTCGCGTCGCACCAATGGCGCGCCGAATGCCAATTTCTTTAATGCGTTCAGAAACAGAAATATACATCATATTCATGACCCCAACGCCCGCAATAAATAACGAAATCCCCGCTACCGCTGAGATAAAGTAAGTAATCATTTGTAATTGTTGGGCCACTTGTTCCATCATTTCCGTTGCATCATAATATTCATAATTACCGACAGATTCATCGACACCATTTTCATTTAGAAAATTAGCCACTTCGAGATTAGCCTGTTTCATATCTGTATCAGGCACATAGTAGACATAAGTATTAAAACTAAAATAATTAGAAGGATATAACTTCACATACGTCCCTTCCGGATACACAATTTGCGTGGAAAAATTCATATACATCATATTATTAGGTTCAGACATCATGAAACTTTGATAGACACCCACAATCGTATATTCACGATTATCAATGGTTAGCGAACGATGCAAAGCTTCTTCTGCACCATTAAACAACTCCATCGCTAGCATATCATCAATCATGATATAGTGACTCTGATAATCAGAATCCATCTGCGTCAAATTTCGGCCTGCCAGTAGCGTATGATGTGTTTCCGTCGCAATTTCAACTTGATAAAAATTTTCCTGCCCCGCATGTTGCACCATCATCGATTGCCCAAAATTCATAATATCGGAATCCGACTTTACCTCATCCACAAAAGGAAAAGCCTCTTCTAAACTCGTCAGCAATTCATCACTAAAAGGATCCAGTGTTTCAAAATCAATATCCACACCGGTAAAATTAAAGTAGAAGTTTTGATTCGGACGCCCCAGCGAATCCCCCGCCAGCTCATCTAAAGTTTGTTGCTGAAAACCATTCCCCAAACTCAAAATCGTAATAACTGCCGCAATCCCAATAATAATTCCGAACATCGTTAAAAAAGTGCGCCTACGATTAAGACTCAAAGTGACAAAGGCCGATTTTAGAATCTCAATAAATATCACCGACCATCACCCCTTTTCTGCCCGCGTATCCGATTGGATTTTCCCATCCACAATCCGGACATGCCGTGTTGCAAAAGCTTGCAGACTGGGATCGTGGGTAACCATTAAAATCGTCACCCCTTCGTCGTGATGTAACTTGGCTAAAATATCCATTATCACACGGCTCGTCTGCGTATCTAAAGCCCCCGTTGGCTCATCGGCAATAATAAATCGCGGTCGATTGACCAAGGCACGAGCGATCGCAACCCGTTGCCTCTGACCACCTGACAATTCCGTTGGTTTGTGATTGATTTTATCTAAAATTTCCATCTTGTCTAACATTTCTTCAACAATCCCTTGGGTTGCTCGAGCTGACATCCCCTTATATATCAATGGCAAGCGCACATTTTCTTTAACGGACATATTCATAATCAAATTAAAATCTTGAAAAACAAAACCAACCATTTGATTTCTTCGATGCGACAATTGATTATCACTCAACTTTTCAATCGATTGATTTTCAAATAAATACTCCCCATCAAAGCGGTTGTCTAGCATGCCAATTATATTAACCAAAGTAGACTTGCCAGACCCAGATGGTCCCATGATCGAAATAAATTCATTGGCATAAATATTTAAATCAACGTTTTTAAGAACATGGAGTGATTGCTCACCCATTTGGTAATATTTATTTATTTGATTGAGTTGAATTAGAGGTTCGTTATTTGACTCCATTATTTGCACCTTCAATCATCTCTTGCTCCATCATTGATTGATAGTATTCTTGATCAATTTGAATCGCTTGGCCATCTTCAACTTCATAAGGTTGTTGGAGTACAATATCGCCTGCATTTAAGCCAGAAGTAACCACCCGTTGCAAACCTTGTTGCTTCAATCGGACAGATTGTTTGTGAGCAAAGCCGTCACGGTACACCATTACAGCATAGTCACCTGAACCATTGTCCATAATGGCTTCTTGGGGAACAGATACGCCAGATAAATAAACTTGAATTTTGACCGAGAAGCCTGGTTGAATATACTCATCAGGTTTAATGGTAAAACCATATTGCGACCCTGTAGAATAGCCTCCCATCCCCATACTTGTTGAATTTTCTCCATCGGTTGACCCAGACGAAATCGGGAATAAATCATGGGCAATCATGGTCCCTGAAACATCACGATTTTCCGCATTAACAAAGATATTAACCGGCACATCATCGCCTAAAGCAAAAAACTCATATTCCGTCACCGTTCCTGTAACAGAAACTTCATCGCTCACAATGCGGACAAATGGCACACTAGCATTATCTTTTCCAGCTGAATTTAAATAGACTTTTCCAGCAAATTTTGCTAAGACACTGCCATCACGTTGCTCTTTCAACCGTGTCATAGCAATTTCTAAGTCTTCGATTTGATTATTTACTTCACGAATTTGAGCTTTAATAGCTTCAGCGCCACCACTATTGTCGATCCCGTTGCCATCAACTAAACCATCGTCGGAATCTCCATTCCCATCAATAATTCCGCTGCTATCATCATTAGAAGAACCTTTGCCATTTCCTTGGGCTTTACCAATAGTCTCAGCAACATAATAATATAATTGCCCATCCTCACCCCAATAAGCCTCCAACAAATCACCCTGATAATTATAATAGCCAGCTGTCAGCTCACTTAATTGCTCAATCAATTCAACCCGCTGATTATACAAACGTGTTTGCGTCCGCAAATTATCTTCGATTTGATATTGAAGTTCTTTATTGTCTTTAGAGTAGGTAAAAAGAGGATCACCTTTTCTAACTGTTTGCTGGTCGACCACATGGACCGCTATAATTTCTCCTAATTCAGCATCATAGAAATACGAATTATCTGTATTCAACTGCGCCATCCCACTTAAGGAAACAGGCTCCTGTTCAAATACCGTATAAGTCGAGTAATATTGATTACCCTCTTCATCCATCATCGGCTGACCCATACCAGCAAAATTCGACCCCATCGGGTATTCTACAAATTCATTTCCCACTTGTCCTGAATTAAAAATTCCACTCACTTGAATATAAATAAGTCCTAGCACTAATAAACCCACTAAAATTCCAATTAAATAATGTCTTTTCTTCATGCAACACCTAATTTCTCAAAGATTGAACTCAACGCCTTATAGTTATTATTAATAATACTTTATTTATAGCTAATTCACTATCAAAAATCAAAAATTTCAAATAATTTAATACAATTCATTCTTATTGTAAAATAAATATCCCTGCTTTTATACGAACACTTTTTGTTAGTTTAATCGCAGTGATATTTATTATGAAAAAACCTGCAGGATGACCTACAGGCTTTTCAACTTAAATGATATCTTCCGAGTCGAGCTCTTTGATTTTGATTAAACGAGAAGTGGTTGCACGGGCACTTTCCTCGAGTTTCATGCGAATAAAGTAAATGGTGTCTTCCAAATCAGGAATGGTACGATATTCTAGGGCGTTAACGCGACGTCTGGTTCTTTCGATTTCAGCCGCCATTAGCTGACAGGTTTTCTCAAGCTCGGCAAACTCTAAGAGTTTCGGCATAATAGCAACGAGTTCCTCGAAAGCAACATCAAGTTCGGCATTTGAATTTAAATAACTATAACTTAAATCGACTTTTTGATCCGATGCTTGGCTATAGTTGAAATGCATTCTCGGCACGCGAATACTTAAAATATTTCGATAATCGATATCCAAAGACACGCTTTGGGCAGGTATTGCCATGATTTCTTCAATAAATTTTTCATCAATCAACGATTTTGCGATGGAAAAATTTTGCATGGCATGCCCAAGTAAACCAATCACTTCTTTTCTTAGTTCGTTGGTTTGGCGCACCTTAATAATAAATTCCTTCATAAGACCGTCTTGCTTATCTTTTAACAGTTTATGACCTCGAACGGACAGCTTCAATTGCGATTTTAATCGCGCCAGTTCCATCCGGGTAGGCTTAACATTTAATACCGCCATTAAGCATCACTCGTTTCGGGATAATATTTATCCAACATTTCTTTACGAATACGGGTTAATTCCGTTCTTGGTAAGATTTTCAGTAGTTCCCAAGCTAAATCAATCGATTCATCAATGGTCCGGTTGGTCCGAGACCCTTGGTTGACATAGCGCTTTTCAAACTGATTGGTGAACTTTAAATAAAGTTTATCTATTTCCGTTAGAGCAGCATCTCCTAAAACGGCAGATAATTCTTTCGCTTCCTTACCTTGGGCATAAGCATAAAACATTTGGTTCATAGTCGCCGCATGGTCTTCACGCGTTTTCCCATCACCAATTCCGTTATCTTTCAACCGTGATAAGGACGGCATAACATCTATCGGTGGTTGAATCCCTTGGTTAAATAGCTCACGGGATAGTAAAATTTGACCTTCGGTAATATAACCGGTTAAGTCAGGAATTGGGTGAGTAATATCATCTTCCGGCATGGTTAAAATTGGAATTTGTGTAATTGAACCTTCAACGCCACGAATTCGCCCAGCTCTTTCGTAAATGGTTGATAAATTCGTATAAAGATAACCAGGGTAACCACGACGTCCCGGAATCTCACGACGAGCAGCTGAAACTTCCCGCAAAGCATTCGCATAGTTCGTCATATCGGTCATAATAACCAAGACATGCATGCCCTTTTCAAAAGCAAGATATTCCGCAGCAGTCAAAGCAATTTTCGGAGTCGCAATCCGCTCAATCGCCGGATCATTAGCCAAATTAATAAATACCACTGACCGATCAATTGCCCCTGTTTCTGTAAAGTCTTTAATAAAGAACTCCGCATCATCAAAGGTAATCCCAATGGCCGCAAAAACAACCGCAAATTTATCATTGGATTTTAAAACCGTTGCTTGGCGAGCAATTTGAGCCGCTAATTCTTGGTGAGGCAAGCCTGAACCAGAAAACATCGGTAATTTTTGCCCACGCACTAAAGTATTTAAATGGTCAATGGTTGAAATTCCGGTTTGGATAAATTCATCCGGATACTCACGGGCAATCGGGTTAATGGCACGACCATTAATATCTAAAGTCGCTTCAGGGATAATTTCAGGTCCTCCATCACTGATGCGACCCATCCCGTCAAAACGACGTCCAATCATATCTTCCGATACATCCAAAGTTAGCGGATGACCTGTAAAACGAGCCTTGGTATCACGTGTGACAATCCCTGATGAACCTTCAAACAATTGCACGACAGCGACGTCGCCATTCACTTCCAGAACTTGTCCGCGACGGCGTTCGCCAGTTTGCAATTCAATATCGACTAACTCATCAAATTTGACCCCTTCAACACCTGTGACCGTCATCAGTGGATCTACAATATCTTTAACAGTTGTATATTCTTTACGCATTATTGATAGACCTCCTTACCAATGACATATTTAATTTGACTTTCAATTTCAGATAAAATGGATTCAAATTCTTCCGTATTTTCTTCCGAAATATATTTCATCCGGCCAATTCTCTCGCGTAGAGTCGCTGTCTCTTTAACAATATCATCAAAATATGTCCCTAAATCAAGTGCTTCTTTTGCTTTAGCTTCAAAAGTTAAAATAACATTTAACATATCATATTGTTTTTTCAATGATGTATAAGTATCCACATCATCATAAGCATTTTGTTGTAAGTAACTTTCGCGAATCATGCTACTAATAAGTAAAGTTAATCGATCGGTTTCTGGCAAAGACTCAATCCCTACTAAACGCACAATTTCTTGTAGTTCAGCTTCTTCTTGTAATAAATTGCGGGTATGGTTAACCATTGAATGCCAATCGATATCTAACGTTTTTCCAATATAATTATTAATTGTATTCGATTCTAAAGAGTATGATGACAACCAGTTAATGGCTGGGAAGTGACGTCTTTGTGACAAGGCACTATCCAGTCCCCAGAAAACTTTCACAACACTTAAAGTGTTTTGAGTTACAGGTTCAGAGGTATCTCCACCTGGAGGTGAAACTGCTCCAATAGCTGTAACAGACCCTTCTCTTTGGTCAGCACTGCCGGATAAAGTATGAACACGGCCAGCTCTTTCGTAATAATCAGCCAAACGGCTTCCTAAATAAGCTGGGTAACCTTCATCTCCTGGCATTTCTTCCAGTCGACCTGAAATTTCACGCAAGGCTTCCGCCCAACGTGAAGTGGAATCGGCCATAATCGCTACGGAATAACCCATATCACGAAAATATTCTGCAATTGTAATACCTGTATAAATAGAAGCTTCACGTGCCGCTACCGGCATATTCGATGTATTGGCAATTAATATCGTACGTTCCATTAAAGGTTCCCCTGTATTCGGGTCAATTAATTGTGGAAACTCATTAATAACTTCCGTCATTTCGTTTCCACGTTCACCACAACCGACATAAACAACCAAGTCTACATCTGACCATTTAGCAATTTGGTGTTGTACCACTGTTTTCCCTGCACCGAATGGGCCAGGAACCGCAGCGGTCCCACCTTTTGCAACAGGGAATAAGGTATCAATTACACGTTGTCCGGTTAATAATACTTCTTCCGTACTTAGTTTTTGTTTGTAGGGACGACCTTTTCTAACTGGCCAACGTTGAATCATATCAAAATCGCGGTCACCTTGATCTGTTTCCAAAGTATAAATGGTTTCATTGACTTTAAAGACACCATCTACAATGTTTTTCACGGTTCCTTGGACACCTGGTGGAACCATGATTCGATGTTCAATAATCGCTGTTTCTTGAACAACGCCAACAATGTCTCCCGCTTGGACAAAATCACCGATATTTACTTTGGAAGTGAACTCCCAATCTTTATTGCGGTCAAGGGGATCAATCGTTACCCCACGATCAAGGTAGTCGTTTCCGGTTTGCTTTCTAAAGTCTTCTAAAGGACGTTGAATTCCATCAAACATCCGTGAAATCATACCTGGTCCCAGTTCGACCGATAAAGGGGCACCTGTAATGACGACAGGTTCGCCTGGTCCGACCATGGATGTTTCTTCGTACACTTGTAAACTGGCTTTGTCGCCACGAATTTGGATGATTTCGCCGATCAAACCTAAATCGCCAACACGGCAAATATCACGGACAGCCGCATCTTCCATTCCACTCGCAACAACGAGTGGCCCAGCTACACTGATAATTGTTCCATTTTTCAATCATATACCTCCTACACTAACTTAATACCAACCGCTCGCTCAACATCGTTGGCAAAGCGTTCTTCACCAAAATTATTGGTTCCTGTTCGATTCGGAATGAGGATGATGGCTGGTGTAATACGTTCATTATATCTTTCTAAAACTTCTGGCATGTGAATGCCAAGCTGTTCGGTTAAAAATATAATGCCATAATTTTCTTTTGCTAATTCTTCTAATTGCTTACTCGCTTGTGATGCGTCTGAGGCAAAAAAGACTTCGAAACCGAGCATTTTAAAAGCCAATACTGAGTCTTTATCGCCGATTACGGCTATTTTATGAGACATAATTCATTCGCATCCTTTCTCTTGTTTCGTCTACGTCAATATTATTTTCTTTTGCTGATAACACCAAACGTAAATTACGTGCTTCGGTTTCTTTTGCATAAATAAAAGCTAACATTGGAAGTGGCCCAAAGGCTTTTAGCTTTGCCTCCTGCATCTTTGTCATCATGGCATTATCCGTAAAATAATCAAATTTGATGGAAGAAATTCCAATACCAGCTGTAATCAATGACTCTGACAGTAGATTTTTGTATTTGGTTTCAAACAGGGATTGAATGAGCGTTCTTGCATCTTTCGTTCCTATTTGCACCAAGTTTTCGACATCTAGTGATCCAGCATCTGATAAAATAGAACGCAAGAAATTCGTTGTTCGATTTTGATATTTAGCACGGATCAAAGTCGAAATATTTTTAAAATCAATTTGCATATCCACAATATCAATAATATCTGGATCGCCAATTTCCAGAGCTAATTGCTTTAAATGTTCAAAGTAATAGCGATCAATTAACACTTCTACTTGATGAATATTTTTAAATTCACTGTAGTCAGCCTTGGCATTGCGAATAGTTCTCAAATAAGGCTCTGGCAAAACTTCCGATGTTCCTAATGTAACTGCTTGACGCAACTCCGTTACATCATAGCGCCCGATGGGAAAATATAAATCCTCTAAATTCGTAGCGGAAACAAATTCCTTCAATAATACTTTTATATTTTGATAGCTATAGCGCAAAGTCGCCAATTCGACTAGTTCTGCTGACGGCGATATTTGAAATAAGCGATGATACAAACGTTCAAGTGATTCTGTAATCATATCATCGTAATTATGTGTTCTTAACACTTCTTCCACTTCATCCCGATAAACTGTTTCACGCAGAACATTAACTGCTTCGTCGAAATTATTCGCAGCTAACATACGTTCGTAGACAGCTTGCGTTAATAGTTCATTTTCATATACACGAATGGTGACATTTAATGAACCAAATTCGTTATCCAACATGGTTTACCTCCTTACGGGTTAAGTGCTTTAGAGATTTCAATCGTCAACTGCGTTCTAACTTCTTCAACTAAGGTGTCATTTAAGAAGTTATATTGCGCACCTACTTTCTCTAAAATGAACCCACCCTTAGCAGGAAGAAAGTCATCGGATAGTTGAATAGACGTTCCTTCTAGCTCTAATCCATCCAACCAATTTTGATCGATTAATCCTTGCGAAAAATCACCTAATACAAGCGACATTTGTCCTTGCTGGCTAAACTGTTTCAAAATGGATTCAACAAATCCTTTAAAAGTATCCGCATCAAGCTTATTTAATGCAGTTTTAGCTTCATCAAAAAGCGCATTTAGAACAGCCTGTCTGTCGCTTAACAGCTGATCGCGGTAAGCAATATTGCGTGAGTGAATGGCGATTTGATGTTGTTCATTCGCTTTAGCTTCAACTCTTTCTTTTGCTTGCGCTAGTTTTTGGGCACTTTCTTCTTGCTTGGCTACAAGTTCGTTTTTTAAGTCAAAACGCTTGCGCTCAATTTGTTCCTCAAAAAGTTGGCTTTCTTTTTTCACCACTTTATCTACTAAATCATTTATTTTTGCCATTATTGTCCTCCTTTCATTGATCAATTATTTGAAATAGGTAAATGTTATAGAACAATCATTAAAAGCGAACCGACAAAGCCTAAAATCGCATAGGTCTCAACCATGGCTGAAAACACAATACCTTGGGTCGCATTTTCTGGACGTTGAGCTAAAATTTGCATCCCTGCAATTGACGCTCTAGCTTGTGAAGGTGCAGAAGTATAACCAGCAAAAGCAACAGGAATACTTGCCGCTAATAAATACCAGCCTTCAGCCGCCGACATATCAGGTGTAAGTTGTAATAAAATGATTAAGCCAATAACGAAACCATAAAGACCTTGTGTCGCCGGTAATAGTTGTAGTACTAAAGCTTGACCAAATAACTCAGGTTTTTCACGTGTTAAAGCAGCTGCTGCTTCACCGGCTCTACCTACCGCAATTGCTGATCCTGCACCTGCAACAAAAACGGCAATAGCCATACCAATCGCACCTAAAATCCATCCACTTTGTGGTCCAAAAAGATATTCAATACTAAATTCCATTTATTAATCCTCCAATACCAATATTAAATTATTTATTTATCTGATTTAATCCATATATATTTTTCCAATGTTTTTAAAGGGTTAAACAATCTACCATCCGCATCAAAAAACTTCCCAAAAAACTCAACATACTCTAAACGCATTGAGTGTACATAAGCACCTAAATAGGTAATAAAGATATTTAGTGCATGTAAGGCAACAAACAATAAAAGACCGACTGTGAAACGGACAATTGGAGGCAGTAAACTTAAAATCAAGTTAAATGCCATCCCGATATTCGCCCCAGCAACAGCAAGAGCCGTTAAACGGGTATAACTAACTAAGTCCCCAATCATACTTGCAATATCCATAATCCCAAATAGAGCTTGTCCAACACCAACGACTTTATTATTATTTGAAAATATTTTAACGACAAACATCCCTAAAACATTTCCTAAAATAAGTATCAGTCCAGCTGTCATTAACCAATCTGCTTTAAATAACAGCATATTCATGGCAATAACAACCACACCTAACAACATTAAAGTCCACTGCGCCGAATCTAGATAGGCTGACACATAGTCCCTATCTTTGATGGCCAGATAAAACTTAATGAGATAAGCCAGTAACATATGCACAATCCCGATAAAGACCGAAATCCCCATTACAACAATAACATCATTGGTTAAATCCAACAGTTTAAATGGCAGATCGAAGCCAAAAAAGCTCCCAAATATGAATCCAAAAATCATCGTCCCCACGGCCATTTGATTAAACATCTTCATAGCCGAACGCATACTAGCCGACAATTCTAATTGCTTAATAGCAATAAATGTCGCTAACCATAACAAGATGCCGTAGCCTAAATCGGCACTCATCATACCAAAGAAGCCAATATGGAAGGGATAAAACCATGGTGTTGGATCAAATCCACCGTATTTCGGGACTCCAAATTGAGTCGTTAAAGATTCAAATGGTTGGACCCAAGCATGATTTTCTAATTTAGTTGGTACTTCAGCCATCTCATCTTCTTCAACATCAAATTGAAAATGACAAATTGCTTGTTCATTACATTGACTGATAATACGTTGTGTAAAATAATCGATTTTATCAGCCTGTGCCCAGCCACTAATGACAAAAGCAAATTGATTGTTAATCATTAATTCTTTTGCTTTTTCACGTTCACGCAGATTGAAGAAATATTCTTCTGCCAATTGTAGCTGATCACGCGTCTGGCGATGATCTTTCAAGTTTTTCTTCTCTTGAGCTATTTGTTGGATGATATTCCGTTGTAACTCAAGATTAGATGTTAGTTCATCAGCAGGGATATTTTCATAGTTATAATTTAAAACTTGAAAACCATACTGCTGTAAAATCTCCTGTCTTATTGCGACTTCTTCGGAATCATCTGTAGCGGCATAGACTACCAAGAAACCCCAAGTATCACGTGATTGGTAAATATCTTCGACAAAGACATGTTCCAAGGCTGCTAATTCAGCTTCAAAAGCTTGAGCTTTCTCTGCTTCAACCGAACCGACTAATAAATTAAAGTGTCGAAGAAATTTTGTCTGTTCAGGAACAAACGTTAAATTTTGCCATCTTCTGAAAAATACTTCTTCTTTCTTAGCCTCTTCAAGTTGATCTTCTAAGCGATCAATTGCTTGATCCATGTAATCCACTCGTTGGAGCAAGCCATTATAGTTCATTGCTTCAACAGCCGCTTCAAGCTCTAACAATGAATACTCCGGCCGTTTTTCTCTCATCCGCTTTAATAGAGGTTCTTGGGTCACATATTCATTTAGAAAAGATATGGCATATCGAATCTCTTGAATCGTTTGCGTCAAATCCCCCACCGTCTCAGACTTATCTTCAATGTGTAAAACGGACATCAATTCTTCATCTTCTTCAATAGCGCTACTTAAAGGAATGACCTCAATATCCTGCATTTCCTGCATGGCTTTTAAAACCACATCTTTTTCACTCTGTTCCGCTAGAAAAGTTAGTTTCTTCATTCGGGCGATACCCATATTGACTCAGTACCTCCTTCACTATTCGATTGACTAATTGATCTCTTTCTGTTTCAAATTGAACACGCAAAAGTTCTTGCTTTTGTAAGTAAGAATCTTTCAAGGCATCTTCTTCTTGCTGCAACTTCTCTTCCATTTCAAGCGCTTTAATCTCAGTATAAGAATTTAATTCCGCTTGATAATGACGCTGAATGCCTTCTAATGATTTACGGTGACTCGCATCAAGTGACTGCAGCTTTTCTTCTACTTCACGCCGTTTATATTCAATCTGAACTTCGATTTCGCGTAAATAATCAATAACATCTGTTGACATATTTTCCCTCACTTCCCACTTTTTCATTCCTTCATTAAAATAAATATCGCCTGCTTTCACAAAAGACTTTAAATAGCGAATGTAGCCAGCTAAACAAATCCATAAAAAAGACGCACTCGACAAGCAACTGCGTCTTCCGCACTATACGACAATTAAAACATTCTTCTCACCCCTTGAAGAACTGATCCTTGAAGCATAGCGCCCAACCATTATGATACTGCTATTTAACTGTTAGCTGTTATTATAAACTATCCTAAAATTAATCTCAACTTCTAGTAAAAGTTAAATTTTTGTTGAGATGGTGGTGGTTTTGTCTGAAATTAAATCCCTCTATTGTCGGTCGACGGATTCGTTCACTGACATTAAAAACAACTCATACTTATCTTTGCCTAGATAAACACTCTTTTAAAGTTCACTCAATGTTACTTGAGGGGAAAAACAAAAAACAGAAATCACTAATTCAACATTGAAAGAGTGATTTCTGTTTTTTTAAATGAATCCTTTCTTATCCCCTAATCCACCCTATACAATCCAACTGTTTGATTTAACTGTGTTTCAATCCAAGCGGATAATTGGTTGAGATACGGATTGAGGACGCGGGATTTTACCAGATCAATCAAAGTACATCCAACAAAGATGACGATTGAAGCCAACAGACCATAGCCAATCATCATCCAAAAACCTTGAACGCGTGTGTTGTCTACGCGGTACCAAATCACATGTCGCATCAATGGTTGTTCATGGATGAGGTAGACACCAAACATGGCTTGGGCAGTGATATTTATTTGGTGGTTTGAAAAAGGTTTTCGGTTTTTGAACCATAGCCAGAGGCCAACAGAGCTGCCGACGGTTAGGATTTTGTTGGATCCTAGGTAGAAGGTGCCGTAGGCTAGTTTGTCGGGCATGATGAGGCCGAGGGCGTTGTAGTAGAGGATGCTGGCGACTGTGAGTGTCATCGAAACGGCAAACAGGCGTTTGGCAAACTTTTTGCTGGATAACACTTTGTTGGGATATAATTTGATATAAGCGACGAGTAAATACAAATAAATAAACCATGATAAGTCAGAATAGGCAATCCCTGTTAGTTCTAGGCTTGGAACGATGATCCAAATGACGCTTAGGAAAATTAATAGATAGCGCAAGGCCTGCTCGGTGACGTGTTTGACGTAATAATTCAAAACTGGTGCTAATAAAAGTAATAAAATATAGTTGGTTGGGAACCAGTAGTAGTCGGGAAATGGGAAAATCATTTGGTAAATGCGTTCGGCGGTTAAGATGTCGGGCTTTAAAAGGAGTAAGGCTACAAATAGGCCCCAATTGTATACAAGCATATCGATTAAAACACTGACGGGCCGGCGCCATTTAAATGACTTTCCAACCAGAAAATAGCTCCCAATCATCACAAATATATTAACACCGAGTTTACCTCCGATAAATAAAATATCGAGGGCGATTTTCTCATAGGAAAAGACATCCATCGTATCAAAGCTTCCGTGAACGGAAAAGTGATGGACGACGACTAAAAACATACTGATAATCCGAAGTAATTCAAAATTTGAATTACGATCGTCTCTTCTTGTCATAATAAATCTCCTTGAAATAGCTCGATTTACAGCATCAAGCCGGGTTTAGCGTTTGTCATTAGAGAAGCAAAATCTTGCTTTTGGTATAAATACTCAGCAGCTGCTCCAATCATGGCAGCATTATCGCCACATAAATTAAGAGGTGGGATAACTACTTCGACATCTGGGAACTCGGCTTGAATGGTATCAACCAAATTTTTGCGGATACCAGAGTTGGCTGCTACACCTCCAGCTAAAACAAATTGCTTCACATCTGGGTATTGCCCCAGAGCTTTGACTACTTTTGCGGTTACAATATCAATAACGGCTTGTTGGAAGCTAGTGGCCAAGTTCGCCGGATCAATGCTTTCGCCTCGCTGTTTAGCATTATGAAACAGATTCATGACCGCACTCTTCATCCCACTAAAGCTAAAATCCAAATTATCCTCATGCAACATGGCACGTGGGACTGCATAAGTTTCTTCGCCTTTTTGAGCAAGTTCATCTAAATATTTTCCGGCGGGATAAGGTAAACCGAGTAAACGACCGACTTTATCGTAAGCTTCTCCGATCGCATCATCTTGGGTTTCACCGATTACTTCAAAATGGCCCTCTTCTTTTATATAGACTAAGTCCGTATGACTTCCACTGATCACCAAGGCTAATAAAGGATAAGTCATTTCCGACACAAGTTGGTTGGCGTAGATATGGCCTGCAATATGATTAACAGCAATTAAGGGTTTTTGGTAAACCATGGATAATGTTTTAGCAGCCGTCACACCAATTAAGAGGGCTCCGACAAGGCCAGGTCCATAAGTCATCGCAATGGCATCTACTTGGCTAATGGAATCCAAACCGGCTTGTTCCACCGCCATTTGCGTTACTTGCGTGATTTGTTCAACGTGGTGTCTACTCGCGACTTCTGGTACGACCCCTCCAAAACGCATATGACTTTTAACTTGCGACGCCACAATATTTGAATGGATTTTCCGCCCGTCTTCAATCACCGCCACACTGGTTTCATCACATGACGATTCGATGGCTAAAATCATACTCATTTTTTCACCCCTTCTCTTAAATTCATTTGTAAAATACAGGCATCTTCCTGTGGGTTACGGTAGTAATTTTTGCGTTTGGCAATCAATTCAAAGCCTACTTTCTGATACAAAGCTAGAGCCGCTTGATTGCTTTCGCGCACTTCTAAAAATAAATGACTGATATCTCGAGCCGCTAATTGGTCTATAACAAACAAGAGTAACTGTTGCCCCAATCCTTGTTTGCGCCATTTTCCTTCAATATAAACTAAATTAAGCGTCCCTTCATTGAGGACATGCTGCAAACCAACATAGCCAATGACTGCTTTTTCATAAAATAAGACATAATACTCACTTAAAGGATTATCAAAATCACTCAAGCTAGCCACTTTTGACCAGTTGAAAGCTTGATTGGCTTCGATAATAAACTGCCGAACATTGTCAGGTAATTGCAGACCTTTAAATGGCACAATTTGCATGTGTAAGGCAGTGTTATTTATTTCATTATTCAAAATCATTCGTCCTTTGTTCCCGCTTCATATTTAAGGCGGTCTCATTGTTAGAGCGGTAGTAGTTGGCTTTGGATGAAGTGACCACAAAGCCGTGCTTTTTATAGACATGCTGCGCAACCATATTCGACTCACGCACTTCCAATGTAATCGTCGGTATTTTCAAAAATTCCATTCCCTTAATCCAAAGCTCTAATAAATAACTCCCTAACTTGGCGTCTTGAAAGTCAGGGTGGATAATCAAATGGCTGATATGCGCACTGTTACTCCGGGCACGTCCCGTAATCATACCGATTAATTGGCTTGAAAGTGGATCAGTTTGATCTTCAAGTAAAATATAAACGGCACGAGGATTTGTTTCTAAGTCATGGCGAAAATCGGCTTCTGTCCAAGCTTGGTAGCCATCATAGCCCTTTAATTCGAGGTCAAAAATCTTTTTCACGTCATGTTTGTTGGCTAGGCGGACTTGCAATGTGCGCCGTTTAGGCTTTTGGTTAACAGGGCTATCTTCTTCAAGAAAAATAGGCTGAAGGCGATTGATATAAGGTTTTAATTGCTTCATCATAACATGCTCAACATCCTGTCCCTTTATAATAAAATTTAGCCAATTAACCGTCTCGTTTATCCATTCATTTTTACGAATAGTGCTCAATAAAGTCTTCATGATCATCCTCTTTGCCTTGGTTCTCGGATTGTGCTTGCACCCACTCTCTTTCCGCCAAAGTCTGCTGGGTATAGTTTGGCACTAACAGGTTGGCATCAACTACTTCGACTTGTTCGACATGATGCACCTGTAAGGTTTGCGGCACAGCTTGTTGGTCCTGTGCCCATTCAATTGCAAGCTTTGGAAAATGTTCCTTCGTCATCTGGTAAAAGTCTTCGATATAATCTCCAACTAGAATGAACCCTTGAATGTCATCCGTTACAAGCGACTCAAGTTGCTCAAGATAAAGTTTCCATTCAATTTGTTGGTCAGCAATGACCGTTTGGACTTGCCAAGAAGCTGTCGCAGCGTTATTTATTCGATAGGCTGCTGTATAGGCTGTTTGCCGGCGGGCGTCGATAATCGGAATGATTATTTTTTGGCTGTCGACCCCTTGCGCGCCTCCAGCTGCCATTAAACTTAATGACGATACTTGTATGATCGGCACGTTTAACGTCGTTGCCCAAACTTTCGCCATGGTGACCCCAATCCGAATTCCCGTATACGAACCGGGCCCAACGCCTACAATGATTTGTTCAATATCGTCGGGCCGCCAAGCCAAGTGGTTTAGCGTATCATTAATGACTTGTACCAACGCTTCCCCGTGCTGTCTTTTAGACCGCAAAGTCACATTTGCTACGGCCTGCGCCCCTTCAAACAAGCTTAAACTCAAGTATGACGTAGCCGTATCCACTACTAAAGTTTTCATGATGTCAATCCTTCTCTCTTTAAATAAATATCACTGTCAAAAGACATTTATGTTATTCTCAACTTTAAATATGCTAAAATGAAGTTAATAAATACATAGAATTATTTAATTTCTTTAGCATTCTATCGTATAGTATCATAGCATAAAATTGGTTTTTTTCGATATAAATTGTTTAATAATATCCTTAGGAGGAACTTGGGTGCACAAAGCAATGATTAAATCGCTGAATGAGCAATTTGAAAAACACTTTCAACAAAAGAACGGTCATATTATGTTTAATCCTGGTCGGATTAATCTAATGGGACATCAAAGCGATTATGTTCCAGGACAATTACTCGCCACAACCATTCAACGTGGCGCTTATTCTGTTTGCCGCTTGCGAGATGATAAAGAAGTCCACTTCTACTGTCCAAAAAGCAAACATGATCGCGAGATGATTTTTTCCATCGATCAATTCGAAATTCCTGCGAAGGCAGTATCTTGGTCTGACTACTTAAAACATATTATTACATCATTAAATGGATCAGCCAATTTTATTCAACAAGGATTCGATATTATGATTGATTGGAACATGCCCTTTGGCGCGGGGTTAGCAACAGAATCATCTATTATATCACTTTTAGCCATGTCTATCTCATATATTTATGACTTCGATTTGGCTGATGATGCGATTATAAAAATCGCTCATCAAGCCGAAGTCGCTCTGTCTCCAGACGAGATTGCTACAGCAACCTTGGCTGATTATACAACTTATTTAAAAACCGCGAAAGAGCATGTGTTTTACTTTGATGCGAGAGAAAATGCTTACAGAATTTTTCCTGCCTTCAAAGACCAAGACTATTCCATTCTTTTAATCGACACCTTAAGAAACCGCCAGTTCAATCAAATTAAATATCAGCGTCGGATTGTTGAGGCCAATTTGGCTTTGAATAAGCTCAAGTCTGTCTTACCGATTCAAAATCTAGTCGATTTAAGTTTATCTGACTACGAACGCTACCACCATTTGTTAGACAATCCCGTCATTGAAAAACGACTCAAATATATTGTCTATGAAAACGACCGTGTATCACGCGCGGTTGAGGCGATTGAAAAAGACAAATTTAACCATTTTAACCGGCTGATTAATCGGTCCTATGAAAGTTTGCGTGATATTTTTGAATTAACGGGTTATGAACTAGATACGGTTATTGAAGCTGCGAATGCGCAAAAGGGTGTTTTCTCAGCCAGTACCACAGACGGACGTCTTGGTGGAACGGCCTTTGCTATTGTTAAATCGGATGCTCTTGAAGAGGTTAAGGCTAATCTGACTTCTATTTACCAAGATGAAATTGGCCTAACTCCCATGTTTGATGTGGCAAGTTTGGGAGATCGCAATCGTATTTTAATGTAAGTGATATTTATTTAAAATGTTGAAGGGGTTTTGTTATTGAAATCAAATGTTATGGCTTACGGTCTTTTGCTAGTGATTACTTTACTGGCTTATCTTATTGGGAATCAATTTCCGATTATTGGTCATTCGTTCGCGGCGATTGTTCTGGGGATGATTGTGGCGAATACAGCGTTGCGGGGCTTATATGATGCAAAGAATATAAAGAAAGTAAGTTCAATGATGCTGAAGTTTGGCGTGGTTTTGCTCGGTTTTACACTTTCGCTGGATATGCTGTCGAGTGTGACTTTGAATGCTATTCCGATTATTTTATTGGTTATTTTAATTGCTTTTGCAACAGCGTATTTTGTTGGTAAAAAGCTTGGTATTTCAGTGAATGCTCGCTGGTTAATTGGCGCTGGGACAGCAATTTGTGGGGGATCAGCGATTGCGGCTGTTGCTCCGATTGTTGAAGCCGATGAAGATGATCTGACCTATGCTATTTCTACTATTTTTATTTATAATTTACTCGCTTTAGTGTTGTTCCCTCTGTTGGGACAGTTATTTGGTTTGAGTACCATCCAATATGGTGTGTTTGCTGGGACGGCGATTAATGACACATCTTCTGTGGTAGCAGCTGGCTATCAGCATTCCCAATTAGCCGGTGACACGGCTACGCTTGTTAAAATGATGCGAACCTTAATGATTGTGCCGGTTTCTTTGGCCGCTATTTATTCTAATTACCGTCAAACTGACAAGCAAAGTTTTTCGCTTAAAAAAATATTCCCAACGTTTATTTTGTTTTTCATCGTGGCCATTGTGCTTGCGAATGTCTTTAATTTGCCTGCAGCCTTTACAACTGGCATTAAGTCCTTGAGCCGGTTAGCCTTAACCGCTGCCTTAGCAGCTGTTGGGATGAGTGTTTCTTTTGGTGATTTGATGAAAGCCGGTTTCAAGACGATTGTCTTAGGCGGCGTGACTTGGTTGATTGTTATTATTAGTAGTTTGGCTATGACGATGTGGTTATATGCTTAGTGAGTTGGTGTGATTTGATTTGATAATGAGGTTTACAGGATTATGTGGAAAATTTAGAGTATAAAATAAGTGGTCCATTATTCGATTATTACTTGTTGAATAGTGGGCCACTTTTTATTTGCGATAAATACGAAGAAACGAGGCTAAAGGTTTAAACTCGTTGAGAAAACGAGGGACACTTTGGGTACTCGTCGAAAAAACGAGGGACACTTTGGGTACTCGTTGAGAAAACGAGGACCACTTTGGGTACTCGTTGAAAAAACGAGGGACACTTTGGGCACTCGTCGAAAAAACGAGGACCACTTTGGGTACTCGTGAAATTATTTCGTACTACCAAACACACACGTTTGACGATCGCATTATACCTTTTCAATTGACCTATTACGCGTTCGGCATTTGCGTTAAAAGGCGCCAACTCCTAAGACCCATTCGCTCACCCCACGCCTTGAACTCTCACCACACACATCTCCCCACCGCCCCATCCACCTCCAAAAATTGCTCAAGAGCCTGTCATTCGACAGGCTCTTGAGTTACTAGCAGTGATATTTATTTTAGGACCAAGGAAGGTCTAGGCTGATGTTGTCGTTAAAGTCTTTGTTTGCTTCGCGGGCTGCCATCCGAGCTTGCTTGCGTTTGGCGTAGCCGGCGCAGATGTATTTCTCCTCGTCTGTTTCGGGCACGATCTCAGCAAGGGGCTGAGGGGGTGTGCCGTCAACGGCGTCAATAACCACAAAGGTCAAGAAGGCGGTCGCGGCTAAAAAGCGGTCGCCTGTGTCTAGGTTCTCACACAAGATTTTGGCAAAGACTTCGACTGAACGCGTTGAGGCTCCGGTGACCATGGTGTGAAAGCAGACGGAATGTGCCAAGGGCAATGGTTTTAAGAAATTCACCGTATCAACCGAGGCTGTGACACCATTTTGACGGCTGAAGCGGCGGAATGAAATACTGGCACAATTATCCAACCAGTTCAGCAATTGACCGCCATAAAGTGTTTTATGGTAGTTGATATTTGACGGCAAGATATTATGGGTTTGGATAGCATAAGTTGCACGGCAAGTTTTGGACATCATCAATATCCCTCTTTTCTCATAAAATATTAGTAGGCGCGCGCTAACCAAACGGTTGTTGTAGCAGGTTTTCCGCTGACTATACAGGTCGTCTTAGGTTCAACAGTTCCTTCAAATGGAATGTTACGGGTTGTAAAGCCGGTTACTTCTTTGATTTGAGCTTCTGTTTCTTCTGTACCATCCCAGCCAGCTAGCACCCAACCAGGATTTTCTCCTGCTGCTTGCTTACTTTCGATATGCGCTTTTAATTCATCCAATGTTTCGATATGGGTATACAATTGATCTGCATTCATTTGGCGAGCTTTTTCCAATAGACGTGTTTGCATTGCGTCCATTTGCTCTTGAATATAGGTCATAATATCAGTAAATGGCACAGCTACTTTTTCATCTAAGTCACGTGCTTTTACCATCACTTGTTCATTTTTCAAATCACGTGGACCGACTTCAATTCTAAATGGCACGCCGTGCATTTCCCACTCGTTGAATTTGTAGCCTGGCGAATTATCCGAATCATCGATTAACACACGAATACCTAGCGCTTTAAATTCACTATGTAGCTCTTCAATTTTTTCCATGATCGCAGGATTCTTTTGCCAAGGTCCCACAGGAATCATGACTACTTGATGTGGTGCCACACGCGGAGGCAATACCAATCCTTGATCATCGCCGTGTGCCATAATCATAGCACCAATCAAACGCGTAGAAGCACCAAAAGAAGTGGTGTAGGCATAAACGTGTTCATTATCAGTATTTAAATAACGAATATCAAAGGCTTCAGCAAACTTCGTTCCCATAAAGTGTGACGTTCCCGCTTGCACCGCTTTACCATCTTGCATCATGGCTTCAATCGAATAGGTTCTTTCAGCACCTGCAAAACGTTCTGAAGGTGTCTTTTCACCAGAGAAAACCGGCATGGCTAATAAACCTTCTACGACTTCTTTATAAATTTGCAAGCTACGCATGGTACGTTCAATCGCATCTTCAGCCGTTGCATGGGCTGTGTGCCCTTCTTGCCATAAAAATTCGGATGTTCTTAAAAATGGCAATGTCCGTTTTTCCCAACGGAAAACGTTAGCCCATTGGTTAATTTCCATTGGCAAATCGCGGTAAGATTGGATCCAACGACTCATCGCATCTCCAATCATCGTTTCAGATGTCGGACGCAATGCCAAACGTTCTTCTAATTTTTCACCCGCCGCCTCCGTTACCCATGGCAATTCAGGACTAAAACCTTCAATATGGTTCTTTTCTTTGTTAAAGAATGACTCTGGAATCAACATTGGGAAATAGGCATTGCGAATCCCCTCTTCTTTAAAACGACGGTTAAACTCTTCTTGAATATGCTCCCAAATTTCATAACCATCTGGTTTAAAAATAATATTTCCTCGCACAGGAGCATAATCCATCAAATCCGCTTGTTGAATCGTCTGCAAATACCATTTTGAAAAATCTTCTTTACGTGTGACCACAAAAACTCCTCCTTAATTTTACATACAAAAATAACGCCCGTTCTGCCCATAAAAGGACGAAGAACAGCCGTTAACTCTCCGCGGTACCACCTTACTTGCTAAATATATTAGCCCACTCATAGCCGATACAGAGGCCAACCCAATCATTTTAAAGCCCTCAAATAAATATCTCAGGCTCAACCCATAGGTAGGTTCGATCAAATCAGGGGTTAGTTGCTTCCAGCCAGGGCAACATTCTCTAATAACATCATTTGCTCTACTATTCCTATAACTACCCACATTATAACAGATTATTTGAAGTCTTCAATCCTTAAAGTGTGTCAAAATCAGCCAGTTTACTATTGTTTTTTTCTTAGATAAGGTACAATTATTATAGTAAACGTTTGCATAAAAAATAAAAGGAGTGTTAAAGATGCTAGATGAATATAAAAACATCCTAGTCCCTGTCGACGGATCGCCGCAGTCACGTAATTCCTTTAAAAAAGCACTTGCCATTGCCAAACGTAACCGTGCACGTGTGCATATTGTTTTTGTAATTGATAATCGAAGTATTAACTTATCACCCGAACTCACTCGCCTATCCTCATCAGAATTTTCAGCTTCATTTGACACTTCATTCGTTGAACGCCTCGTGAAAGAAGCAGAAGCTGAAGGTCTACAAGCAATTTCTACCGTCGAAAGTGGTAGCCCGGCAGACTTAATTGGTAATATTTATCCAAAAGAATATAATACCGATTTGATTGTCATTGCTGCTACTGGTAAGGGCGCCATGGCGCGCGCATTTGTTGGTTCCGTTTCAAACTTTGTTTCGATTCACGCACCTTGTGATGTGTTAATTGTAAAAAGCAATCCCTAAATGAAAACAGCTCGAGCGACTCTAATAAAGAGGCGTTCGAGCTGTTGTTGCAGTGATATTTATTTTAACGTTCGACGATGGCTGTACCGTCTTCGTTCAGTTCATATTTGGTTAAGAGGCCGAATTCGGAAAGTGGCCAGTGAATAAAATCGGCTTCTCCACGTACATCTTCGATATTAATGAAGCCAAAATTTCGTCCATCGGTGGAATTTCTGCGATTATCCCCCATGACAAAAATTTGTCCTTCCGGCACTTCAGTAGCACCTGTGCGTTCTTCAAGCGTCATATCGTAGGTAAAGTTACCTTCCGTTTGAGCTTGCATTTCAGCTAAATAAGGTTCATCTAGCGGCTTGCCATTGAGTATGAGCTTATCATCTTTGAATTCAATAGTGTCGCCAGGTATACCGATGACGCGTTTAATGTACAATTTTTCGGGAACATTCGGTGGCGGAACGACAACCACATCAAAACGATCAACCTCCGCTAATTTGAGCATGACAAGGCGTTCGCCATCTTGTAAGGTATTATCCATTGAACGCCCTTCAACTTGAAACGGTTCAATCACATAAGCACGCAACAACCATACTAGAGCAAATACAACGATAAATGTGAAAATGGTAGAAACTATTTCTTTCATGACGCTTGAAAAGTTCGACATATTTATTCCTCTAATCTCTTAAAATTAGTTTACTTTTCTATTGTAGCGAAATAATATAGGCTTTTCAAGATGTTCTAAAGGGAATAGCGTTTTAAGATTTACTACTATCTTTGGACACATCAATCGCAATCACAATCGCCATCACCATCACAGGATCTACTGGATAATCTTCATCATCGTAGATATTTATTTCAAAGGCATCCGTAAACGACCAAAACTTGCGGTTGATATCGGCAATCAAATAGCCGTCTGGATCAATAATTTGATAGTCATAACCAAAAAAATTGCCTTCCACACGCCAGCCGAGATGATTAATTTCGTATTGGGGTTTTAAAAGGTTGAACTTTTGTTTAACGCTACCTTCCAATTGACCATGGCGGAAAATTTCCAGTGTTTGTAAGAAAGCAAAGTATTTTTGTTTAATAAAAGCAAGTTCTTCTTGTGTGCTCGCATCGTAAATGCGCATTTGACGGGCGAATGCAAATAAATTTCCTTCAACATGGTAAACTGGATTTCTATTTTCATCAAAAACATTAAAGTCTTCCTTAAAAGAAAATATCTTTTGCTCCATATACAACTTCATCGTATCAGCTCCTCTTCTTTGGTAAGCTAATTATACTCCATCTGAATTTGATTCCAAAACGGGAAGTGTTATACTAAGTTTAGTAATTATTTGTTTTTATAAGGAGGCATATGATGTCTGTTCATCCTGCAGTTGAAGTCTTGCTTTTTTGGTTTGCACCGGAACACAAAGAACTTCGTTTTGCTCGGAATGACGAATTTGATGAAAAAATTCGCACCAATTTTTACGATACTTGGCTAGCTGCTACAAAAGGAGAATTATCGAGCTGGCGGTCCACCATTCAAGGTCGCCTGGCAGAAATTATTATTCTCGATCAATTTTCACGCAACTTAATGCGCAACGATGCCCGTGCCTTCAGCCAAGACGGCATGGCACTAATTTTGAGCCAAGAATTAATCAAACATCCCGACTATCATCTCTTATCCAAAGTCGAACAACAATTTGCCCTCATACCCTTTATGCATTCCGAATCCGCTGCAATCCACGAAACAGCCTTAGAACTCTTTGAAGAACTCGGCATGGATTCCGCCCTTGAATACGAAATTAAACACAAAGCCATTATCGACTAATTCGGCCGCTACCCTCACCGCAACGCCGTCTTAGGCCGCGTGTCCACCCCCGAGGAAATCGACTTTTTGAATGAAGACGACAGCAGCTCAAAATGGTAATCTTTTAAATAAATATCACTGCTGATCAGCAAACACGTCTACTTGTTTGCTGATTTTTTTGGTGTTTCGGCGAAGGCTTAAAGGGGTAGTCGTTGGTTTGACGAGGAACCAATCCAGTACTCGTCGCTGCGACGAGTTCAATACTTTAGCCTAGTTCTTTCATGGTTTTTACATAATTTTGTGGACTTTATCCTATTTCAAACGAGCAAGCGCTAACCGCTCGGATGAATCCACTATTTCAAACGAGCGCGCATCAACCGCTCGGATGAAATCACCTTTTCAAACGAGCGCGCACCAGCCGCTCGGATGAAACCACCTTTTCAAACGAGCGCGCACCAGCCGCTCGGATGAAACCACCTTTTCAAACGAGCGCGCACTAACCGCTCGGATGAAACCACCTTTTCAAACGAGCGCGCAGCAACCGTTCGGATGAAACCACCTTTTCAAACGAGCGCGCAACAACCGCTCGGATGAAACCACCTTTTCAAACGAACGCGCAAAAACCGCTCGGATGAAACTGCCTTTTCAAACGAGCGCGCACCAGCCGCTCGGATAAAACCACCTTTTCATCCGACCGCGAGAGTAAGTCGTAGAAATTGCATCAATAATTGAGTTATCGTAGGCTTGAAGTAGCCAATCATTTCCTCAAGGAATACTAAAAGTGTTTTCGTTGCTACGACGAGTTCAATAATTTAACCTCGTGAGCACAACGAGTTGTATTCTTTAGCCTCATCGCTGTCAATTCCGACAACAAATCCAACAAAAAAAGCCACACAAAAAACCTAGACAGTCAAGCGACCATCTAGGCTAGGACAATTATTATTATTCGTCTTCGTTGTTATCATCTGTATCAGGCGCATCATTAGATAAACCTAATTCAGATTTCATACGAGATAACTCATCTTCAACAGATGCAGAAGATTGGTTAGCGTATTTAGCTTCTAATTCTTTTGCTTTATCAATTGGTTCAGAGTTTAATTCTGTCATGGCATTTGCTTCGTCTAACATACGGTTAGCTTTATCTTCCATACGTTCAAAGCTTGAAATAGCGCCTTTAGAATTACTGATGGATTGTGAAGCCGTATTAACTTTGCTTTGAGCTTCAGCCACAGACATTTTCCCTTTAATCATTGAACGACGTCTTCTTAACGTTTCAATATCATTAGCTAATTTATCATGCATTTGACGCATTTTAACAGCATTTTCATGAGCAGAAGCATAAGTAGTAGCTAAACCAGCACCAATACTTTCCACTTCTTGTTTTTTACTTAAGAAAATACGCGCATCGTCTTCATTGCCACTTTGTAAAGCTTTTTTAGCTAATTCGTTATATTTTTGAATTTCAGCTTCATTTTTATCCACTTCACGTTTAGCACGCGTTTCTTCTGCCATAACACCAGCAGTACTTTCTTTAACTTCAGCTAAATCATCCATCATTTCACGTAAATATTGGTCGATCATTTTTTCAGGATCTTCCATATTATCAATAATTGAATTGATATTTGCACTGATAATATCACCAAAACGACTTAAAATTGACATAATTTTTTCCTCCTAATATTGTTTCAAATTTTATTGCTTTATTTATTGACTGCTATTATCTTCATCATCTTGATATTTTTTCGCTAAATCATCCATCGCATCAGGAGACGAAGTACCAAATGTGTCTATCGGGCGACTTAAAATTTCCTCAGTCCGTTTTGCTTCTGCTTCCTCTTGCTCTTTCTTACGACGCCACCAGAAATATAAGATGACGAGAACAGCGACAACAATCAACCCAATAAATACCGGAATCCATGGCGATGTGGTTACTTCCATCATCCTATCCGCAGCTTCCTTAAAGGATTTACTAAAGAACTGCTCTTCTCCTAAACTCGCATCATAGTAGTTGCGGTCAAGGTAATCTAATAAAATATTGATCGCTTCGTTATCCACAACCTGTTTAGCTTGCGTTCCAACCGTAACATAGGTCGAATAGTCAGATGGCACAGGTTCATAAAACACTAAGAGCAAATGCGCTTCATCCGTAAATAACTCATCGTACATATCATTACCAAACGCTTCTAAAGCTTCTAAGGTTACATTATTAGCATTTAAACCAGGGATATTTTCAGTAATATAAACATGCGGTTGAACACCTGTTTCTTGATAGAAGTAACGTAAACCATCGACCATTTGAGCATTGTTACTAATCCAATTAGCATTATCAGTATAGTAATCCGTCTCGTTAACTGCACCGGATGGTAACGGCTCTCTTTCAACAGTTGAAGTTTGGATGGAATTGTTATTGCTACCACCATTACTTGAATTAGAATAGCCAGAGCCACCTGACATCATTGCAAAAATCCAAAACATTATTCCAATCGCAATCAATGTAATGACAATTGACGAGCAACCGCAGCCTCCACCATTGTAGCCACCACCGCCGCCCCAGCCATAATTACGTCTTCGTCCACCACCTGTAAAAATAGGTCCTGTACGAATAACTGGCCTAGAACCCCAGCCTCCGCCGAAACTGCCTCGGTTTCCACTACCACCCCATGATGAACCGCCACCAAAGGATCTTCCGCCACCGCGACCACGACTACTGCTCCCACCAATACGACCTCCACCGCCTCGGTTTCCACCAAAGGATCCTCCGCCGCCTCGTGAGCCACCGCCACCGCGACCTCCACCACGAGCCATTCCAACACCCCACTTCCATTAAATATCATAAAATTATATCGGATAATTAACTATTGTATCCATTTTCAATATAGCATATGCCTTTTTAAAATTCAATTTTGAGCACTTGCCTTTATAATAAAATAGATAAATTTCTAATTTTTTTGAAATCCAACCAAAGAAAAAAGCCACAAGTAAATACCTGTGACTAAACCCTCTCATTATTCAAATTTCACTTTTTGTTTTAGGCTGCATTTGAACCGTGAGGACGCCTAACAAAATTAAAACTGCCCCGATTAGCATCCTAAGCGTTATCTCCTCGTTTAGAATCACCGCTGAAAATAACATACCAAAAACAGCTTCCATTGATAAAATAATAACTGTTTCAGTTTCAGTTGTATAGCGCTGGGCAATTGTTTGAATCAAAAAAGCAAACATCGTACTTGCAAGCCCTAAATAAATAACAGCCATGATACCCCTCGTATGCATTAAATCCATTGGTTGATTTTGGACTAATGCAATCACAATACCGCAAAGGGAAGCAACCCCCATTTGAACAGTATTTAAAGCAAAGGGGTTTTCATTCGAAACATATTGACTAGTGTAAACAATTTGCAAAGCAAAGAACAAAGCACAAACCAAGGTGAGTATATCACCGATATTTATTTGTCCGAAATTATCTAAAGACATGATCCCTACGCCAACAATGGCGGAAAGGGAGCCAAAAATTGTCATCGGACTTAGCTTTTTCTTTAGGAAAGTTGCACCAATCAGGGGAACTAAAACGACATTAAAGGCTGTTAGGAAAGCATTTTTCGACGGTGTTGTGTAAACCAAGCCGATTGTTTGAAAATAAAATGCTAAATATAAAAAGACGCCTAAAACACTCCCACGAATCAAAGTCGCTTTATTTATCCATTTCAATTGTTGCCTGAAAAAAATCACCATACTGACAAAGGCAATCGTAAAACGCATCGCCAAAATATGGATCGGAGAAAAATAATCGAGTGCAACTGAACTCATAACAAAGCCAGAACCCCAAATAATGGCAACCATTATCAATCCTAACTGACCTTTTCTACGATTTGACATCAACACTTTCCTCCTTAAAAAAAAATCAAATTAACTCATAAAACCGCCTGATTGTCGTAACCTTCATTATAGTAGAATTTATCATTTTTTCCTAGCTACTTTCATAATCTAACAACAAAACTCAAATCCTATTGAAAACGTTTTTTCTATGCTATAGCTAACAAAATCTACGAAAGGTCATGTTGCATGATTCCGAGAAAATACAAAATCCCAGCATTTTTAGCACTCATCGTCCTGTTGCTCATTCTTAGCCGCTTTATCAATCTCTCATACGTCCTTCTTTTAGCTGTTGCCTCCTACTATCTATGGGAACGCGAAAACAGTCGAAGTGAACTCGTCATGCGATATATCGTCTATTTTAATCCTCATCGCTATATTAGCCCATAATGGTTTAATCGTTTAAAAACACCAAAAATCGGGCGCTCACTTTAGGGACTCGTCGAAAAAACGAGGGACACTTTGGGGACTCGCCGGAAAAACGAGGGACACTTTGGGTACTCGTTCAAAAATCGGGCGCTCACTTTGGGGACTCGTCACAGAAACGAGGGACACTTTTGGAACTCGTCACAAAAACGAGGGACACTTTGGGGACTCGTCACAGAAACAAGGGACACTTTGGGTACTCGTCGAAAAAACGAGGGACACTTTGGGTACTCGTCGAAAAAACGAGGGACACTTTGGGTACTCGTCGGAAAAACGAGGGACACTTTGGGTACTCGTCACAGAAACGAGGGACACTTTGGGTACTCGTCGAAAAAACAAGGGACACTTTGGGTACTCGTTCAAAAAGCGAGGGACACTTTGGGGACTCGTCGGAAAAACGAGGGACACTTTGGGTACTCGTTCAAAAAGCGAGGGACACTTTGGGGACTCGTCAACGCAGCATCAGCCAGCGTTTTCGATGCAACCAACTTAAAAACCGCCATAAACGCTGTGAAAACAGGGTTTATGGCGGTTTTGGCTTTAAATGGCTTTTGCCAGAGTTTTAAAGCAGAGATATTTATTTTAGAAGTTGTCTTTTTCGAGGCGGAGTTTTTCGAATCCTTCAACGGATTGTGCTTGTAAAAACAGATTGATTTGGCGTTCGAAACCGATGTTGGTTGGTAGTGTTGGGGTGTCGGTTTCAAGCAGTCGTTTGGCATTGGTTAATGCATCGATGATATCTTCATTGGTTGGCTGAATAGAATAAGCAAACTCTAAATTGCTTAGTGTGTATTCGTGAGCGGGGTATGCGAGTATTTTATCGTCCAGTTCTTTGAATTTTTGTAAGCTTTCAAATTGGGCTTGGTAGGCTTCATTCGCAACACGCCCACATCCTGCTGAAAAGAGCGCGTCACCACAAAAGAGCATGGTGTCTGTTAGGTAGGAAATATGCCCGGCTGTGTGTCCGGGTGTGAAAAGCACGTTGAAATCTGTATCCAAGAGGGTGATTGTGTCGCCTTCTTGGAGAATTTCGGTTGCTAGTTCAGACGTTTCCTCAGGTCCGAAAACCGGTAATTCAGGGTATTCTTGGAGTATATCTTTTACACCAGCAGTATGGTCATCATGAGCATGGGTCAGTAAAATGGCAATGGGAGTCAGTTTGTTGTGTGTTAAATATTCAAGCACTTGTTTAGATTCGCCTGGATCAACGATAATGGCTTGGTCTTCTTCATCAATCAGCCAAATATAGTTATCTTTTAAGGCACTTATAGCCGTTACATTCATATTATTTCACTCCTTATATTTTATATTTATATTATAACAAATTGATAGATAAATTTAATGTAGTTCGCTCATGGGCTATAAATTTTTTCTTGCAAGTTGGATGCGATAGTTATACATTAAGGATAATTAAAATATATAAAGTTGGTTTAAATCATGCATGAAAAATTATCTTTTAAAAATCGCTTAGCTGTTTCGTCATTAATATTTGGTTTGTTGTTTGGTGCTGGTAATCTTATTTTCCCCATTGCTTTAGGTCAATTATCAGGCGAATATTATTTCTCTTCCATATTAGGTTTTAACATTACCGCCGTCGGTTTGCCTTTATTGGGAATTGTTGCGACTGCTTTATCCAAAACCGAATCTGTTATGGATATGGCTATGGCTGTGTCTAAAGTATATGGTTATTTTTTTACCATTGCGCTTTATTTAACGATTGGGCCGTTGTTCGCAACACCACGGACGGCAACTGTATCCTTTGAAGTGGGTTTGGCGAACGCAATTCCAGAAAATTATTTATTTGTTGGTTTGCTCATCTATAGTTCATTGTTTTTCTTAGCTGTCTTATATTTCGCCTTAAGACCTAGTGGCATATTAGATTGGATCGGTAAATATTTAAACCCCTTGTTCTTATTTTTGTTAGCTGTTATCATTGTACGAGCTTTTACATCGGATGTCCCACTTATTACAGCGACGCCTTCTGCTTTCAATTCAGGGACTGAAGCTTTCACGGTTGGTTTCTTGGAGGGCTACAACACAATGGATGTGTTGGCCAGTCTCGCTTTTGGTATTTTGGCAATCCAGGCCATCCGACAGTCAGGGGTTCAAAAGCCAACAAGAGTAGCTAGAGAACTTATATTTAGTGGGGCTATTAGTTTAATCGTGATGGCTTTAATCTATGCTACTTTGGCATTGTTAGGGACACAAAGTTTAAATTTTACGGACGTTGCGCTCAATGGTGGTGTTGCTTTGGTCGTTATTACGCATTATTATTTTGGCTTATTTGGTCAAATTGTTTTGGCTGCTGTTATGATTGTTGCTTGTTTAAAAACAGCGATTGGTTTAGTAGTAGCCTTGGCTGAAACATTTACACAGTTAATGCCAAACTTTTTATCGAAAAAAGCTTGGACTATTACAGCTACTTTATTGTCATTTCTTGTTGCTAACATGGGTCTCAATCGTATTATTTCTTATTCCATTCCCATCTTGATGTTACTCTATCCCCTGGCCATTACTTTAATTATTTTACATTTAATCCGTCCCTTAGCTGGGAAAAAACATATTTTTCAAATTGTTACCGCCTTTACTTTTATAGCTGGGATGTTTGATTTGTTAAAAGCTTTACCTGAAAATTTAAGTCAGTTTTCAATAGTCATCCAAGCAGTCAATTTCGCCGAAAGTTTTCTGCCTTTTTATGACTATGGTTTTGGCTGGCTTGTCCCCGCTTTAGTGGGTTTGATTATAGGCTTAATTCTAGAAAACTTTTAGCTGTAAGTCAGCTGTTCATTATCGGAGATATTTATTATTGAATCCGCTATCTAATAGAGTTCAAATGCAGTATAATAGAGCTGTAGAAAGTATTATGGGAGGTATTTGTATGAAAAAAGCCATCATCTTTGTCGCTAGCTTATTTCTCGTAACCGCCGCACAACCTATCGTCGCCCAAGAAGCCGGACAAATTCAAAGTTTGCAATCGAAAATTAATGATTTACATACGCAATTGGAAGATAAGAAAGCTGAATTGGCAGCCCTATTAGCAGATCAAGAAGGTTACTACACCATCGAAACTTCAAATGCTACTTATGTCTTTAGCAATCCACGCATCGAAAACGATGTGATTGTGATGGACATGGATTACACCAACGATTCAAAAGGCGCCCTAGTTGTCTATGACGACATGTGGACCCTGACCTTTACCCAAGAAGATGACATCAGCATTAATCAATTGTGGGTCTTGTATGATATGGAAAACCTGCCGGAAGTCGAAGGCCGTCGTCCTTTAATGAGTAACCTGCGAATCAAGAGTGGTGCTACGGTCAATTTAGTGATCGCCTTGAGCCCTTCTCCCGACTATCAGTTTGGTATGATGTTTGACAGCCATATGTCCGAGTCCAACTCACACATGATGCCTACGACCGAACCATTTGATAACAAAGCCCCGATTGTCATCACCGTCGATCAATACAGCGCCCCAGACAACCAACCCAGTCGCATTGAAGTCCCTTTTAAATAAATATCACTGCTATATGAGCATCTCCGTTGTTGCGGAGATGCTCTTTTTGGGTTGATGGAACATTAATTGGGAGAGTTGGAAGCATGGAATGACATTAGCGCGTCATCCCTGTTGAATCTAATCCAAGCTCGAATCCCCCAGCAGATCCCCCCTCATCAGCAGTGATATTTATTTAAAGGGGTGGTGTTGTTCTTTGGGGTAAAAAGCTTTACAATTAAGGGACTAATTAGTTAAAGGAGTTTGACGGGACATGTCAGAGGAGCAAGAGAAAAAGGAACGGATTGACATCATTGAAGACATGTTGCTGAAATTGCATCATGGTGCGGCGCCGGAGTCGATTCAGGATGAGTTTAATAAGCATTTCACGGGTGTTTCTGCGATTGAGATTTCGATGATGGAGCATCAGTTGATTAATAATCCGGATAATGACATTACGTTTGAAGATGTTTTGAAGTTGTGTAATGTCCATGCGAATTTATTCAAAAATACGGTGTTGGAAGGTGACACACCGGATATCGAACAAGAGGGGCATCCGGTGCGGGTTTTTAAAGATGAAAATCATGCCTTGCGGGCGGCTTTGTTGCGGATTCACAATTTGCACAAGGTTTATGCTGAATTGCCGCCGGAGGAAATTGAGCCTGGAATGATTCGCGGTTTGCGCCATCAGTATGAGTTGTTGGGTCAGTTTGACCGCCATTATGAAAGAAAGGAAAAAGTTCTTTTCCCGATCATGGAGAAATACGGTCACGACGCGCCGCCTAAGGTAATGTGGGCAAAAGATGATGAAATTCGAGATTTATTCAAGGCTGCCAAGCAGGCGATGTTGCAGTTTCCGAATGTGGATTATCAGGAAATCACCGATAGTTTTGCGGCTTTCGAGTATGAATTCAACGAGATGATTTTCAAGGAAGAAGCCATTTTAATTAATATTTTGCTGGAAGCTTTTGATGTTGAGGACTGGTACCAAATCGCCCAAGAAAGCGACCCTTACGGCTACGCGATTATCACACCGACCGAGAAATGGGAGCCGAAAATCGAAGTGGTAGAGGAAGATGTTGTGGCGGAAAATGTTTATCAGGCGTTGCCAATTCAAACCTCGACTTCACACATTGAAACGCAGCGCATTGCGGTGGATGGCGGAATTATTACGATTTCTTTTGAGGCTAAAGCTAGCGAACGCCTTGTAGATCCGACTACCATAAGTCGCGAGGATGAAATCCAAATGGGTGATGGATTCCTGTCGATAAATCAGATGGCATTATTGTTGGATTACCTACCGATGGAAATTACTGTTGTGAATGCAGACGATATTGTACAGTACAGTAGTTTCAATACTAGTTGGGAAAGCACTTATTACATGCGTGATTTTAACACGCTCGGGCGGTCAATGGAGTCGATTTATGATAAGGAGATATTGTTTCAGGTTCAGGAAATGGTTGAGCGGTTCAAAGGTGTTGCAGCAGCCGAAAGCTTGCGCCATAGTACGTTTGAGCTGACTTTTGTCCCCCTTTACACCCCCTCAAATAAATATCTCGGCTACATCGAATTGAGTCATAATCTCGAACCTTATTTAGAACGTGATGCTGCTGTGAAGCGGGCTCTAACTGATGTGGCGTTTTTCAAAGATAAGCAAATTAAGTTGGCTGATTTGAGTTATGCAACTGACGCGTCTTCAATAAATGTACATAGTTTAGAGACGAAGCAGCTTAATTTTAGTCAAGGGGATCTTATGCTGACTTGGGATAAGACAAGTCGTGATGAGGTTTCAGCGGCAAACTTGGATCGGACAAAGATGATTGGTTTTAGAAATGGGGATTTGAGTCTTGATCAGGTGACGGCTATTTTCAACAATGTGCCCTTCGAGATTTCTTATGTTGATGGCAATGAAATCTTTCAATATTACAATTCGATTGTAGATTATGGGGAGATGATTTTTATTCGGACACCTGCTCAGGTGAAACGAACAATGGAGCTGTGCCACCCGCCCTATTTGTGGCCGATGGTAAAAAGTCTGGTCGACAGTTTCCGTAACAAAGAACGGTATTATCAAATCATGTGGTTCCCTCGTGGAGATGGGAAAATAGTTTATACTATGTACCAAGCAATGTATGATTTGACAGGTGAATTCCACGGTGTGTTGGAAACTGTGTTGGATATTAAACCCTATGTTGAGTAGGATGGATGTTTGAGTTGTTTCAATTAAGGGATTTAAAGACACTGAACAAATTCAGCTGGCAAAAGCTTGGTTTGTTCGGTGTTTTTTGTTGTGATGGTAGGAATTGTGGCGGATTAGGTTTCGAGTTGCTAAGTGAGGTAAGTTGCTAGTGGAATTAGCTCTTATGTGGCCAGGGATACGAACTAGCTGGCCAATTTAGACGTTTTGTAGCTACCACTTGCTTATCTTACTCTACCTCTCCTACTTTCGTAAGGGGTAAAACTACCTATCATTTATTAGCAATGTTAAAATGAGGCTATAGAATGTAGCAGAGATATTTATTTTAAAATGGAGGGTTTTGAAATGAAAAAGCAATTGAAATGGGCGGCACTAATAGCGTCGTTGTGGTATTTGGCGTATAAGTGGCCGGGCAAAAAGGAGAAGATGCCGTTTTTTGAAAATACGTCAGAGCATCCGCAAAGGCCATACAATATTGCCCACCGTGGTGGAGGGGCTTTGGCGCCTGAGGAGACTTTGGAGGCCTTTTTACGGTCGTATTTGGCGGGGGCAGATATGTTTGAGTATGATGTGCATATTACCAAAGATGGGCATTTGATAGCCAGCCATGATCCGACGGTGGATCGAATCACGGATGGTGAGGGTGTGATTAACGATTTGACTTTAGATGAGATTAAATCTTTTGATGCCGGGGCTAAATTTGTCGACGAAGAAGGCAATCATCCATTTGCCAGCCAAAGTGTGAAGCTCGCAACAGTGGAAGAAATTTTCCAAAATTTCCCAAACATGAAGGCAGTCATCGAATTAAAAGACGATAATCGTCGTGAATTATATGAGCCGATGATTCAAGAAATGTGGCGTTTAATTCAACAATACAATATGGAAGATAAGGTTTGTATTGGGAGTTTTGACCACCAAATTAATCGTCGTTTCAAAGAAGTATCACAAGGAAAAGTAGCAATTGGTGCCGGTCAAAGTGAAGCGACTAAGTATTTAGTCGGCATAAAATTACGATTAAATGGTTTGGTAAAAACAGATGCGGACTCACTTCAACTACCGGTTAAACAATTAGGACTGAATTTAGCCACGAAAAATATTATCCAAGGCAGTCGCAAAAGAGGTATGGATGTCTATTATTGGACAATTAATGACGCAAAGACGATGCGGGATTTAATCGCAAAAGAAGTGGATGGGATTATGACCGATAACCCCGCCCTCTTAGAAAACATTTTAAATGAAAGTGAGGAGACAAATACATGAAAATCGTATTCGTACGCCATTCGACGGCACAAGACCCTATCGAAGTCGCTCTTGACTTGGAGCGCCACTTAACGAAAAAAGGGGTTAAGAAATTTACTAAATTGATGCCAAACTTAGAAGAAATCATGCAGGCAGAAACGAACAAGATTCAAATTTGGTCTAGTCCGGCTTATCGGGCGACGGAAACTGCTGAAATCCTGCAAGAAACGCTCAATATCGAAGAAAAAACCATTAAAGATTTTATTTATGGTGGCAGTTTTGAAGCCCTACTCGAAAATCTCATTGAAGTCAGTGACGATACCTTAGTCTTTATCGTTGGCCATGAGCCCATTTTAAGTGATTGGACCCGCATGTTAACACAAGAAGATATCCGCTTTAAAAAAGCCAGCATGGTTTGCGTTGATTTTAACCAGCATGACTTAACTACTTCTACTATTCTTTGGGAAATTCATCCTTAAAAGGTTTAGTTTCACTTTATTTTTGACTTATACAATGGTTATAGCAATGATATTTAGTTTAAAAATCGAATTCGATGTCTTCATAGAGCTCTTTGTAGTGGTGAATCATCATGGGTTTGCGCTTTTTCAAAACCGTCAGGCCACCCAAGAGCTCATCGGAGGAGTCAACCATGGAGACCTCGTCCTTTTGTTGCTCCATCTCAATCAATACGCGGTCGAATGGGGCTTGCTGAATAATATCATTGAGTTCAAGATTGATTTGATGGCGCAGACGCTCGATGCGTTGTGGCTCAAAGGCAATAATCGCTGGCAAATCTGCCATCACTTGACGGAACGGCAGACGGCGGGTCATTTTGCCGTTTTGAATGCGGACATATTCCTTTTGAAATGGCGTAATCCCCACCACTTGGCCATGAATTTGATACCAGCCATCGTACATGGCCCAAACGCCCGGCTGGTATTCGGGTTGAAACGACCGCTTGAGTTTAAAGGTTGGATCTTCGCCAGTAATCTCAGCGACCCAACGTTTTTCGTCCGTTTGACTGGGATTAAGATACAAAAAATTCATTTTCATAAGAAACCTACTTTCATCATATTTAACTAGGAGGAGCACATGGCAACGATATCAACCAAAGACCGGATTGTAACTGAATTTTATAACTTAACATGTGAGAAAAATATTGATAAAATCACCGTCAAAGATGTTGTTGATGCTTGTGGTATTTCACGTCAAACCTTCTATTATCATTTCCGCGACCTCCCTGATTTGATGGAATGGACGGCGAACGAAATGGTCAACCAAACCATCCGCGCGAGTATGGGCAAAGATTCGGTGCTGGAGGCCTTGGAATCCTTTTTAACACAATTATATGACTATCGTCATTTGATTAAAAGTCTGATGACATCTAGCCACCGCGTGGAAGGCGAACGGATTTTGTTTAGTGCCATCGCTAAGCTCATTGAAGCCAAAATGAAAGAAGTCCTAGCCAATGTCATGATGCCCATGCAAGATTTTGAGCTCCTAATTGACTACCACACTTATGGTATTGTAGGTATCCTCCTAAAGTCAATCAATCAGCCCAATTTCTCCCCCCGCAAACTCGCGGTCCAACTCAACCGCATGGTCGAACAAGGGCTAAAACGTCTTCCTGACTAATAAATATCTCTGCCTCAACCAAAGTGTCCTGACACTTTGGTTTTTTTGTCAAGACAAATGGCTAACATTAACAATTCTCACGCTGCTTTTAGCGTGAGATAATAGTATTAACAAGAAGAAAGGAGTTAACCATGGATGAAGAATTAAATGAGCTAACCAGCTACCTAAAAGAAGTGGAACGAACACTAGAAGGATTAAAAACCATAGACCGGCATGATCAAGCTGCCGTTGACTTGATGCAGCGATATTTATTAAAAGAAGGTTTTTCTTATCAACAGCAATTAGAAGAACAAATGCGGCAAAGTCGTTCGCTGCAAGCACGGGAATTTGCCAAAGTTCATTTAGATTACTTCCAAGAAATTGAGTCAGTTTTCAGACAGTCACAACCGGAGGGTCGCGATGAACTGGCTTATTTGTATGGCGAATTTAGCCAAGAATTTATTTATTATATTGTTTATAAAGTAATTTGCTATTATTTAGAATGCACAAAAAATGTATAGAAAAGGAGTTCATATATGTCGAATTTTGAAGAACGCGATAAACAAAATGAAAGAAAACCTCTGATTTATTATTGGGGTATCGCGATGTTAGTCTTGTTTTTATTTAATTTAATTGTGGTGCCATGGGCGGGATCACGTCAAGTACAGGAAGTTGACTACAACACTTTTGTGACCATGTTGGTGGAAGACCAAGTGGATGCGGTAGAATTGAACGATCCAGAAAATGAAATTATTTTTGTGGGTGATAGTGGAATTTACCGGACGGGGATGGTTGAAGACCCGATGTTAACGGAGCGTTTACTGAGTGCTGACGTTGAATTTAAAGGTCAAATTATCGAACAGGCTTCACCGATAATTGCCTTATTAGTCTCTTGGGTATTCCCAATTTTATTCATGTGGCTCTTCTGGCGTTTCATTAGTAAACAGATGACCAAGCGGATGGGCGCTGGCGGAAATAACTCCATGAGTTTCGGGATGGCAAAATCCAATGCCAAGGTTTATGTTCAATCCACAGAAGGGATTCGTTTTGACGATGTTGCTGGCCAAGATGAGGCTAAAGATAGCTTATCAGAAGTCGTAGACTACATGCATAATCCTGAAAAATACCAATCCGTCGGTGCAAAAATGCCGACAGGTGTCTTATTAGTTGGACCTCCAGGAACCGGTAAAACCATGTTAGCCCGTGCGGTTGCCGGTGAAGCCAATGTTCCCTTCTTCTCCATTTCAGGTTCTGAATTCGTGGAAATGTTTGCTGGTGCAGGTGCCGCTCGCGTTCGTGACTTGTTCAAACAAGCCAAAGAAAAAGCCCCATGTATTGTCTTTATCGATGAGATAGACGCCATTGGTAAGAAAAGAAGCAGCCAAGCTTTCGGCAACGACGAACGCGAACAAACCTTAAACCAATTATTAACCGAAATGGATGGTTTTGAAGGCAACACAGGTGTCATGATCTTAGCAGCTACTAACCAACCTGAAGCCTTAGACTCCGCTCTATTACGTCCGGGCCGTTTCGACCGCCAAGTCCGTGTCGAATTACCTGATTTAGTCGGACGTGAAGCTGTTTTGAGAGTCCACGCTGAAAAAATCCAACACGAAAGCAATATTGATTTTAACAAAGTTGCTCGTATGGCCAGTGGTGCATCCGGCGCAGAATTAGCCAACATTGTCAACGAAGCTGCTCTTCGTGCCGTCCGTGAAGGCCGTCAAAAAGCGACTCAAGAAGACTTCCAAGAAAGCATCGAAGTCGTCATTGCCGGCGCGGAAAAGAAAAATGCCATTTTATCCGACAAAGAAAAAAGTATCGTATCCTATCACGAAGTCGGCCACGCCTTGGTTGCTGCCCTCCAGTCCCATTCTGCCCCCGTTGAGAAAATCACGATTATCCCACGGACCTCAGGTGCACTTGGCTACACCATGCAAGTGTCTGAGAGCAACGACAACCTGCTGTCTAAGGAACAATTGTTGGACAAACTCGCCGTCCTAGCCGGTGGACGTGCCGCCGAAGAAGTTGCCTTTGGTTCGATTACAACTGGCGCTTCCAACGATATTAACCAAATGACCCGAATCGCCCGCGCTATGATTACCCAATACGGTATGGACGATACCATCGGTATGGTCGCCTTCGAGCAAAACCAAAACCAATACCTGGATAACGGCACACATTCAAACGCGTCGCCCGAAATGCAAGCCAAGATTGACGCCGCCATCGTTGCCCTCGTCCAGGAACGCTATGAATACGCCCGCAACATGCTCGCTGAAAATCGCGCCCTCCTCGACCGCCTGTCGCAACACCTCTATGAAACGGAAACCATCACCGGCGCCCAATTCATGGAAATCCTCGAAACCGCCTAATCAAATAAATATCACAGGAGTGACCCCTGAGAAAATTGGATTTCTCAGGGGTTTTTGTGTGGAATTGCAGAATTGTGGAAACGAAGATAGATTTGTTTGTTCGTTTTGGAAGCGAAGATAACTTTCTATCTTCGTTTCCTTTTCGAGTGATACTTTTATCACTCGTTCCTAATTCGAGTGATACTTTTATCACTCATTCTCAATTCGAGTGATACTTTTATCACTCGTTCCTAATTCGAGTGATACTTTTATCACTCGTTCCTAATTCGAGTGATACTTTTATCACTCGTTCTCAATTCGAGTGATATTTTTATCACTCGTTCTCAATTCGAGTGATATTTATATAACTCGTTCCTAATTCGAGTGATACTTTTATCACTCGTTCCTAATTCGAGTGATATTTATATCACTCGTTTTCCTCTACACCACAAAACCTCCGCCATTCAGCAGAGCTTGTAGCAGTGATATTTATTTTAGGGTGGTTTGGGTGTAAAAGTCGGATTTGATTTCGAGAAAGCGTTCGAATTCGATTAGGATATGGTATAAAATGGCGCGGCTTTCGAATTCTTGGCGGGTTTGGGGTAAGGCGGTATTGCGATAGTAGGCGTACAATTGGCTCAGGGTGGTCAAAAGGTCGAAGCCGCTGTTGCTTTGGTCAAATTCTTCTGAGGTTAAGCGAAACAATTGGGCTAATTTTTGGTTTTGTTCGGTTTGCAAGTTGATGTTGGGCAAGGAGTCGATAATTCGTTCTAAGATGCTTAATTGGCGGGACCGCATCGTGGCGTATTCGATATAGTAATTGTCTTTGGTTAATAATTGGTTGTCGTATTCGTCTAAAGCGAGCTGGTTCAAGCTGTCGATTGCAGATTCTATGTGCTTTAAATCGCTTTTCAGCCTCCCCGCATCCAAGACATTTTCTAATAAACGATCATGAATGGACGACAAGATGTCACGGAACTGCGCTTCAACTTCGCCCAACATTTCCTGCAGGAGTGGGACTTGACCAGGCATCCATAAGTTTGCGAGCATCGCCGCGCCGGACCCGATTAACATAATGAACAATCCGTTCAGATGCCAAGTCCAGACTAAACTTTCTGCGATGTAAAAATGCGTGACCAAAACGGACACAGGTGCAATCGCAGCCGATAATTTAAAGCGATAAGCCAAGGGGACGAACAATAATAAATAGAGACCAAAGGCCCAGACTTCAAAGCCAAATATCCAGAAGACGATCGTGGCAATTCCAAAAGCTAGTACGGTCGCGGTTAAGTAAACTCTGGAAATTTCCCGCGATGCGCGCCTTGTATCTAATAAAGTCAATATTGTAATAATCCCGGTTGCCAATGCGTTTTCTAAACCGATCAATTGCGCAATATAAATCGCGACCACAACGGCAACCACCATTTTCACTGTTTTCATTCCAACAGACATGACATCACCTCTTAAAAATTTTCTCACTTTTATCATATCATGAATTCTTTCGAATAAATATCTCTGCTTTGTGCCTTATACTAGACTTTTCCAGCCAATCTGTCATACTTAAACTAAGTTATTTTAGGAGGGAAATTTATGACAACGCAATTAACGATTCAGGAAGCGATATTTACTTTATCGAATGTGAATAAGGAAATTGAACGATTGAACCGTCGCCTCTTCTCGAATTTTACCGGTCCGATCCGAGTGGACGGAGTGAAAATTACCCAAGGACATAAAGCGGAGGAAAATGAAGCCGACTTGCAATTGCAACAGGAATTGATTCAAGATGCGAGTCATTTGCGCCAAGCGATTAACCAAGCCAATCAGGACAATCAAGTCGAGGGCCAAACAATTAGCTATCAACTGGAATGGTTACGGCACACCCGCAATTTATTAGAGCATTTACAACAACTTTTGGAGTCACAATCAACCCGAGTTGAAAATGGTGTCGGGGTCGTTGAATATGGTGTTTACAATGAAGCGCTCGTCAACGAAACCATTAAAACCCTCACGCAAAAAGCCAATGCGCTTTCTGCAAAAATTGATTTATTTAATGCCCAAACCACACTTTCGGTTGAACTGATTCATGATAATTAATTTGGTCATTTTGGTAGAGCAAACCTTAAAAGTAGATTCCAACGGAACCGTTTGACGCTTTTTTAATCATCCCGTTTACCGACTAACGCTTAAAAATGGCATGATTGTCTCGTTTGCTCGATGGGTTGCTTGACAACCAAAAACTTTCTCAAGTGGCAGTTTTGCCTTTTCATACTTGAATGCAAAAAGGGACTCTTTTGAGTCCCTTTTGCTATTGCCCTTCTTCCCAGGCCGCCAACAATTCTTCATACAGCGCCTGCGTTTCTTCAACTGTCATTTCATTATAAATTAGCCATTGCGGATCAAACGAATCGTCCAACAAAATATCAATATGCCAGTCATTTTCAGGATAAGTATACAAACGAACCGCGCCATAATCTGCTAAAGTAAAGTAGCCATAACGCTTGTCTTGCCCACCAAAACCATTGGTCCGGACCCCATCCAGCGGCTTTTGACTCAACTCAATCGCCTCAACCGCATCAAACGGTACTTCCACACGATACATCGGCACGTCCACCACCAGGCTATCGGCAGTGATATTTATTTGATAGTTGATCAAAGTCATCGCCAAAACCCAAATAATAAGCCCCACAATAAATATCCCTGTCACCACCGCAATAATTTTTCCCACGGGATGGGCGACATTGATGGTGGTGCCCATACCGGCCATTTGTTTCGGCACGAAGAGGCGGGCGTCGTTGGGGTTACTATAAAAGCCCCAAACATAGTAGGTGTCAGTGGCCGTCATTTGCCAGCCTTGTGCCCCGGCGACTTGGTTGGTCAGCGCTCGGCTACGGTTGGCGGTGGTCGCCATAATACCAATGAGGACGATTAAAAAAACTAGGACGAGTGGAATGGTCCAAACGGACATGGGATTCCACAGCATCATTGCGCTTAGGACAATGAAAAAGATGGCAACACTAAGCGTTAGCCCGATATAGGCTAGCCCATGCAGCCGCTCAAATTGCTGCATATAGTTTTTTGCCACTTGGCTATCGTCGGAAACAAAGGGAGTCCGCGTTCGAATGGCGAGTGGGTAGGAAAGCGGCAGTAGCAATAACAGCAGTGGAATGAGAGCGGTTAATAGAACAACGGGCCACGATTGCTTGCTTAAAATTGCGATGAAAAGCGGTAGCCAAGTCGGCAACCAACTGAGCCATACCCATTGTTTCGCCGGTGCCGCCTTCCCTTTTTCGCGACTCACACTCAAGTCGACCACGGTTTGTTTGCTTGAATAAACCCATTGCTGCTCGCTTTTCAATTGGCTAATTTTATGGTGTAGCCGGTAAATCGGCACAAACACCATGATTAAAAAGCCAAACAGAAATAAAATATTTAAAAAATCTCGCCAGCCGTAAAAAATTGGTGCTTGCGAAACTAGAAATAGGATTGAAAACACAACGGCTAGCGCCACCACTTGCCTTTTAAATTGCTTTTGCAACGCCTTCACCTGACTCGATTCGGCATGGTCTGGCGCCAGCATAACCCCCGCAATTTGAAAATTCTGATATTCAGTCCCCTTAATCACCATAGCCGAAATCACTAGAATAATCCCAATCATCAACACCACCATCATTTCTGCTTCCTCCCTTCCATCAACTTCGCCATCCGTTTCCTAACTAATTCCCGAAATTTACCGTCATCCGTCGTCTTCGCCAAGCCTTCCGCCAAGATCACGTCCAATCGTTCAATATATTCCTCCTCAAGTAAATATCGCTGCTGCTCGCGAATCTTGGTTCCCACACGCCGGTCAACAACGATGACCCCTTCCTGCTTCAAAGTTTGATAAGCTTTATTCACTGTCATCGGATTAATACCCAAATCTTCGGCAAGTTGCCTGGCACTCGGTAATAATTCCCCATAGGCGAGCTCTCCTCGACCCAGTCCCAAAATAATCTGATCGCGAATCTGCTGGTAAATCGGAATCTCCGACGCCAAATTAATCTTCATCTTCATCTTATCACCTCATTTAGTGGATGGTTACTTTAGTTATATTAGTTGTATTATATCATACAATACAGGTGATAGGGAAGTTTAATGAAGAGGGATTGCTATTTTTTACGAGCGGGGACTCACCGCTCGGATGAAATCAACTTTTCATACGACCGCGAACTCACCGCTCGGATGAAATCCACTTTTCATACGAGCGCGAACTCACCGCTCGGATGAAATCCACTTTTCATACGAGCGCAAACCAGCCGCTCGGATGAAACCAACTTTTCATACGACCGAGAACTCACCGCTCGGATGAAATCAACTTTTTATACGAGCGCGGACTCACCGCTCGGATGAAACCAACTTTTCATACTAGCGCAAACTAGCCGCTCGGATGAAACCACTATTTCAAACGACCGCGAACCAGCCGCTCGGATGAAACCAACTTTTCATACTAGCGCGCCTCCCGCACTCCCCAACCCAAACAAATAACACCCCACAGACAACGACTCCTCAGTCATTCATCTACGTGAGTGTTTCAATCAGTCTCTATTCCCAAGCAATTCCCAAATCCCACCAACTCACCATCCCTATCCAACCCCAAACCCCCAAATACCTAACCCCTATATCCCCCTAAACCGCATATCGTAATCCCGATAATAATCCACCACAGCCTTTAACAAATTTCTATCCGCAAAATAGACATCTTCGCCAAAATGCTCTTTGAAATAATAATTGAAAGCCACATTATCATCCCGACGCAAGCGGCCAACAACCTTCACCAAATTCAACATTAGTTTTTCAACCCAACCTAATTTTGAATACACCACATTCCCTCTTAAATTAAAGGATTGAACTTTTCGCTGCAAGCCTTCCGGAACATTTTCCTTAAAAAACTTGTCGTACTCACATTTCTTCTGCAAATCCGTCATGCCAACCATGCATAGCACCAATTTTTTACCGTCCAAATCACCAACTTGCTTCAAAAATTTATTCAATCCAATAACCTTACCTGCATAAATACTAGCAACATATATAATAAATTGACGATCGTTCAAATCCCCGTACGTCAAGTCCTCGCGATTAATCAAGGGACAACCAATTTCTTCTCCAAGCCAAGTCGCGTATTGCAGACTGCTCCCCGTCTTAGTCTGATAAACGACCACAGGATTCATGAAGAACCTCCTTTTTTTATCTGAACATTAAAAATAAATGATAAATTTAATGTTAGTATAAGTGATATTTATTTAAAATTCAATCCAAAGTCTTAGCATAAGTCCCGCCTGCTTTGCTATAATAGATGAATGTCAAATAAAGGAGCCAAGTTATGTCGTCCAATTCCCTAAAAAAAATATCACTGTCACTCGCCGTTTTCGCCATCATTCTACTCTTATATTTATTCGCCCGCGATTGGATCCAATCCATTGATATCGCCATTTCGCAGTGGGTCATCCAATTTCGCAACCCCATCCTCGACCCGCTATTTTTATTGATTACAAAACTTGCCAATGCGCAATTTATCATCTTTTTCATAGTCATAGCTGTGATTGTCATGGCTGCCCTATTCAAAAAACCGCTGCGCGCCGTCATGTATGGTCTTTCCATCGCTTTTGGCAATCTAGTGGTGAACCCAACAATCAAAAATATCATCCTGCGCGAACGGCCTGAGGAAAGTTTGCGGATGGTGTACGAGGCATCCTACTCTTTTCCGAGTGGGCATGCCTTTGCATCCGCCATGATTTACCCGCTCATCGCAAATTTTCTCATTCGCTACACCGCCCTGGGTCGCTATCCAAAGCTGGTCTACGCCACAACGAATATCCTTGTTTTGCTGATTGCCTTTAGCCGCGTCTACCTCGGCATGCACTACTTTTCGGACATCACCGCCGGCCTGGCGCTGGGCTACGTTTTTTATTTATTAACACGCGATCTCACAGATATTTATTTTAATAAATATCTCTTTAGAAAAGCAGTCTGACTACCTTCTTCAGCTAAAATTTGATATGGTATGTAGTATCCAAACACAAAATTGAAATGGAGGGATTGCGGTGAAATTCGAACATAAATTACGTGGTAATGTTTCGTTTGGCGTGAATCCAATTGGATGTAAGCAAGAAGTGTTAAATCAAATTAATTATGTTAAAGAACAAGGTAACTACGAAGGCCCTAAAAAAGTTCTCATTCTGGGTGCTTCGTCCAGTTACGGTTTAGCTACCAGGATTTCATTAGCGTTTGGCGCAAAAGCCGATACAATCGGCGTATCCTTTGAAAAAGGACCTAAGTCGGAGCGAAATCTAGGAACCGCTGGTTGGTATAATAATATTTACTTTAAACAGTTTGCAGAAGCCGAAGGCTTAGTGGCGAAAAACTTTGTTGGCGATGCTTTCAGCCACGAAATGAAACAAGAAGTCATCGATTATATTAAAGAAGAGTTTGGCGGGAAAGTTGACTTGGTGGTTTATAGCCTAGCTTCCGGTGTCCGCGTTGACCCTGACACAGGCGAGCGCTACAACTCCGTCATCAAATCGATAGGCCAAACAGTTGTCGGACCCCACATCGACATTTCCAAAAATGAATTCCAAGAACACACCCTAGATCCGGCCACCGAAGAAGAAATTGCCGACACGGTGAAAGTCATGGGTGGCGAAGATTGGCAAATTTGGATGGAAGCCTTGAAAGAAGCCGATGTCTTGGCGGACAATGTCCTAACCGTTAACTATTCCTACTTAGGGTCCGATTTGAACCGCCCATACTATGGCGACGGTACCCTAGGCCGCGCAAAAGCCGATTGTGAAGTGAAAGCCGACAACATTAACGAATTACTGGCCGATATCAATGGAAAAGCAACCATCGTCGTCGCCACAGCAGTGACAACAAAAGCCAGTTCCGTCATTCCTTTCTTCCCGGTTTACTGCCTCGGCCTCTACCGCATCATGGAAGACAAGGGCACTCACGAAACACCCATCATGCACCAAGACCGCATTTACCGCGACATGTTGTACGGCAATAACCCAGAGTACGATGACAAAGGCCGCCTGCGTCCAGACAACTGGGAACTCGATCCCGAAGTCCAAAAAGCCACTGAGGAACTCATTCTAACCATCAACCAGGACAATTTCGCCTCAGACAAAACCGGCTACGACACCTTTATGAAAGAATTCAATAACCTCAGCGGCTTCGACGTCGACAACTACCAAGCCGAAGAAGTCACCCTAGAAGAACTCATTGCCCTAGAATATTAACCCCCAAATAAATATCACTGCAAAAAACCCCCTCGTCCGACGGACGAGGGGGTTTTTACTTTGCTAGAAGCGCTGGAAGATGAGCGCGCTCGGATGAAACTTGCTTTACAAACGAGGGCGAGCAGACCGCTCGGATGAAATCCACTTTTCATCCGAACGAGCGCGAACCGCGCCCCACTCCACGCTCCCCAAACTAATCCCCTCTATAAGCCTCAGTATACAAACCAGCCACAATCAAAGCTCCACCAATAATATTCCCAATAACAACAAAGAATATATTCCCTAAAGCACTGCTCCAACTAACGAGCCCACCAAATAACCCACTCGCAAACAAATACAAATTCGCCACACTATGTTGAAACCCAAGAAAGACAAAGCCAGCAATGGGAACCCACAACAACACCATTTTCCCTACATTCGTCTTACTACTATTAGAGACCCAAATCCCCAGAGTCACCATAATATTACACAACATACCTGATACAACCATTTGCATCGGCGAGCCACTAACTTTCCCTTCAATCGCATATTGTAACGTTCCCGTCCCCATCAATATGGAATTAAAGCCAAGCACCTCGCCCAACGTATAGGCTAGAAACACCGCTCCCAAAGCATTAGAAATGAAAACAACCATCCAATTCCGAGCCAGCAATCGCAAAGAAGTTTTCTCTCGCAAATAGGCAACACCGACATCTAAAACATTCCCAGTAAATAACTCCCCACCAGCTACCACAATTAACAACAAACCAATAGGAAATAAAAAAGAACCTACCAAACTCGCCCATTCACTCTCACTTTTAGATAAAACAATTAAATACATGGCATAACCAATTGAAATATACAATCCCGCCAAAAAACCTAATATAACACTTTTTTTTACCGACGAAGCCGCTTTATCCGCCCCTTTACGAGCAGTAAATTCTAACAAATCATTGCCCTTCAAATCCATTCATAAATCCTCACCTTCACACTTGTTATTCGTTTTCTTTTAATCCTTTTGATGCAGACAATATCACCCGTTCAGACAAAATTTCACTCGTAATCGATCCAATCCCACCTGGAACAGGATTAATATAACTCACCAAAGGCTCAACCTCATCAAAATGCACATCACCATATACTTTTCCATCTTCTTCATAGCTAGTCCCCACATCAACAACCACAGCCCCTTCTTTAATATGGTCCTTAGTAATCAACCATTTCTTACCGGTAGCTGTAATAACAATATCAGCTTTTTGTGTATAGCTTTTAGTATCCTTGGTATCAATATGACACACAGTAACCGTTGCTCCTTCATCAACTAACAGCATCGATAAAGGACGACCCACAACTAAACTATGCCCAACCACCACCACATCTTTCCCTTTAACATCAATCTCATAATGCTTCAACATCCGCATCACCGAAACAGGCGTAATCGGAATAAAGTCATTAATTTTGGGATCAAAGGCTTTACCAATATTAAAGGGACTCATCCCATCGACATCTTTTTCAAGATCAATCATCTGACTAATTTTTTCATAAGAAAGATGGTCCGGCAAAGGCCGCAAAACCAAAATGCCATGAATATTCGGATCTTTATTTAAATCCTCAAAAGCCTTCAAAAACGCATCTTCAGAAGTATCTTGTGGATAGACAAAAGACTCGCATTCAATCCGATTTCGTTCCGCTTTTCTAATCGCCGAATTTTGATAGCCCACAGAAGCCGGGTCCTCGCCAATGCGCACAAAGGCCATCTTAGGCTGAATCCCTTTTTCAAGCAACACTTCCACCCGCTCCAAATTCCGGACATGAATTTTCTGAGCAATTTCCTTCCCATTCATGATAATACTCACCCATGATCACCCCATCAAATTTATTATGTCAGAATACACTTCCTCCGCCATCTGAATGCCAACTTCAAATAAATATCGCCCTTCATCCTCCAGTTGTTTCCGCAAACCTTCTTCCTTAATGGACTTCGTATTGACCAACACATTCATGTAAGCACCTTTTAAAGAAGACAAAGAAATAATGACCCCAGTCCCGACATCACTAACAATCATTTTATTCGCCAGCGGCTTAGCCAATTGATGCAATTGAATCGCCTCAACATTTAGCCGCATCATCTCCATCGGCACTTCAGCTGCAAATGCCAAGCCCTTTTGAATTTTTTCAGCACGTGTCAAATCCGACTTAGGCAACTTATAAGCCTGAGAGAGAGGAAGAAAAGCATCCGCATCTTTTTGAACCATCGCAAAAAGCGCCTGCCGCAACGATTCCATTTCCGTCACTAAATTTTCAATCACCGAAACATCCTCGCCCTTGGCTGTCTTCAGCGAAACCCGCAAAGCCATTTGCGACAAAGCCACCCCAACAGCACCAACATAAGCCGATCCGCCTCCTCCGCCAGGAGCAGCCGCATCTGAAGCCAGCGCCTCTAAAAATTCTTGCTTATCCATCCAACACACCCTCTTCCTCAAATAAATATCTCATAAATGAACCAGCCCATTTTCAGAGACAATTGCATCCATTTTAATATCATGTGGTTCAACTGGCAAGCTTTCCTGAATTAATAACTGCCGACAAACCGCTAATCGCTTCATATCCGTTCTTAATAAATAGCGGTCATAAAAACCGCCACCATAGCCTAAACGATAACCATCACTTGAAACAACAATATTAGGAATAATTCCTAAATCAATCTCTTGCGGATCCACCAAGCGACTACCTTCTTTAGGTTCTTTGATCCCAAATGAACTTAACTCAAAATCATCCAGCGACTCAATCACAAAGGCTTCCATTTTCCCCTTTGAAATCACCTTCGGCACACAAACAATTTTTCCTTCTGCCATTGCCGCTTCTAAAATTGGAGCAGTATTGACTTCCCCTTCCATACTTACAAAACAAAAGATCACTTTTGCCGCTTTAAACCACTCACTATTAATAACATTTTCTGCAATGCTAGTATCCGAGGCTAAAACATAATCTTTATCTAAGCCTACTCGTAATTCCAACATCTCTTGGCGCAGCTGCTTCTTAATCTCTTTCATTAGAATAACCCCGTAATAACGCCATCATCACTAATGTCGATTCCTTCAGACGATGGGACTTTCGGTAAACCTGGCATAGTCATCATATCACCCGTTAACACCACAATAAAACCAGCACCGGCCGATAGTTTAACATCACGGATATTTATTTCAAAATCAACCGGTCTTCCTAATTTCTTTGGATCGTCGGAGAAGGAATATTGTGTTTTCGCCATGCAGACGGGCAGATGGCCGTAACCATTTTTTTCGATGCGACGAATTTCACGCTCAGCAGCTAGTTGGTAAGTCACATGACTTCCACCGTAAATTTTGGTTACGATAGCAGCAATTTTCTCTTGAACACTCGTCTCATCTTCATAAACAAAAGCACCATTCGAAGGCTGGTCAGCAATCGCGACAACTTTTTCCGCTAAATCAATCGCCCCTGCGCCACCTTGAGCCCAAACATCCGATATCGAAGCTTCAACACCTAAAGCCTGACAAGCTTCGATAACCAAATCAAGTTCGGCCGGCGTATCGGTCGGAAATTTATTAATAGCCACAACCACTGGCAATTGGTATACCTGACGAATATTTTCCAGATGCTTCACCAAATTCGGCATACCTCTTTCCAAAGCAGCCAAATCCTCATCTTTTAAGTCCGTCTTCTTCAAACCGCCATGCATCTTCAACGCACGAACCGTCGCCACCAGCACAACCGCATCCGGTTTACGCCCCAATTCACGACCTTTAATATCAATAAATTTCTCTGCCCCTAAGTCTGCCCCAAAACCCGCTTCAGTCACCGTGTAGTCTCCTAATTTTAAAGCTGTTTCTGTCGCAATCACAGAATTACATCCATGAGCAATATTAGCAAAAGGGCCGCCATGAATAAAGACAGGATTATGCTCAAGTGTCTGTACTAAATTCGGTTTAATCGCATCTTTCAACAAAGCTGCCATGGCACCTTGCGCTTTCAAGTCACCAGCCGTCACGGGTTCAGATTGAACATTATAACCGACAACAATTCGCGCAAGACGATTTTTTAAATCACTAATGTCCTTAGCTAAACATAAAATCGCCATCACTTCCGAAGCCACTGTAATTTCATAACTGTCCTCACGCGGCACACCATTCGTTTTGCCACCTAAACCATCGACGATATTACGCAGCTGACGATCATTCATATCCACAACACGCTTCCAAACAATCCGTCGACTATCAATATTCAATTCATTCCCATGATGAATATGGTTATCAATTAAAGCCGCCAACAAATTATTCGCCGCCCCAATGGCATGAAAATCTCCCGTAAAATGCAAATTAATATCTTCCATCGGAACAACCTGCGAATATCCACCACCCGCAGCGCCACCTTTCATACCAAAAACCGGTCCTAATGAAGGTTCTCGCAAAGCAATCACCGCTTTTTTTCCAATCCGAATCAAACCGTCGCCTAAACCAATCGAGGTTGTCGTCTTCCCTTCACCTGCAGGCGTCGGACTAATGGCCGTCACCAAAATCAGCTTGCCGTCAGCTGGCTTATCTTTTAAACGGTTGATATTTAATTTCGCTTTAAACTTCCCATACAGCTCAAAATCATCTTGTTCTAAACCTAATTGAGCGATAATTTCTCTAATCGGCTTTAATTCAGTTTGTTGAGCAATTTGGGCATCCGTCAAGAATTCCACCATATCCTATCTCCTTTTTTAAATAAATATCCCTATAATGCTTACATTATTTTCATATTTAGTATAGCATAATAGAAGGCTATCTAGATATAAGTTTAATCGAGTAGTAAACTAACCATTAATTGACTAGTCGACCTTAAACCCTCCTAATCAATACCTTCCATGACATGTTCCCAATCATCACCATAGTCATAATTATACTTTAGGGTATGAAACTGTTTGAACACTTCTTCTAAAGAAACAATGTACTCATATTTAACGTCAAAGATACCGTGATCTACAAAATCCAAAAAATCGGGGATCTTCATCCATCACAATATAAAGACCTTTAGACCCTTCTTTTTCTGCAACAAAAACATGCAAATGATAACCTCGCCAAACATCATAACCCGGTAAATCAAGCTTTATCTATAACTGATACATTTCAACATCTAAACTTTCTTTAATAGCACCGGATGAAACCAAACGCTGTTTCATCCGGTCTGCTGGTAAATCAATGTCACGGTTACCATAATCTTGTACATCTCTGTTCGCCAAGAGACTTAAATAAGGTTGATGGACAGTCTCTTTAGCTAAATATTCATCAAAAGCGTAAACCATCTGGACATAATTATTCGTTCTTGCTACTAAAGATCGATTTGCAGTTTTAGCATAATAAATATCCCCTGCCTCATTCACATAATTATTAATGACATCTTTGCTAACGCCTTCTATGCGTAATGCTTCAGTAATCGCTTCAATAATTAATTCATTTAGCTTAGCAAAAACTTTCTTAAGCACACCATAAATAACGACTCCAAAGCTAGGTGCGTATCAGACGGGGCTAATCCACTATCTTTTATACCTAATTTATCACGGAGCGCCTTTGTACATTGGATTAACATAAGCTTTCCTCTCAACAATAAATAAATTTTCTTCAGATCCTTACTAGTAAATCTATTATACCTTAACATCATTGAGTTTCCAGATTTACCTGAATGTATGACATAAGTTTATAGCAAAAAACTACCTAACTAGCATCTTTACTAGTTAGGCAGTTCCCATCTCAAAAACCAGCGATATTTACATTAAGAATTCTTCATCCAAAGCATAAAATATTCTGGCTCGCCGTTAACTTCATCAAAGCCTTTTGTTTGAATCTCAAAACCTTCCCGCTTATAAAATCGCCATGCTCGCCAATTTCTTTGATAAACAGTTAGAGCAAGTGTTTCACGATTTATTTTTACATGATCCAATAATTGCTTCCCAATTCCTTTTGATTGAAAGGCTTCTTTAACAAACAATCCTTCAACAAAATCGTTGCGTATACCAATAAAACCCACAATTTTATCATCTTCTTCATAAACCCAAACGTCTGATTCTAACAGCGCTGGTTCTAATTCTTCCAACTGCTCATACCAATATTCAGCTTCTACAAAGTCATGGGCAGAGATATTTATTTTGAGCCAGATTTGTTTGACTTGAGCAATATCGGATGGTTGTAGTTTTCTGATCATATATAACTCCTTTCAAGTTTATCTTTATCATTATATCGCAACCTTGTAGAGGGAAAAGTTTGCATAATTTTTGCTTTCTTTGCATTGCAACGATTTCTTTTATGGAACCTTTCTTCATCTTCATTATACAGCAAAAAAACGCTATCCCCTAACAGGTCAAATCCAATATATAGCTTATGAGAGTTCTCTGTATTTATAAAATAAATAATTCCTTTTTCTTCTTTGATTTCAGTAAAGAAGCCGTGTGGAATATTGTAATTATTGAGTGCTTCTTCAAGATTATGTATTCAAGATTCTAGCTTATCTTCATCGAATAAAAGCATAATCACTTTCCATACATCTGTTTCAATTTCTATTAAATTATTTTCAATATAGCTAACATCAATTGTTGCTTCATTAAAAGTTATCAAGTCAATAATTTGATCTAAATAATCCTTTTCCGCCCAATAGGCTAGGCCTTTTATTCGATCAATAATAATATCATTGACATTGACAAAGCTAACTGTATATCCATCCATTGTTTGTACCGCCAATGTTTCCTTACTCTGTCCTTCAAATATACTATCGCCTACTTTTTCAATAAGTACTCCTATATCGTCCAAAACCCATGTTCGATTACCAATTTTATTAAAGCCCAATTGCTTAAAAATGATTTGTTTTTCTTCGTTATTATCAATGTTTTCTATGATTAAATCAATATCTTGCGTTGTATAATTGCTTGCCGTATAAAATTGGACAGATAAAACACCTGTTACGATTACTTCGGCAAGTAATTCTAACGCTAAAGCTTGACTCACTATCTCTACGATGCGCATCCCTTTTCAAGTAAGTTCTGCCTCTCTTCCGATGCGTTTTGATGCACATATTGTTTTCTAATCAAGTCAAGTTGGGCCTTGAGCTCTGAAAGCTTACTCATTTTCGAATTCTCTTTTCTATAAAATTATGATTTATAACGTGACTCTCCTCATTCCCATTATGATGTAAAATGAAAAAATAAGTCAATTCAAAAAACAGCTAACCTGCTGAGAATAGCGGGTTAGCTGTTTTTGGGTTGGTTATAGTTTTTAGGGATTACTTCAATCCAACCTTAATCCTCCAGATACGTTGTGAAATAATATCCGTTATAAACGTTCATCGAACGAACTAATGCTAACACCATATCTTTGTGGAGGTGTTAAATTCCCTTGATCATTTAATATTGGACCATTTATAACCGCCTCACCCTTATGTAGATTTTTAAGTTGATTCTCCACATCTTGTGAACTAGAACCAGATGATGACATCATCTTAGTAATGTTTTTAACTTGTGAATCTGGTGGAAGGAAGTGTACTTGTTGTGCGGCATTGTAAATTGCTTCGCTGTCAGATCCTCTCACAGAATCTAAGGATTGGGTTGCGAAAATACCTGAAAGACCGAATTTACGCCCTTCCCTTAGAATCTTAACTGCTGGTGAATTGGCGTTAAAATTCAAGTTTTGAATTTCATCCAATACAATCGGTAAAGGTTTTGATTCATTTCCTGCAATTGTCGCATATTGTACCAAATCCCATAACATAAACTCAATCATAACTTGTTGAATTTGTCTTTGATAACCTTTTAGTTGGAATATATGAACTTCTCCATTATTGTTATAAATGTCACTCCAACTAAAATCATTATTATAAGCAAATGGATCTCTGTCTAAGAGAGTGCTGATTCTACCATATAAATTACGTTTAGCACTATCGTCACTATTTTTTAAATCTTCTCTTAAGTATGAAAATGTATAAAATGATTGATTCTGTTCGTACCCTGCTTTTATCGTCTCCGTTAACAACGTCCGTTGCTGTATTCCCAAATCAAACACATAATCAATTATTTGAACAACTCTTTCAACCATATCCAAAACTGTTTCATCAATTTCAAATCCACCTAAATCAATTTTTTGAATTTTAAATGGATTTAACGGCATTAATTCTTGGTAAATAATTTTATGTTTTAATTTTTCCCCTAAATTCCTTTGCAAAGCATCATCTAATTGAGTTGGTAAAAAACCATCCGTATAATCTACTACTAAAACATTTAAATCATTTTTAGAAAATTCATATAAAAGTGTCTGAATAAAATAAGTTTTTCCTTGTCCGGATTTACCCGTAACTAACATATGTCGATTCGAAAGCTGTTTGTGTCCATACTCCCAGAACACTTCATAATTTGATCCTAAAACTTTTCCAATTAATAATCGTTTATCAGAAAGTTTTACTTTAGGAGTATCAATCGGCCAGTCTGATCTTTTTTTCTCTAGAACATTATCCAACTCTTCTTCATGTCTAACAAAATCAAAATCAGAATCTTCATCAATTACGTTTTTTTCGTCTTGTTGTTCTGCAACAAAAGTAGGTGTATCTCTGTTCTCTGTTGGATAAATTAGCTCATCTTCTATATGCATGTCTAATTTAACTACATTCGCCTTAGATGAAATTGATATTGAATCCTTATTACGATTATCAAACTGATTATCATTAGAACTCTCTTTTTTATTAATTAATAATGTCTCAGGAGCAAAATCAAATTTACCTTGTGATATTCCATTTATAAGCTCACGTGTATTATGTGAAACAACATTATAGGCATCTGATTCTGGTACTTTAATTAAGGATATATCATCCTCAATTAATCGCTGAATTATCCGTGCATTTTGCTCTGTCGTAAATTCAAAAATAAAACCTTTGCCATAATAGGATAGCATTTCATTTGATAACTCAAAATTTCCAATATTTAATTGATCAATAATTTCTTCTAAATTAGGAATCTCATCAACTATGTAAATATCACTAATAATCATCTTTTTCAGATTGCTTATCATTAGCGAAATGAAAAAGTTTAAATAGTATTTTCGCATAAAGGAGTCTTCATTTATCTCACTTAAAAAGCTCTGTAGTATTGAATAAGTATTTTCAACTTGCTTGATGGCTTTTTTTCTAATTGAGGTGTCATTTATTCCAATTTTAACTTCAACAGGTAAAAAATGAAGTTTAATCTTACTGCCACTTACGTCCATTCCCATCATCAGTAAATCATCATTAGTGGCACCAGAATGACCTAAATTAGCTGCACTAAACAAACCTTGTGATTTACTTAAGCCAACCATTCCTGAAACACGTAAAATCTCTTCCATAGAAATAGGTACCCAATAAATATCAGGATGTTTTAAAATACCTAATAATTCTTTGTAAGCTGAGATTATACTAAGCTTTTCACGAAATACATGTCGATTACCACGTTGCTTTTGTTTGTTTGAAATTAATTTCAGCAACCATTGTCCATTAATCGCATTAAAATTCTTTATGATTTCCTCCGTATTAATTTCGTTAACTGCACTATATTCTCCTAAGTGAATATTTAATAAATACTCATATTGAGTTACATCATTAGTAACAGTTACCGACTCATACTGATTAGAGGCATTTTGATCCGAATAATGAATGACAATTAAGTCTAAGTTATCATCATCATAAAAATACGATAAATCAACATCTAAGTTTAAAAGCGTCACCCAACCACTCGAATCAAACATCGGTTTCAATTCTGCTTGATTAATTTTTGGAACATAATTCACTAAAGTAAAATCTTCTTGATAAATATCAGTTACATTATTTGTTTTAGCAATAAAACTATTCCACATAGATGTAAATTGTATCAATTCAGATTCATCACTAACATCAGTTGATCTTCCTAATCCAAATCCGTTGATATATTGGTTATTTTCTAAGTAAAATTGACTGTTATTTAATAGACCATTCAAGCTATAGTTTTTACTTAGGTTATTCATATTATAATCATTTATCTTGTCTTTTTGAGAGAACTGATAAAAAGTAATATGGAAAAATAAGTCTTCTCTTTGTTCAGAGTCTTTTTCAGGCAATTTATAAATACTAATTTTATGTTGTAGCATTTCAATGACTTCATAGTCTTCATAATCTTTATAATGTCGTTTTAAGATAGTATTTTTCAATAAGTTATTTAATTCTTCCATATTGCTGAGATTATATAATTGTCTGAAAAGAGAATTTATTGAATAACCTATCTTATTTACATACAGATTAATTGGATTAATATCCTTAATATCTTTTACATCCTTCAATCTGCCTACCATAAAGTTGATAATCGCATCAAAGAAGTTCTTTTCATCTAGGATATCTATTGCTGCTATATTCAGTACCATTTCAGAGTTAGTAGAGAACATAAATTGATATTGATTTAAATAGTCATCTATCCGTTGAGTAATAATATTTGAAGACAAATCTGATAATTGACGATCAGATATTTTATTATAAAACATCCATCTAGGGTAATTTCTAGTATAGGTTGCTTGGTAATGTTGATTATTTACTTTAACATAGGGCAATAGATTTTCAGCATTTAAAGTTGACAAAATAGCATCTCTAGGTACTTCTTGACTATTTCCTAAAGCTTCATTCAGTTCCAATTGATAAGCAATCTGCAAAGGATTTAACGGATTTACTCTGATAACATCCCCATCCATTACTACTCCAATTCTTGCAATATCTCTAATACTGGTGTCTATGGATTTTTGATTAACTAAAGACTGATCCAACTCATCTCTAATTGATGACAAAACATTTTGCAATAATTCAAGATGTATCTCATTTGGAACGGCTAGAGAGAGCGTGGTTTCTTCTTTCTTATAGTAATCAAATAACTTTTTGTAGGCATCGTTAACACTTTTAGGAAGTCTCAATTCAATAGCTTGATAATTTTGGCCTAGCATTTCCCCAGATAAAGATTGGCTCTCAATAATTATTAGTTCAAGATCTAAATATTCTTGATATAACTTCTCTACTGAAATATTTCTTGATCCTGTATATATTTTATGATCTTGATAGATAAACTGACTGTCCTTTATTCCTAAACGCATCCGTTCAACTGTAATAGCTGGTGAGGGTATTGGTTTATAAATAACGTCCATTAATTCAAATGGGAAAAAGTACTCCCCAATTTTCGCCTCAAAACGCAAATCTTCTATAACCTCTCCTGAAAACGAATCTGATAAGATAATTGTTGAATCCGATATATCTTCATTTTGAAGTTCATTATTATTTGAAATTTGTATTTCTTTTTCTCCATCACCAAATTGATATCTCGAATTTGAATCTGCTACTCCAAAATAATATTTTCGATTCTTTCTACTCCCAAGAATGTTAATTTGAAAGTTTGGTCTTAATTTCTTAATAATATTTAACGAGAAAGGCAGGACCATAAATGAAATAATAAATTTTAGATTTCCTTTACCATAATGAGTATATTGAATTTTTCCACCATATGTTTGAGAGGGCATTAAGTTTTTTAAATGAATAACTAATTTTTTGTTTTGAGTCAATATTTCATAATCATCATGAGTAACTCCAAAAGATCTATTCACATAACTAAGATTTCTATTAATATCACTTTGTCTTAGCCTGTCATCAAACGGAATCTCTAATTTAATCTCATTATTTTTTCCAGTATTAGAGATCACAAAGTGAGCTTTTCTTCTCTGTGCTTTAGTTGTCCCATGTAACCTAAACCATATTTTATCATCTGACTCTTTTATTTTATCGGTGTCAATCTCAATATCTCGAATATTATTCTGATCAAAATCGTTTTTCGCTTTATTTACTCTATTAAACTCTACCAACTTCCAATCGTCTTCTTTTGCTAAATCTCTTATAACTTCATTTCCTTGAAAAGCCTCACTTAATCGGTCTCTTACATCGGAGAATTGATGAATTGTTTCTACATTTTCAAACAATTTTTTGTTTTGTTGAATACGATCTTTTATTGTTCTATCGTCGTCATAGGTATTTATTTGGTTGTCAGGAAAATATCCCATTGTATTAAAATCATCATCAGAAACATGCTTTGCTTCTAGAATATTAAATAAGGTTTCAAAATCTTTTAACACAGTCATAGGCTGATTGGTAACTTCTTTTAAATATGACTCTAATATTAACTTATGACCCCGACTTAATTCAGCTTTACTAATTTCTTTTAATACAGCATCCTCTATCTTTTTCGAATTAAATGGTGCGTCTTTCTGACTCACATCATATGCTCCACCAACAATTGAATCTAATGCGTTATGAACCATAAAAAAGACTGCCGTATTCTTCCATTCACCTTGATTAGCATTAACTCGATTACGGACAGTAACTAAAAAATCTGCTGTCACATTATTAATTGGAGCAACAAATAAAATTTTTACACCATTACTTTGATAACCAACAGTTTCAAAATCAAATTCAGAACTCTTAAAATTAATTTTACCTTCAAAATCATAATTACGTATAGTTTGGTAAAAATTACTAGTATCTTCTGCGTTATCTAATAAAACAAAGTACTTGCTACCACTATTTAAACTATTTTGATTCGATAACCACGTAATAAGAGTATTGGTTAGGAACTCATAGTATTGATTTAACATATTGTGCATCTCCACTATCTGATAATTTTTCTAAAATATTAACTTTTTCAAAATAGGCCACTATTTCTCTCCTAGACATTGAATCGAAGTACAATCCTCTTTTTTCTAATGCAATAAAGAAATCTCTGATTAACATTTTCTCTTGTGCCCCTACAATAACGGATACAAATAATAAAATGAGTTCGGGAGAAGCATTCAAGATATAACCTAATTGTCCTCTTGAGCGAATAAATCCTAATTTCGAAAACTCTTTAAACGATACAGCATATCTGGACTGAATTTCCTTATTTAAACTTTTTTTCAATAATCGCTTTAGTTGTTGAATTTGTTTCTCTAAATCTACAAATGAATCAAATTCTTCTTTTTTTACTTGTGCGAATTGCTGATTAAATTTAAAAATCTTAGGCAGTAAAATATCTGATAATTCCTTCTCATTCATTAAACGATCTAAACTGTAAACTTCTTCATGTCCTATTAGAACATTTAAATAGTCAACCACATTAACATTGACTAAAAAATCTTTAGATTTATCAAGCAATAATCGATAACCTATTCGATAGGCATTACGTCCTTTAGACACACGCTCGTTCTCAAATGTGTACCACATTTCAAATGGTTTATTATTTGACATATCTATTTGAAAAGCCTGTTGAACAATATAATAGAACATATAATATGCAACTAACAAAGCAATATTTGACATAAAAATGCTTTCGTTTTTCATTAAAGTATTCAAATCTTCATTGAATAACTGTGAAATTTCATCTTGATTAAAATATTGAAACTCTTCACGTCTACTTCTATCTTTACTCAATTCAGGTAAATTTTGTGATACAATTTGATCATAAAGTGTGATTGTTTCATGTTTATTTGAAATAAATTGCTTCCAGCCTTGATTCTGATCAATACGGAAAAGTCCATTTAAATATTTTGCTAAAATAATTTTCCCGTTTGTCTCTTTCTCATTTTCAGAATGTTGTATAGGATAGTATTTTAATAATTCAGGCACATTAATTTCAGAAAAATTGAATGAAAAGAGTGTTTCTACTTCTGTTTGTTGAATATCACCATTAGTTGTAATATTTGTGTTAATTCGTTCGATATATTTTTCTTCAATATCCTCTAAATCATTTGAAAAACCTAAAGTCAAACGTACCATTATACCTACAATGTCCATAAATGGATCATTAAATTTAACCCTTTCAGGATTCCTAGTATGAAAGGGAAACAAACGTCCTCTCATGTGCTGAGCTGCATAGTGTTTTCCAGTATCCAATTTAACTAGTTTGATAAGCTTATTAACTGTATCCATCTATTATTCCTTCCAATTCAATTCTACTTGACCGTAGTTATCAATTAATTCATATAAACGATTTGTATCTAAATTAAATAAATAATTGTGATCTAACAACTCTTGCGCGTATAGATATTCCTTTACAAATCGATCAAATTGTACGGCATTTTGATAATCTTCTTCTTTTAAAAAATAACCTTTATCTACTTTTGTGAATGCTAAGCTGTACTAGACAGAAAATGCTAAGTAGGATTGGACACTTACGCTATCAACAAAACACCGCTTATATTACAATATTGATAATAGTATTGTAAAAGGTGG
>NZ_JBQKME010000008.1:0-114223 GCF_052115865.1 Fundicoccus sp. Sow4_H7 | reverse complement strand
GGTTTCATCTAATGTGAACTCAATTGTATAACCCTCAGAATCTGCATCTGAATCCGCTGCATCATTATCGCCTGCATCTGGTGTAGTAAATTCATATTGCTCAGCTTGTTCCGCTGTTAAAGTGAATTTAACTTTGTAGTTGCCTGCTGTTAATTCATCAAATAAGTAGTAGCCAGTTTCGTCCGTTGTCGTTGTTGCGACTACAGTACCTTCACCGTCTAATAATTCAACAGTTACTCCTGGTAATACTTCTGAATCATTTTGAACGCCATCTTTATCTGCATCTATCCAAACATAATCCCCAACTGCATATGTTTTTTCTGGTGTATAACGATTCGTAATGACACCATCAACAATGTCTGTTGAATAATTTTCGACTGCGTCTTCTGTAATCGTATAAGTGATCTCTTCACCATTGTTGTAAACTGGAAGATTTTCAAATACTGTAGCCCAATCGTTTGCGTCGTGCAATTCAACTGTATCAACGACTTCACCATCCGCTAATAAATTAGCAGTGATACTCTCTGGTCTTAAACCATCTTGATTGTCTGCATCGTCCCAAACTTTACTTACTGGGATATCTGTAACTGCAGGTGTATGAGTGTTCGTTATAACATTCACACCCTCAACAACTTCTTGCGTTGCTTCGTAACCTTCAGGAATAGTTGTTTCTTCAACCGTATATTCAATGGCTGTTCCTGAGACGTTGACTGGTAATTCAGTCCAAGTTTGTGCCCATGCATTTTCTGCATTTAATTCAACCGGATCGCCTAATGCTTCACCGTCGGCCATTAGTTGAACCGTTACGCTTGTTGGACGTAGACCGTCTTGATTGTCTGCATCATCCCAAGCTTTTTCTACTGCAACTTGTGTGACTTTTGGTGTATAGCTGTTCGTAATCACAACATTCGTTGGATCTTCTGCGTTAACAACAACTTCATAGTCTTCAGGAACATTTGATTCAGAAACGGCATAGTTAATTGCTGCGCCAGCTTCATTGACTTTTAAGTCCGTCCAAGCATATACCCAATCGTTAGCTGCATTTAATTCAACCGGCTCACCGTATAGTTCACCATTAGCTGTTAATTGAACTTGGATACTTTCTGGTCTGTTGCCATCTTGGTTATTAGCGTCATCCCATACTTTTCTGACGTTAATATCATTGACAGCCACGTCATGAGAGTTTGTTACCGTGATTGTATTTTCTTCAATTGGACTAATTGTTGATGTATACCCTTCAGGTAAATTAACTTCTGCGACTGTGTAGGCGATGGCTTCACCGGCGGTGTTCACTGCTAGATCTGTCCAAGTGTATGACCAGTTATTTGCTTCGTCTAGAACAATAGGCTCACCTTGGTTTTGACCATCAGCGACTAATTGTACTTCGATACTTTCTGGTCTTAAACCATCACGGTTCTCTTCATCATTCCAAACTTTATTCACCGTTAAGTCTGTAACTTCTGGTGTATAAGTGTTTGTCAGAATAATATTTCCGCGATCTGCGTCATTTACTTCTACTGTAAATTCTTCTGGTACATTTGACTCAACAACTGAATACTTAATTTCTGTTCCATCTGCATTTAATGGTAAGCCTGACCAAGTTGCTGTCCAGTTATTCTCTGCATTCAATTCAGCTGTTTGATCAATCAATTCACCGTCTGCTGTTAATTGAACTTGGATACTCTCTGGACGGTTACCGTCTTGGTTATTACCATCTTGCCAGTCTTTTGTGACCGTTACAGATGTTTTTTCTGGTGTATAACGATTCGTAATGACACCATCAACAATGTCTGTTGAATAATTTTCGACTGCGTCTTCTGTAATCGTATAAGTGATCTCTTCACCATTGTTGTAAACTGGAAGATTTTCAAATACTGTAGCCCAATCGTTTGCGTCGTGCAATTCAACTGTATCAACGACTTCACCATCCGCTAATAAATTAGCAGTGATACTCTCTGGTCTTAAACCATCTTGATTGTCTGCATCGTCCCAAACTTTACTTACTGGGATATCTGTAACTGCAGGTGTATGAGTGTTCGTTATAACATTCACACCCTCAACAACTTCTTGCGTTGCTTCGTAACCTTCAGGAATAGTTGTTTCTTCAACCGTATATTCAATGGCTGTTCCTGAGACGTTGACTGGTAATTCAGTCCAAGTTTGTGCCCATGCATTTTCTGCATTTAATTCAACCGGATCGCCTAATGCTTCACCGTCGGCCATTAGTTGAACCGTTACGCTTGTTGGACGTAGACCGTCTTGATTGTCTGCATCATCCCAAGCTTTTTCTACTGCAACTTGTGTGACTTTTGGTGTATAGCTGTTCGTAATCACAACATTCGTTGGATCTTCTGCGTTAACAACAACTTCATAGTCTTCAGGAACATTTGATTCAGAAACGGCATAGTTAATTGCTGCGCCAGCTTCATTGACTTTTAAGTCCGTCCAAGCATATACCCAATCGTTAGCTGCATTTAATTCAACCGGCTCACCGTATAGTTCACCATTAGCTGTTAATTGAACTTGGATACTTTCTGGTCTGTTGCCATCTTGGTTATTAGCGTCATCCCATACTTTTCTGACGTTAATATCATTGACAGCCACGTCATGAGAGTTTGTTACCGTGATTGTATTTTCTTCAATTGGACTAATTGTTGATGTATACCCTTCAGGTAAATTAACTTCTGCGACTGTGTAGGCGATGGCTTCACCGGCGGTGTTCACTGCTAGATCTGTCCAAGTGTATGACCAGTTATTTGCTTCGTCTAGAACAATAGGCTCACCTTGGTTTTGACCATCAGCGACTAATTGTACTTCGATACTTTCTGGTCTTAAACCATCACGGTTCTCTTCATCATTCCAAACTTTATTCACCGTTAAGTCTGTAACTTCTGGTGTATAAGTGTTTGTCAGAATAATATTTCCGCGATCTGCGTCATTTACTTCTACTGTAAATTCTTCTGGTACATTTGACTCAACAACTGAATACTTAATTTCTGTTCCATCTGCATTTAATGGTAAGCCTGACCAAGTTGCTGTCCAGTTATTCTCTGCATTCAATTCAGCTGTTTGATCAATCAATTCACCGTCTGCTGTTAATTGAACTTGGATACTCTCTGGACGGTTACCGTCTTGGTTATTACCATCTTGCCAGTCTTTTGTGACCGTTACAGATGTTTTTTCTGGTTCTGGTTGATCTTCGCCAGGTGTATTCTGGAAAACAATAGAACTAGGTGTTGTACCATTTTCAGAAACTCTAATAGTAATTGGCTCAGGTGATAGGATATAGCCTTCAGGAGCAACTAACTCCGTTAGTAAATAAGAACCTATGCTTTTCACTGTTAATGTTTTATTATCTTCCCCATTTACAAGTTGACCATTAGCAATTCTAATATCATCAAAGATAGTTACATTTCCGTCATCTTCAACTTTTTCAAGTTTAAATTGAGCAACTTGATTTTCATCTAGAACTCTCTCTCCAGTCACACTATCCACTTTTGAGATATTTAATGGATAAGTACCTGGATCTACAATTGTAATGTTAGCTGGTGGATCTGTTTTAGTTATAACGTTTGAAATAGTGTCTCCAGCTTTAAGATCAATACCTTCTTTTAATTTGACTCTAAATCTTAATGAAATTGGTCCCGTACCAAATCTAGTTCCATTATTGGCAATTTTTAGGACTCCTTCTTCAAATACAACATCAACTTGTCCTCCTGAGTTTGTATAAGTACCCTGAGTTCCGTTTGTTGGAGTTGCTGAATCAGCATCCCATGATGATAATAACCCAATAAACTCAAGTTGATTAGGAATAATATCCTCTAAAGGAATAATTGTTGTATTATAAAAATCGGTTTGTGGAATTAAATCAATTTTGTAGTTAAACTCTGTATGTTTCAGTTTACCTTCTGCATCTAATTCTAATGTATAGTTTTTAACATAATCAATTTTATCTAAATCAGTAACAGTTTTACGAACATACAACTCTCCACCAGTGGTTTCTCCTGATGTTTGTGTTGACGATGTATAGTCGATTCTTGTGTCAGTTCCTGTTAAACTGGCATTGTTTCTAATTAACGCTTGACTTTGATCAGTAATCGTTTTTGTTGTTAAAGTTACGTTAATAACCCAACGCGCTTTTTTTATTTCTTCTGGCATAGCATCATCAAAATCTAAAGTTAGAACTCCATCATTCAGATTAGTAGTAATATAATCTGTACTTTGCCCATTCCAATTATCAGATAAAGAAATATCATAACCTGCATCTAAATCAAAAATTGGATCCAGAACATCCGTTATCGTTGATTTTGAAATATCAACCGCATTTACTCCAGCATTCCAATCATTAACAACGAATGTATATGTAACTTTAAATGGTTCACCTAAAACAGGTGTGCTTGGATTTGTAGTTTGAGTTTTATTAAATACGTTACTATCAGTTATTGTTGTTTGACCTTTTCGGTCAATTACAGTTGTCGTCGCTTCTCCAGTATCTTTGAAATCTCCGGCCTCTGCGACTGCTGTATTTTTATAACTATAGTAATCAAAGGCAGGTATTGGCGACCAATAATCTTTTTGATTATTTAATGCAGTAATATTACCTTTTAAAATAATTGTATAATCAGCTGGCTCTTTTCCAGCATTAAATTTGAATTGTTTATTCTCGATTGAGTAGTTACCGATTGTTTCATCTGTGTTATCTACTGTTCCTACTTGTACTGTAACTCCTCCATCCGATGTGATCGTCACATCAGATAATTCAAATTCAACTTTGTGATTTGGGTCCAAATTATCAGTTAAAACGAGATTTTCTGTTAGTTGCTTACTATTTTCTTCTTTAAATTTTGACATATTTAATTTAAGAGTATAAGTCACAGGTATCGGGATTAAATTACCTTCATTATCAAACGTTGCATTAGCAGTAGTTGGATCAACATACTTCTCTAACACATTGCTAGGGTATTCTGGTATAACTTCAGGTTTTTCACCAGGAACATTAACATTACCACTATACTTACCATCTCTATCTTCATCATTAATCTTTGCTTTATTATTGAAAACATATGATACAGAACCTTCTTCGCCATCTAATTGTTCATTCTCTAATAATTGATTAAGATGAGTTTCTAAAGCTTTCGCATCATTAACATTTGCATTATAGTTAATCGTAATACGACTATTAGGTGGTAGCTCATAGCCTTCAATACTAAATGTATTACCATTGATTGTTAAGTAATCAGTTAAATCAACAGTAGTGTTTTCTTTATTCCATCCGTTTGAATCCCATGATTCTAAAGTTGCTGTAAAACTACCTTCATTATAGGTTAATAAATCATCTAACTCATCCTTAATGTTAAGAATTCCACCTGTAGTAGTTTGATAAACTAAGGTATAAGGAATATTTACTGAGGTAATATCATCCTCGACAGTAATAAATTGCTCTCCATCTTCATTTACTTCGCCTTTAATTTTATTTCCTAGATCCCATATATAACTTTGAACATTCTTACTGCTTTTTTCCTCTTTAATATCACTCTCAGAATCACCAGGTTTTTTTATAAAAATGAGCGTCTCAGTCGTTACTCCATCTAGTTTCCATGAGATGGTGTACTCTTTTGACTCTTCAACTTGCTTTACATTTGATCTAATGCTTATAATCCCTTGGTTATTACCACTTAAACTATCTTTAAATTTTATCTTATATACGTTACCCTCTTTTTCGCCTGTATAACTTACATTATCTTGGAGTTCATTCAACTCAACGAAATTAGGATCAATTTCAATAGTGAATTCTTCTCCTCCAGACAATTTAGTTAAATCGTATTGGAAGCGAAGTGCAAATTCACCTGTTTCTTCATTATATTCTGGCTCTAATGCATAGAAAGCATCACTTGTTGCTCCTATTGCCATTACTTTCATACTGTCGCTATCTTCATCATCTTCTTCGGGATAAATGATGTTTGGATTTACGAAATTATATACTACAGGACCAATTTGGTCAACTGTATTACCATTTTCTAAAACTTGTGCTGTTACGGGAACTGTAATATTTTCTTCTTGAATTTCAGTAATCGTTTTGAATTCAAATGAGAAATCTTTATTGTATCCAGTAGGTAAATCACCGATGTTACAATTAACATAGAGATTATTACCTTCGTAGTGTTGTGATAAATTAGTTAATCCTTGATTATAGAAGTAGTCAGAAATATTACTATATTCTTCAATATAATTTACAGGTAACTGAACTCTTACAACTACGTTTTCTGCAGCAGCATTACCAATATTCGCTATATTAAATTTCAACGAACTAGTATAACCAACGGCTTCACTTTCATACGTTTGTTGAATAAAAGAAATAACCACATTTGATGATGCATTTTCTTCAACTGATTCAACTTCAGTTTCATCAAACTCCAAATTCTCCTCTAAATTTGAATTATCATCATCTGATATTTCGTCATATTCACTATTTATCTCTTCTTCTGTGACCACCTCTTCAACAAGATTTTCTTGTTCTGATGGTGGGACTATATTTAAATCACCTGATTCTTCAGTTACTAATTCAACATCTTCATATACTTCTTGGTGACTTTCTATTGCCACTTCTTCACCTTCTGCAAAAACAGACTGTAAACTAAATAATGGTTGGATAATAATATTAGCTAATAAAACACCAACCATAAATAGATTTCCTTTTTTGTTCATTAATCTTCTCCTCACTATAATTATTATGTATAGAAAAACTAGTATAATTTGTTTGATATTTTCGTCATGTTAGCTATCCAATTATCCTCTAAAGTTTAAGTTCCGACACTTTTACTTGGAGGTAGAAAAGAATGCTAACAATGACCGATATTAATACTATCAAAAATTTAAGACATAGTCACGATAATTTGAATCTTCATTTACACAACATTTTAAACTTTTTAAAAAAATATCCGTCATATTACTTTTTTAATCTCTGTTCACGATTATAAAAAAGTCTACTTCCTTTAAATTTGCTATCTCATAAAATGTTAAAAAATTAGATTTGGGAAATTGAAGTTGATAGAGTTTTTTTACATTTATTTTAGTTGCTCTACGATTTATTTTTTTTACTTTGAAAGCTCATCATTATCACCCTTTTAAATTGTTACCGTAAATATTTTTTAAATCTGGATGATTTTCAATTAAATTATTGTAGAATTGGGTCATTTTTGAGTCTTATATAAAAATAAAAAGGCTATAAACCTTATTAAAATAAGGTTTATAGCCTTTATATGTTTACTCCCACTCTTCTCCTCAAGTCACGAAATGTTCCTATTCGTCACATTTCTGTTCTTGATACGCAGATGGGCCGTCAACAACTCTGCTTTCGCTTATCAACTCGGCAATCGTTGGACGGACGTAGAATTAATCACTTGTGATTAATTCTACTCCCATTCAATGGTTCCAGGAGGTTTCCCCGTGATATCATAAACCACCCGATTAACATGTTCCACTTCATTGACAATTCGAGTCGAAATCTTTTGCAAAACTTCCCAGTCAATACGCGCAAACTCACTCGTCATACCATCGATTGACGTTACCGCCCGAATACCAATCATATGATCATACGTACGCCCGTCGCCCATCACACCTACACTACGCACATTAGGTAAAACAGTAAAATATTGCCACACATCACGGTCTAAACCATGCTTAGCAATTTCTTCACGCAAAATAGCATCCGACTCACGCACAATTTCAACCTTCTCATCTGTAATTTCACCTAAGACACGAATCCCTAAACCAGGTCCAGGGAATGGCTGGCGCCAAACAATGGAATCCGGCATATCTAAAGCTGTTCCCAGAGCACGTACTTCATCTTTAAATAAGGTACTTAAAGGTTCGATTAACTCAAAGGTCATATCTTCCGGTAAACCACCGACATTATGATGCGACTTAATGGTTTGAGCTGTTTTCGTCCCTGATTCAATAATATCAGTATATAAAGTTCCTTGCGCTAAAAAGTCAATGCCTTCTAATTTAGCCGCTTCATCGTCAAACACATAAATAAATTCATTTCCAATAATTTTACGTTTTTCTTCAGGATCAGAAACACCTGCTAACTTGCTGAAAAAGCGCTCTTTAGCATTGACACGGATGATATTTAATCCAAAAGATTCTAAGGCTTCCATCACCATGTCGCCTTCGTTTTTACGCAACAAACCATGATCAACAAAAATACACACTAATTGATCGCCAATGGCTTTTTGTAAGAGAACACCTACAACACTTGAATCTACCCCACCGGATAACCCAAGTAAGACTTTACGATCGCCTACTTTTTCACGGATAGTATTTATTTGAAGGTCGATAAAATTGTCCATCGTCCAATCGCCGGTCATTTGGCAAATATTAAATGTAAAGTTACGGAGTATTTGACTTCCGTTTAAAGTGTGGCGTACTTCTGGATGGAATTGAACACCATAAATCTGACGCGCTTGGTTTTCAAAAGCAGCAACGGGACAATGTTCATTGCTGGCCGTAACCGTAAAATCAGCCGGTATCTCAGAAATAAGATCACCATGGCTCATGAGTACTTGTTCCGTTTCACTTAATTCTTCGAACAAACCACTTTCAGTCTTTGTTACATTGATTGCAGAAACACCAAATTCACGTTTTGCAGCTTTTTCAACCTTCCCACCTAACAGATGTGTCGTTAATTGCATGCCATAACAAATACCTAAAATAGGCAGACCCAATTCATAAATAGCTGGATCAACCGTAAAAGCATCTTCAGCATAGACACTATGGGGGCCACCCGATAAAATAATCCCTTTTACATTTCCTAAGGCTTTAATTTCTTCAGCTGTTGTATCATTGGGCAATAGTTCACTATACACACCAAATTCACGAATCCGGCGGGTAATGAGTTGATTGTATTGACTTCCAAAATCCAGAACAATTAGTTTTTCTAAATCAAATAAATTTGCTGTCAAACGCTTCACTCCTTGCATAAACTAATATTTTCGAATAAATATCTCATCAATAAAATGATGATCTGTTTTATGTATAATTAGATCTGCCCGCTCACGGGTAGGTAAAATATATTGCAAAAGGTTTAAATGGTTGATGGTGTACCATACTTCATCCGCATACTCAATTCGCTCAGCTTCAGTATAGTCTCTAAAGCGATAATAGTAGTTCTCCGGATCGCTTGCAGCATTATCTAAATGCATTTCAAAACGTTCATAAAACCACTGACGAATTTTTTTATAATGAGCATCCACATAGATAGAAAAATCAAAGAATTGACTCACATAAATCGTTTGATTTTCAGGTAGTTGTAAAACATTAATCCCTTCTACAATGACAATATCTGGCTGATTCATCACCTGATACTCACCTTCAACAATATCATAAATTTCATGTGAATATACCGGGAAAGCCGCAGGTTCATTCGTCGTTTTGAGCTGAATCATAAAATCAAGTAAATGTTGCATGTCATATGACTCGGGGAAGCCTTTGCGATGCATGATATTTCGACGCTCGAGTTCAGCATTGGGATATAAAAAACCATCCGTTGTCATCAACTCAATTGTTTTATGAGGGTATAAACGCTCAAGTAATTGGTGCAGAACACGGGCCGTCGTACTTTTTCCAACAGCGACACTCCCTGAAATCCCAATGATAAATGGAACAGTTCGATTTTCTTGGCCAAAAAAAGCTTGTTTTTGTTGATTAGCCTTATTTTGCTGTTGAATCAGCAAGTCTAAATAATGCATCATCGGTCCATAAATAGCACGCACATCGTTTTGGGAAAGACGGTCATTTAAAGAAACCAATTCAGCAAGCTGTTCAATCGGCTCAATTTCAGTTCCATCCTGGTGGAACTTTTGCCATTCTTCACGACTAAAACGTATGAAGGTTTTTGAATCCATATTTTTCTCCTTTCCTCCAATAAATAAAACAATTCACTTATTCGTTTATTTTATCATATCCTTTTCGCTAAAAGTATGTTTTATTATTTCTTTATTGTAGTATAGAATCTATTAAAAATAGTTAAAATTTAAGGGTTAGATAGCCTTTTGTTCAATAAATCGGTAGAATATGTTGGAATGTACATATTTAATTTGAACGGAGGATCGTTTCGTGAATGAGTTTGAAGAATTTTTACTGGAACAAGAAACTCAGTTAAATAATAAGCTAGGCGAAAAAGCCGAAGCAATCAATGCCATCGGCCATGGCTATGCTCATAGTAAAATTATTTTAATGGGCGAGCATGCGGTTGTTTACGACTTTCCTGCCATTGCGCTTCCCTTTAGCGGGGTGCAAGTTCATAGTATCGCCACAAAATCAAAGGACGATGTCTCTTCCATTGACTGCATGTATTTTACAGGCCCACTTTCAAAAGCACCAACATCTTTAAAAAATGTCATCTGTGCGATCGATATAAGTTTACAAAGCCTCAAAGTAAATATCCCTGTCCATATCCAGATTGAAAGTACTATTCCGCAAGAGCGTGGAATGGGTTCATCAGCTGCGGTTGCGGTGTCTGTTATTCGTGCTTTATACAATTTGTTCGATCAACCGCTTGATGATCAGCAGTTGCAATATATTGCTAATCAAGCAGAAGTTATTGCGCACGAATCAACCAGTGGTTTGGATACTTTACTGGCAAGTAGTAATCAACCATTTATTTATCGAAAAAGCAAACCAGCTGTGCGATTTTCATTAAAGTTAAATGCTTATTTAGTTGTCGCAGATAGTGGTCAGGCAGGACAAACAAAGTTAGCTGTTAAAAAAGTGATGAAAAGACGGAAAGACAATCCGGACTTCTCACAAAAGATTTTGACTGCGATTGGTCAATTTGTGACCCAAGCTTTTGATGCCATTTCAAAAGGCGATGTTCAAAGTTTAGGTCGTTTAATGACCTACAATCATTATTATTTAAATCAATTAGGGGTATCCAATGAACACTTAGATGTTATTGTGAGTGCTGCTTGGCAAGCAGGGGCTCTTGGTGCAAAACTAACCGGTGGTGGTTTAGGTGGTTGTGTCATTGCTTTAGCTGAAACAAAAGCGGAAGCCATCACCATTGCACAAGCTATGCAAGTTGCTGGAGCCGTCCAATCGTGGTATATCCCATTACATAAGGAGTGAAAAAATCTGTATGACGCAATCATATAAAGCTTCTTATCGGGCTTTTACCAATATCGCCTTAATTAAATATTGGGGCAAACGCAATGAATCGCTTTTTTTACCTTTAACCTCCAGTTTATCACTAACCTTAGATGCCTTTTACACCGACACAACGGTTGAATTCAATCCTGAATTTGAAGCAGATATATTTATTTTGAATGGGGTTGAACAGGGGCTTGAAGAAACGCAAAAGGTTGGGCGTTTTGTTGACTTGTTTAGGGAGGCTGCCAATATTTCATTAAGGGTGAAGGTCACTAGTGTCAATCATGTGCCGACAGCAGCGGGTCTTGCTTCATCGTCTTCAGCTTTTGCTGCCTTAGCTTCGGCTTGTAACGCTGCTCTTAACTTAGGTTTGGATAATCGGGAATTATCGATTTATGCCCGCCAAGGGTCAGGGAGCGCGACGCGTAGTTTGTTTGGTGGCTTTGTCATTTGGCACAAGGGCGAGGATGATGATTCGCAATCTTCTTATGCTGAATCAATTGATGATGCGGATTGGGATATTGGTATGTTGTTTGTTGTGGTTAATGCTAAGGAAAAGAAAATTTCAAGCCGACAAGGGATGGCTCATACACGTAATACTTCGCCTTTTTATCAACTATGGCCAAGTGAAGTGGAAAATGATTTAGCAAAGATTATTCCGGCAATTAAAGAACATGATTTCGAAACTGTCGGGGCTATTGCCGAACATAATGCCATGAAAATGCATGCGAGTATTTTGGCTTCTAATCCGAGCTTTACTTATTTTGAGCCTGAATCATTAGTAGCCATGCAAATTGTAAAGGAATTACGTGAAGAAGGGATTCCTTGCTATGTTACAATGGACGCTGGACCGAATGTCAAAGTTTTGGGACGTTTAAGTCAAATGGACCAAATTATAGCGCGTTTTAAACAAGACTTTGCAGCCGATCAGTTGATATTAGCTAAGACGGGGAATGGCCCCCTAAAATTAGAGCTTTAAAGGAGGGATTCAATGATATTCACGACGATGATGGCTGATCTATTTGATTTAAATCCTTCTTTAACTTTTCAAACGAGCACTCAAAAAGTGCCGGGCAAATTATATTTTGTTGGAGAGTATGCTATTTTACATCCAGGTAATGCAGCGATTCTATTTGCAGTCAATCAATATTTATCTTGTCAGGTATCATTGTCTCTTTCGCCACATAAAGGCTCACTCCAAACATCATTACAAGACCTACCTGCCCTAAATTATAGCCGTCATCAAGAAGGTGTTACATTATCAACGAGAAACTCAGACGATGATTATTCAAATGATTTGGAAAAAGCTTGGGCTTATGTGATTGAAGGTATTCGGGTCGTGGAAGAATTGATAGAAGAATTGGGTCGACCCGTTCAAGATTATCATATTCAATACTCATCCGATTTAGTCGCTGAAGATGGCTCAAAATACGGCTTAGGTTCAAGTGCAGCTGTTACAATTGCGACTATTAAAGCACTTTTAGCTTTTTACGGGATTGAAATTAAAGCTCCCATTGTTTTGTTCAAGTTAGCAGCCATTGCCCTCATTCGAGCAGGTTCAAATGGTAGTATGGGAGATGTTGCCGCCATTAGTTTCGGAAGTTGGGTTTATTATCGATCATTTGATCGTGAATGGCTCAAAACAACTTTAGCTAAAAAAACAATGATTGCGGATCTTTTAAAAAATGACTGGCCACAACTTGAAGCCAAGTACTTAGAAGCGATTAATCATATGACCGTCTTAGTAGGCTGGACCCAATCTAGTGCTTCTACGCAAAATCTTGTTCAGCAACTCAAAGAGCATTTACCTGAAAACGAAGCCGAATTTCAGACGTTTTTAGACAAAACTAAATTCTGCGTTCAACGGATGGAGGAAGCTTTTAATAACGGTGACATTATGCAAATCCAAGAGGAAATGGCCAACTATCGCCATTTATTACTCAAATTAAGTGGCCATTTTAACATTGAAATCGAAACAGATAAGTTGAAACAATTTATTCAACTGTCGCAAGCCTATCAATTCGAAGCCAAATCCAGTGGTGCTGGTGGTGGCGACTGCGGCATAGCAGTGGGTGAAAGCAACCAAAAGACCACCCAATTATTAGATGAATGGCGTCGCATAGGGATTGTTCCACTTAACTTACAAGTCGCACCTAAACAATTTTAATTACTATCAGCTTTACAAAGGAGTTTTCGCCAAAATGACATTAGATCCATCTCAGTTAAATCAACAACGTAAAGACGATCATGTAAACTTAGCGCTTGAACAGCAAAAAGAAAAACAACATTCATCTTTTGATGATATCCGTTTCGTCCATCATTCATTTAGTAAGATGGCGTTTGACCAAGTCGATGTACAAACTGTTTGGGCACAACACACGCATCAAATGCCCTTTTATATTAATGGCATGACAGGCGGTTCAAAATTTACTAAACAGTTTAATGAAAAATTAGGTCAAGTAGCCGCTCAAACAGGATTGGCAATTGCTACTGGCTCAGTCAGCGCTGCCTTAAAGGATCCCTCCTTAAATGATTCTTTTCAAATCATGCGCGAAGTCAATCCTAATGGTTTTGTCATGGCTAATCTTGGGGCACACCATTCGTTAGAAAATGCTAAACGTGCCGTTGACTTACTTAAGGCCGATGCTCTGCAAATCCATCTCAATGTACCACAAGAAATTGTAATGCCAGAAGGTGACCGTGATTTTTCAAATTGGGCAGAAAATATCCAAGCTATGGTTGAAAATCTAGGTGTCCCGGTCATTGTAAAAGAAGTTGGCTTTGGGATGAGTCGTGAAACAATCGAATTACTTATTTCTTTAGGTGTGGCAAATATTGATGTGAGCGGACGAGGCGGAACAAACTTTGTTCGTATTGAAGACGATCGTAATAACCGACTTGATTTTTCTGCTTTGGGTGAGTGGGGTCAAACAACCGCTGAATCACTGGTCGAAGCTCATGCTGTTCAAGACCTGATCGAAAGAAATCAAGTTACGCTCTTAGCTTCTGGTGGCATTCGCCAACCATTTGACATCTTAAAAGCTCTCTCCTTAGGCGCTTCTGCTGTTGGTCTGTCGGGAAGATTTCTTGCGAGCGTCAATGATATTGGTGTCGATGGAACGGTTGAAATGGTACACAATTGGCGTGAAAGCTTACAATTAATGATGCTCATGCTGGAAGCCAAAAATATTCAGTCATTACAACATAAAGATCTTATTTTATCAGGGAATTTACTCGATTGGGCTCAGCTCCGTCAAATCGACGCGGATCACTTTGCCAATCGAAGCCAATCCCATTAATTTTACATCAAAAGACCAAGTTGATTGCTGTCTGGCATATCAACTTGGTCTTTTAAATTTAGCTTTCTAATAAGCCTTCATAAAATTCGCGCCACATCTTCGCGACATTTTCTTCTGAATAATATTCTGAGGCGGCTAATGATTTTTCCTGATAAACTTCCAAAGAACTGGGGTTGGTAACCAAAGTACGTAAGTTTTTTTGCATATCCTCTCGATCTTCCGCTGCAATGTAATAGCCATCAATAATCGCACGATATAACTCTAAATCTCGTACCATAACTGGTGTCCCAGATGAAAAAGCTTCTAAAATACTCATTGGAAATAGCTCACTATATGAAGGTAGCAAGAAAACATCTGCAATATTGTAGTATTTATTCATATCTTCACGGTCTACAATGCCTGTGAAAATTAAATTAGCCGGCGGATTATCATAGATTATTTTATATTTTTCATAGCCATCAGTTAAACGGCCAAACGAAAAACCACCCACCCAAATAAATTGAATGTCCGGATTATCATGGGCTAATTGGAAGAAATCGTCTACCCCTTTACGTTTCTGGATTTGCCCTGCTCCCATCACCACAAAAGCCTCTTTATCGATACCAATTTGTGCCCTAAAATCTGTCTTAGCCTCATTGGAAATTGGGAAAAAATGTTCTTTCGCAACAAAATTAGGAATGTAAGTAATTTTATCGGCAGAAAAATGATATTTTTCAAGCTCTTTACCAAAAACAGGGTTAACTACCACCAACTGATCCATCCGACGGTAAAAACTCAAAACATACTTTTCCGCAATCTTTTGTGAAATTTTATTCAGTTTTAAGCTCCCCACGAGCGTATCCGGCAAAAAGTGGACATAGCCCACGGTTTTTCCGCGTCTAGATTTTAAAAAGGTCGATAAGTAATATTGCGGGTTAATCGTGTGATAATGCGAAATATCACTTGGGCCATATTCGTTGATATTTATTTGAAAAAGATCGCTATAATGCTTTTTCAGCATTTGAATCAATTCCACATAGGCACTTCCTACACCTTGACCTTTCACGGATTCTGCTTGTGAAAACATATTAATTGTAATCATTGGTAGTTCCTCCTACAAAATTACCCATCGCTTTTTTAAATAAATATCGCTTGCTATACCTTAATCTGTAATAACTTTGTGTATCAAGGTTGGTGCTTCTGCTGCTGTGCTAATTGTATAAACTTGTTGCAATTTAGCCATCACATCGTCAACATTTTCACGATTAGAATGAATCGTTAGTAATGGTTGACCTTTTGTTACTTTGTCACCAACTTTGGCATGTAAAATCATGCCTACGGAAGGATCTATTGTATCTTCTAAGGTTTCACGGCCTGCCCCTAGCATCATTGCTGCTTCGCCGACTTCGTTGGCAATCCATTCCGAAAGAACACCGTCTTGTGTTGCTAATAGAGGGATTTGATATTTAGCTTGGACAAGTTTTTCAGGATGATCGATTACGGAACTATCGCCTTCTTGAGCATCAATCATTTGTCTGAATTTTTCTAGCGCTTCACCATTATCGATTTTGCTCTGTAATAATTCTTTTCCTTCTTCAAGACTGCTAACTGTTTCAGCCGCAAGTAACATTTGTGAACCTAAAACAAGACACAATTCGGTTAAGTCTTCCGGACCTTTGCCTTGTAAGGTTTCAATTGCTTCTTTAACTTCAAGGGCGTTCCCAATAGCATAACCTAAAGGTTGGTTCATGTCTGAAATAACGGCTAAGGTTTTCCGATTCAGTTGCTGTCCGATTTGCACCATGAGATGAGCTAATTCTTCCGCTTCTTCAACGGTTTTCATAAATGCTCCTGCTCCGATTTTCACATCAAGGACAATGGCGTCAGCTCCAGCTGCAATTTTCTTGCTCATAATCGAAGAAGCAATTAAAGGTATGGATTGAACAGTTCCCGTCACATCACGGAGTGCATATAATTTCTTATCAGCCGGTGTTAAATTACCGGTTTGTCCTACAACCGCGACTTTATTTTTATTCACTAAATCAATAAATCTTTCAATTGGCAATTCATATTTAAAGCCAGCAATGGCTTCAAGTTTGTCGATGGTCCCGCCTGTATGACCTAAACCACGTCCACTCATTTTCGCTACCGGCACACCACAACTAGCTACTAAAGGAGCTAAAACTAAAGTGGTTGTATCGCCCACCCCGCCTGTGGAGTGTTTGTCGACCTTAATGCCTTCAATGGCAGATAAATCCATTTGATCGCCACTTTCTGCCATGGCAATGGTCAAATGTGAGGCTTCTTCATGGGTCATTCCCATAAAGTAGACTGCCATCGCAAAGGCACTCATTTGGTAATCTGGAATACTGCCTTGAGTGTAGCCTTCGACTATAAAGCGAATTTCTTCTTCGGTTAATTCAGCTTTATTTTGTTTATTAGTAATTAAATCTATCATTCTCATAACTTGAACTCCTCATCAAACCAACTTTTAATGCGTATATTCTGTAACTTCGCCTTCATGATTGACGGTTAAAATAACATCTGGATAATTAATAAATAACCCATGCTCTACCACGCCGACCATATTTTTCAACTCAAAGGCAACTTGTTGTGGATTCGGGATGTTTTCGAGATGTAAATCAATAATATAGTTCCCTTGATCGGTAATAAAAATGGAATCCACGCCTTTTTTTCTAAAGGTAGGATGCATGCCCGCTTGATCAAACTGACGAAAAAGCTTCCAACTACCATATTGTACGATTTCTACGGGAAGAGGGAATGCGCCTAAAGTCTCAACCATTTTCTCTTCATTGGCAATCCAAATAATCTTTCGGCTATGTTGGGCAACGATTTTTTCCATTAACAGGGCTCCACCGCCGCCTTTAATACCAGAAAAGTCACGTGTACATTCATCTGCCCCATCGACCAGAACATCAATATGACTCACTTCGTCGATGTCTACTACAGGGATACCCATTTTGCGCGCTTGTTCTTCCGATTGTTTTGAAGTCGCCACACCAACAATATGACCTAATGTTCCTTCTTGAAAACGTAAGCCAATCTCATCTATAAACCAATAGGCTGTCGACCCTGTTCCAAGCCCCACAACCATGCCATCTTCAACATAATCTGCTGCTCTACGACCTACAACTTCCTTAGGATTAACCATCTTTACCTCCCGATTCATTCGTTGATTGTATTCTTTTTACAAAATCTATTAACGGAGTGATTGTGACTTCATCTTGAGTGTCTAAGGTTGTCCCGTATCTTTTTAGTAACTCATGATCTTCTGATTTTAAATTAACAAAATCAACTGAAGAATGCTGACTTATGGCACTTTGTGACATTGTATCCATGAAACTTAAACGTTTATGGGAAATGGAACCTCTAAAATGGAAAAACTGCACTTTATCTAAAATTTCTGCTTTAAAATTTGAACGAAGGAGACGGTTAAAATCTGTCAATTCGGGGTTAGATAATCCAACCGTAAATAAAATCCAATTTTTATCTGGATAACTTTCAATCCAATGTTGATACAAAGCGGCTTCAATAATTTGCGCTTCTAAAATACAAGCACCTAGTATAATCGTCTGATAGCCGTCAAGAGATTTGGTTTCAACATCTCTACTATCAATAGCTGTACATTTCAATCGGTGGCTAATGCTTTGAGCATACTTTTCTGTTGAGCCATAAGTTGATCCATAAATGACAATCATTTTTATCACTCACCTCCGTTCGGTATTTTTACACATCTAGTATAACATATTCAAATAATGTTGTAGCTTCGAGTATCGTTTTTTTTGTATATTTTTGATATACTAAAATAGATGTGGCACACCTTTTCATACACAACTTTTAATTTGCCTCATCCCAAAAGGAGGAGATATTGCAATGGCTCAAACGTTAAATCTAACTTGCCCCGTATGTAATGACCAAAATAAGATGAAAGTTAATGCGGCTATTAACGCCAAAACACAACCTAAGTTAAAAAAAGAATTGCTTGAAGGCAAAAATTTTTTATTTGAATGTGATCAATGTGGTGCAAAGCGGGTCATCAATTATCAAATGTTATACCACGATCCCGATCATCGCCTATTAATCTACTTAGCTCCTGATTATGTCAAAAATAAAGAACAGACATTAGAAATTTTAGATGATTTAAAACAAAAGCAAGCTGTTTCTTTAGATGATTATCATTTACGAATCGTCCTTTCAGGTGCTGAATTATTAGAAAAAATTCAAATTTTTGATAACCAATACAAAGACATCGAAGTGGAACTTGTAAAATTATTAACAGACGGTATTTTCTCTAAAGAAAAACCTGATGAACAAGTAAAAGGACGCTACTTCTATATGGACCCTAATACGCAAAAAGCCAAAATCATGTATACCACGGATAAAGAACAGCTATTAGTAGACTTCCATGAAACTTTACTTGATTTTGTGCAAAATAAATTTAAAAAAGATTTGGAAGATAACCGTAAAGGTGATTTCCAACTCATTAATTACAACTGGGCTATTCAAATAGCAAGTAAAGATGCGCAAAAGGATAAGTAGGAAGCAATAATAGAACTTCTCATCTCTCAATGATTTATTTGAGGGAAGAGAAGTTCTTTTTTTATCTTTCAACTGGGTTCTGTGATGTCTGAGTTCTTTATTTTCTTTATCATTTTGTCTAAATTTTATAGACCTTATCGTTTGAAGCTTATAGACGTCTGATCCCTGGCTGATTAGACGAATCGAGCGGCCTAAAGCGTCTGATCGCTGGGTGATTAGACGGATTGGGAGCATAAAACCGTCTGATCCCTGGCTGATTAGACGAATCGAGCGGCCTAAAGCGTCTGATCGCTGGTTGATTAGACGAATCGAGAGCCCAAAAGCGTCTGATCGATGACTGATTAGACGGATGGAGAGTCCTAAAGCGTCTGATCGCTGGCCGATTAGACGAATCGAGCGGCCTAAAGCGTCTGATCGCTGACTGATTAGACGGATTGGGAGCATAAAACCGTCTAATCCCTGGCTGATTAGACGAATCGAGAGTCCAAAACCGTCTGATCGCTGGCTGATTAGACGAATCGAGAGACTAAAAGCGTCTGATTGCTGACTGATTAGACGAATCGAGAGCCCAAAACCGTCTGATCGCCGGCTGATTAGACGAATCGAGAGCCCAAAACCGTCTGATCGCTGGCTGATTAGACGAATCGAGAGTCCAAAACCGTCTGATCGCCGGCCGATTAGACGAATCGAGAGTCCTAAAGCGTCTGATCGCTCGAAATAGACAGCTTAAGTGATCCCAACTGCCTATTCACAAGCTAATTAGACAACTCCTTCACCTTCAAATGTCTATTTCAAGTTGGCCACACCCCATTCTCACCTTTACCAACCAACACCCCAACCACAAGCCCACACAACAAAATAGGCTTTGAAGATTGACGGATTTCAATCTTCAAAGCCTTTTTCATTGCAACCGGATAGTAGCAGTGATATTTATTTGTCAGGGGTTCGACGGGTTTTTGGTAGTGGTGTTGCGGAATGTGAGGCTTCTGGTAATTTGCTTTCTTTAATGATGTAGAGCGGGCGGTGTTTGGTTTCGTTGAAAATTTTGGCAATATACTTGCCGACAATGCCTAGGCTGAGCAACTGCAAGCCGCCCATTCCCACAATGAGGACCGCAAGCGAAGGCCAGCCTGGAGTGCTATCACCAAACATTAAGGTTTTCACGATAATGTAAGCTCCATAAATGACCGCAAATAGAAAGGTAAATAAGCCGACATAACTGGCAATCGTTAGAGGGGCATCGGAAAAACTTATGAGTCCTTCAATTGCATAATTAAATAATTGTGTAAAAGACCAAGAGGTATTCCCTGCCGAGCGCTCGATATTTTCATATTCCAAATATGCAACATCAAAACCAACCCACGAAAAAATACCTTTCGAAAAGCGATTGGATTCTGGTAAGCTCAAAACTGCATCAACGACTTGGCGGGTCATCATTCGAAAATCGCGCGCCCCTTCCTCCAATTTCACTTCGGAAATTGAGTTGTTCAAACGATAATACAGTTTTGCAAAAAATGAGCGAACAGGCGGCTCACCTTCACGGTTGACACGTCGTGTCGCGACGACATCGTAGTTTTCATTTTTAATTTTATGGTACATTTCTATCAGAATACTTGGGGGATCTTGTAAATCAACATCCATAATGGTTACATAATCACCTTTAGCGTGTTGCAAGCCGGCAATTAAGCCTGCTTCCTTTCCGAAGTTTCGTGAAAAAGAGAGGTAGTATACCCGATCAGGGTATTGGATTTGTAGTTCTTTTATTTTCGTTAAGGTATTATCTTTTGAACCATCATTAATGAATAAAATTTCTAAGAAAGCATCTGGTAGCTGCTGTTGAACGTCAATAATCGCTTGTGTAAACAAACCTACGGTTTCTTCTTCGTTGTAACAGGGTACAACAAGTGTTATTTTTTCTTGCACTGGCCTTTGCCACCTCAATCATTAAAATCTGTCTTATATTCTTGCGCATCATCTCTTACAGACATCGTCTTTTTAGGATGACCTTCGATAAATATTTTACGACTCACAAAATTAAATATCATTACAACAACCGTGACCAGTATTTTGCTTATCATGACGGGAATATTTCCTAAATCGACGGCTAAATACATGAGAACATTCGTTAAAATGAGTCCGATAATACTTAATATTAAAAACACTAAAAACTCTTGGTGCTTTTGTGCTGCTTCATATTTACTGACAAAAACAAACGACATACTTGCCCAATAATTAAACACCGTTGATATGATAAAGGCTAAAGTTGTCCCAACTAAGTAATTCATGCCAATTAGATGATAACAGAAATACAAAATAACAAAATCAATCGCAGTCGCTAGGACACCCACGATTGCAAAGCGAAATAATTGTTGAAAAGTTTTCATATGAATTCCTCTATTTACTTTCAGTAATATTCTTATTGTAGCATACTCTGTCTGCTAATTACTTTAAATAAATCGCTAAAAAATTATGAAATTATATTGAAGAGCGAAATAAAAAAATCTGAATTTCCACTTAGTAGCTATTTTTATCCAATAGCTATCTTCGAAAAATCAGATTATTTATTAGGAATTACTTTTAAAATCCGTTTACATTTCTTTGATTGACTTTAACTCGCCCATCACACAATAATGACATGTCCAAACGTCTGTCTTGTTGTGCGTTGGAATTTCTAAGGCAATGATCCACTCTCCAGCCAGAATGTCACCGGCTTTTGTTTCAATGCCTGACTTAACCGTTTCTTGATGAATCACAATTCTTTGCTTATTCTTAACATCCTGATACTCTGCCCTTAGGTTATATAAACTATCATAGACTAAAATGAAGTTAATCGGGCCAGGGTCGACTTCAATCAAAATGTTAATTCCTACTAGATTTTGAGGCACATGGATGCGCTCAATTACAAACTGTTTATCTGACATTTCTTTTGGTGTTATTCCTATTGTTTGCTCAGCTAAATACATCATTGCCCTCCTTATCCTTCATATGTATATATTACCAAGCGATTATGAATTTTAGTCTGTGATTATTGTAAATATTTTGTAAATATATTAACTTTAAGCAATTAAAAAACCCTATATAGAAAACCTTTCTATATAGGGGTGTTAAGGCAGTGATATTTATTTGGGTTGCATTTTAATATCGAGATATAAATCATTATATTCAATTAATTTTGCTTGGCCTAAACCACGGTAGACCTCTAGGCGGTCAATGGTTTCTTGAGAAGGATACCAGGCTTCGTTTTCAGTCACTTCTGGATCCATTATTTCAAGGGCGGCTTGATTCGGTGTTGAATAACCAATGTATTCGGCATTTTGCGCTGCAATTTCAGGATCCATTAAATAGTCGATCAAGGCATAAGCCCCTTCAATATTGCGGGCATTTTTTGGAATGACGATATTATCGAACCATAAGTTGGAACCATCATCTGGGACTACATAGGCTAAATCTTCATTCTCATCAATCGCAGTGGCTGCTTCTCCAGAGAAGGTGACAGCAATCGGCGCTTCATCTTGTACGATATGCATTTTAATTTCATCCGCTGCTAAGGCAATAATATTTGGCATAAGTTGTTTTAACTTATTGGATGCTTCTTGTAAATGCGCACTATCGGAATCATTCAATGAGTATCCTAAGGACTGTAAACCAATCCCCATCACTTCACGAGCCCCATCGTAAATCATAATTTGATTTCGGAAGTCTTCATTCCATAAATCGTCCCAAACATTAATCGTTCCTTCTTCGATGACAGCCGTATTATAAATAATTCCGAGTGTCCCCCAGAAATATGGGATGGAATATTGATTGTCAGGATCAAAATCGTGATTTAAGAAATCTTCATCAATATACTGTAAATTAGGCAACTTAGAATGATCCAGTTCAAGTAACAGGTCGGTTTCAACTAAGTACTCAACCATATATTCACTTGGTACAACAATATCATAGACGGTTCCACCTTGTTCGACTTTTGCCACCATGGCTTCGTTGGAATCAAAGGTTTCATAAGTGACGCTATAACCTGTTTCTTCTTCGAACTGAGTCAAAATATCGGGATCGATGTAATCTCCCCAGTTATAAAAAACAATGGTATTCGCTGATAAACCTGAAACAGATTCAAGGTAGCTACGTAGACCAAACAACAATGCAACAACAACTAATATTCCAAATGTAGCTCTTGTAAGTCCCTTCATCTACATCACCGCCTTTTCGTTCTTAATCGCTGCAGCTTTACGTCTTTGTTCCCCTACTTGTAAGTAGTAATAACCAACGACTAAGATAAGAGCAACTAAGAACATCATGGTACTCAAAGCATTGATTTCAAGGCTAATCCCTGTTCTTGCCCGTGAATAGACTTCAATCGAAAGGGTTGAAAAACCATTCCCTGTTACAAAGAAGGTTACCGCAAAATCGTCGAGTGAGTAGGTAAATGCCATAAAGAAAGCAGCTTGTATACCTGAGGTAATGCTTGGTAAAATAACCCGGCTTAAAATTTGACGATGGTTGGCACCTAAGTCAAGAGCAGCGGTTACCATTGACGGACTCATCTCAAATAAACGCGGTAAAATCATGAGGACACAAATCGGAATACTAAATGCAATATGGCTGAGCAAAACAGACCAAAACCCAAGTGGAACTGGGATAATGGCAGAGAATAGGATTAAGAAACTTGCTCCCATCATAACATCCGGCGTTACCATTAATATATTGTTTAAATTTAAAATAGATGAACGTGTGCTTTCGTGTCTGAAATAATAAATCGCTATCGCACCAAAAGTGGCGATGGCAGTAGCAATTAAAGCAGACAATAAGGCGATAATAAAGGTATTAAGGATGAAAGTCATCAAACGGGTATCTTCAAATAGGGTTTGATAATGCTCCCAGGTAAAACCGGTAAAGCTTGTCATATCCCCACCTTCATTAAATGAGTAAAAAATCAAATAAGCGATTGGTAAATACATTAAGATAAACACAATAAAGATATATAGATTGGACCATTTAAATGTTTGTTTCATTAACGTGCCCCCCCTTTAGTTGCTGAGCGCTCACGCGTAAGTAACATCACAATGACCATTGACACCATTAAAACCACACCGATTGTTGATCCCATTCCCCAGTTTTGCGTTACCAAGAAATGTTGTTCAACCGCTGTTCCCAGTGTAATAACACGGTTTCCTCCAATTAAACGCGTCAACATGAAAAGAGATAATGATGGTATAAATACTGCTTGAATCCCACTACGTACACCACGTAAGGATAATGGGAATATCACTCGTCTCAATGTTTCCCAGTGTGATGCCCCTAAGTCATTACTTGCTTCAATTAAAGAGTCTGGTATTTCGTTAATTGAGTTAAATATTGGCAAAATCATAAAAGGCAATTCGATATAAGCCGCAACGATAATAAAGGCAGAGTTGGTAAATAAAAGTTGGATACTGCCAATGCCAATTGATTCTAATAATTGATTAATCGGACCTGTACGACCTAATAAGCCAATAAAAGCGTATGTTTTTAACAGTAAATTAATCCATGTTGGCAAAATAATTAACAATAACCATAGTTGCTTATGTTTGGTTTTTGATAATAAATAAGCCATGGGATAAGCTAAAATAAAGGTTGCTAAAGTCACTAAAAAAGCATATAAAAATGAACTTAAAGTCATTCTGATATAATTACCTGAAGTAAAAAACTGGATATAGTTATCTAACGTTATGCGATTATTAATATCAAAAAAAGATCGATATACTAATAACGCTAAAGGCGCAATAACGAAAAAACTTATCCATAGATAATAAGGAATAGCAAAGGCGTTATTTTTTTTCGTTTCCATAATTTGACCTCCTAGTCTTCATATTGCTCTAGGCGGGCATCAAAGTCTTCTTCAGATTCATTGAAACGCATAACATGAATGGCATCCGGATTAAAGCGTAGTCCAATTTGCGAACCGACTGCCACTTTACCTGTTGTATGAGCCATCCACTCATTGCCATCTTCGTCGTAGGCAATTAATTCATTAAATACCCCACGGAATAGCTGTGAATCAACTTTGGCAACTAAATGTCCTTGCTCTGGCGTCGTTAAAATCACATCTTCAGGACGAATAACAATTTCTACATTTTCATTTGCTGGAATCCCGGCATCTTCACAATCAAATACTTTACCAACAAATTCCACTTTGTAATCTTCAATCATTCGTGCAGGAATGATATTACTTTCTCCAATGAAATCTGCTACATAGCGGTTAACAGGCTCATCATAAATATCTTGCGGTGTACCTGATTGAACAATTTCGCCTTCTCTCATAACGAAAATCCAATCTGACATCGCTAAAGCCTCTTCTTGATCATGGGTAACAAAGACAAAGGTAATCCCCAAACGTCTTTGTAATTCGCGCAATTCATATTGCATATCTGTTCTTAATTTTAAGTCTAATGCTGAAAGAGGCTCATCTAACAGTAATACTTCAGGTTCATTGACTAAGGCACGTGCAATCGCTACCCGTTGTCTTTGTCCCCCTGACATTTCAGAGATATTTCTGTTCTCAAAGCCTTTCAGTTGAACTAATTGCAGTACTTCATTGACTTTTTCTTTGATCACTTTTGGATCTACTTTTTTAACCGAGAGTCCAAAGGCAACATTGTCGTAAACATTCATATGAGGAAACAGTGCATAGTCTTGAAAGACTGTATTAACTTTTCGTTTGTTAGCTGGAATGCTCGTCACAGCTTGATTATCTAAATAAACTTCACCAGATGAAGCGTCTGTAAAGCCAGCAATGATTCGCAATATTGTTGTCTTTCCGCAACCAGATGGACCTAGCAAGGTATAAAACTTACCTTTTTCAAGCTCCATATCAATTTTCTTTAATACTTGTGTGTCATCATCGTAAGTTTTTGTAACTCCCTTTAGAACGACACTATAATCTTGATTTTGCATATGCATTCTCCTTTATGGATGTTTTGTCAATTATTGACCCCTTTGAGACCGATTTGTAAAAGTAAAGACTCCTACGAGAATGAATTATATCAGTTAATTTTTTGATTAACAATCTGTTCTTGCAATTTTCTAAATGTAATAAATTTGACATAAACTGTTTGGTATTTACTAAAATTCTGCTTTCAAGATAACAAAAAAGTAGCTAGAAAGTTTCTCGAGTAAACTTTCTAACTACCATTCCTAACGGTTAAGTTTTTTATATAATACGATTGTGATATCTTGAGCAAATGTGCCTATAGTTTTAATGATTTTAGTACCACTCCTAGTCTTAAACAATTAAATAATCAAACCAATCCACATTCAGATATTTGCTCACCGATTGATCTCATTAATGAAATATCTCTTTACCCGCTTTTGTGAATTACTGAACTTATTATAACAGATAATTTTCTATTTGAAAACAGTAACTGTGAAAAAAATATCAATGATTTCTATTTATCGTTATTGTTGACCTCATAACGCTTACATTTGTTTATAGAACGAAGATACTTATTAAACTGCACACTATTATTATGACCGATTGTGAAGATATGGTCATAAAATGAAACAGATTGTTTGTGAATTCAATCATAAAAAAAGACCTTATGTCTGTTGAAAAAGACATAAGATCTTAATAGTAGTATTTATTAGTGGGGTTAACGGACTTCTTCACCAATGATTCGAACTTCCGTTTCTAGACGCACTTGATTGCGTTCCCAGATTGTTTCTTGAATGAATTGAATCAATTCTACATAGTCAGTAGCGGTTGCGCCATCAACATTGACAATAAAGCCAGCATGTTTTTTGGATATTTCAGCCCCACCGATACGATAGCCTTGGAGTCCTGCTTCTTGAATCAACTGGCCTGTGAAATGACCAACCGGACGCTTAAAGACACTTCCACAAGATGGGTATTCTAAGGGTTGTTTGCTGCGGCGTAAATCCATCAGGTGATCCATATGCTCACTCATTTCCTGATGATTTCCTTTTTTAAGCGTAAATTTAACACTTAAAATCACATCATCATTCGTTTGGAAAATACTGTGGCGGTATGAAAATTCACATTCTTCATTGCTATAGCGTTTAACCTCGCCTTCTGACGTCACCACTTCGACCCAGTCAATGACTTCCACGACTTCCCCTCCATAAGCACCGGCATTCATATAGACGGCTCCACCAATACTTCCAGGGATGCCACAGGCAAATTCTAAACCACTTAACTCGTGTTCTAGCGCTAAATAACTGACATCAATGAGCGCACGGCCACTTTCAACAATAATTCCATTTCCATCAACAATCACTTGCTTCATTTCAGTTAAAATTAGCACAACACCTCTAATTCCACCATCTCTTACAATTAAATTACTAGCATTTCCTAAGATCGTTAGTGGCTGATTGTTGGTGCGAGTCCAATTTGTCACTTCAATAACTTCTTCTTGATTTTTGGGAAAGATAATAACATCAGCGTTTCCGCCTGTTTTAGTGAAAGTATAGTTGGATAATGGTTCGTTTAATTTAACATTTAAATGAGGCAACTCATTTACTATTCGATTTAATTCCATCATAAAAATACATAGCTCCTCATAAAGTAATACTCACCTATTTTATGAAAAAAAGCTAAGATTGTAAAGTTACTATTTAATTAAATATGGATCTAATTATTAATACTTGTTTAACCTTATCATAATAAGTCTACTTTAATAGAGTTAACTAAATGAGTCGTTCCATAATATACGAATTATAATAGCGATAATCGACTTTTAAACGCTTGTTTAACTCACCGACAATTTCAAAATCAAATTTTTTATATAAAGAAATGGCACGTTTATTTTCAACAACAACTTCTAATGTAATGACTTTTAGGTCTACTTCTTCAGCAAAATCAATCATTGCTTCCATTAAAATACTTCCTATCCCATAACCCCAGTATTCCTTAACAATACTCACACCTAATTCTGCAACATGACTTTGCTTATAGGCATCAAAAGCAGCTAAATTGGCAATACCCACGAGTTGGTCATCAACTTCTGCAACTAACATAATACTTGTCGGGGCTACTTCAAAACGGCGAATCAACTCGACTTCTTTTTCAACACTTATCTCAATTCCTTTTTCATCGAACGTTAAAAACTCCGTCTCTCTTCCAATTTCTCTATAAAGGGCTAAGATTGCTTTCGCATCATTTTGGCTTGCTTGTCTAATAATCACATCGACTTCTATTTCTTGAAATTGATCTGAACTATGTGCCATAGTGCCATTCCTTTCTATTCGTTTAACCAACGTTGAACGATATCATGGTAAGGATTTTTGTTTGAGCCAATCACTTCAACTTCAATTAAGCGTGATTCATTATCTTCTAGCGGTTTAAATGAAATGTTAATATAATTTTTTGGTAAAAAATCTTGCATAAATATTGCCCATTCAATTAAAACAATTGTCTTGTCATGCATTAAATAATCAAAATCAACTGTCTCTGCGCCACCTTCTTCTAAACGGTAAGCATCAATATGGATAAATTCTTCATCATCATTGATTGGATATTCACGTACAATCGTGTAAGTAGGACTTTTAACCACGCGTTCGATACCTAATCCTTTAGCAAATCCTTGCGCAAAAGTTGTCTTTCCACTGCCTAAGTCACCTTCCAGAGTAACAACAGACCCCATTGGCAATAAAGTTGCTAATTTCTTGGCTAATGCTTGTGTTTGTTCTTTACTCGATACCGTTAAAATAATCTTTCCCTACTTTCAAATAAATATCTTTATCTTATTGTATCGAAGTATCTGTTAGGTTACAAACATTGTGTTTGCATCTCAAACTTATTAATGTTTTTTAAGAAAAACGCCATTACAAAGGCTGATAATACAGCTAATCATTTGACTTTAAGTCTAATTATTGTTAGATTAGAACTATCATTATTACATGTTTTTATATTGTTAGGAGGTAAAATGAATGAAGAAATTTTTAAGATCTTTAGCTATCCCTTTGATTGCATTATTTTTAGTCGCTTGTGGAGATCAAGGAACTGAGACAACTTCTGTGGAATCACAAGAACCTGAGTCAACTGTAGAGTCAGTAGAAGAAAGTGCCGCAACAAATCAATCAGAATCAGTGGAAGAATCTACTTCTAGTGACGATGCAGATGAATCTGCTGAATCAACGGAAGAAAGCACTGATGGCGAAGAAGAAGCAAATGAAGAAGGCATCGTCTTTACTTTATATGTAAATGGCGAAGAAACAAATTCTTTTGTAGCGGTTGATGCTGATGGTTTATCAGTGATGGAAGCCATGGAATCGATCGAAGATTTAGAATTTAACTTTAACGAAGACGAAGGTGTCATCGACGAAATCGATGGTATCGCAAATGATTATGAAACAGGCGAAACTTGGACTTATTTATTAAATGGTGAGTTTGCTGAATTAGGAGTTGTATCACAAACCCTATCTGAAGACGATGTAATTGATTGGTACTTTGGAACAATCGATGAAATCCCAGTCAACATTATACCAGCAGAAGAATAATTCAAATAAATATCACTACCACAACTGAGACTTTCATTAGTCTCAGTTTTTTTGTGCATAAAAAAACCGCCCGACATAGCGGGCAGTGATATTTATTAATAAATTAGGCTTTGTTTTGGAGAGCCTGGTTGGCTGTAATGATCCCTACTTTGTAGACATCTTCTTCCACACAACCACGCGATAAGTCAGAAACAGGTTTGTTTAAACCTTGTAAGATTGGGCCAACTGCTTGGTAGCCACCTAAGCGTTGTGCAATCTTATAGCCAATGTTTCCTGACTGTAAGTCTGGGAATACATAAACTGACGCATTACCTGCAACTTCATTTCCAGGAACTTTTTGTGCCGCAACGGTTTGTGAATAAGCCGTATCAAATTGGAATTCACCATCAATTCTATATTCTGGTGCTAATTCTTGTGCAATACGTGTTGCTTCAGCAACTTTATCAACTTCCTCAGAAGCAGCAGATCCCTTAGTTGAAAAACTTAACATAGCTACTACAGGATCAATATTGAATAGTTCAGCCGTTTTAGCTGTATCAACCGCAATTTCAGCCAATTCTTGTGCAGTTGGATTAATATTAATCGCACAGTCAGCAAAAACTAATTTTTTGCCATCATTTTCTTTAGGCACCATAATAAAGGCACCACTCGTACGACTTACACCTGGCTTAGTCTTGATAATTTGTAGGGCTGGGCGAACTGTATCACCTGTTGAATAGACAGCACCACTTACTAGACCATCAGCTTTATCCATGTAAACTAACATTGTTCCAAAGTAAGCACGGTCTTTTAAGATTTCACGCGCTTGCTCTTCTGTTGCTTTACCTTTACGACGTTCAACAAAAGATGCTACCATTTCATCAAAAGCTGCATCATCATAAGTTAATGGATTGATAATTTCCATATTATCAATATTCCAATTATTTTCAGTTGCTAAAGCTTTAATTTCTTCTTCATCACCCAATAAGATTGGTTGAGCTAATCTGTCACCTTGTAAACGTACAGCTGCACCTAATACACGCTTGTCATTGGCTTCTGGAAATACGATTGTAATATTTTTGCCTTCAATTTTTTGCGATAGTTCTGTAAACATGTCCATTGTTTCGTTCCTCCCAAAACTGTGTTACTTTTAGTTTACATCTTTTTCGTCTTTATGCAAGTCTTTTGTTGAATTATTTGTATTTTCTTCTGTTAATACGACTTTTTCCTGTGTAACATTTTCTGTATTATCTGTTATAGTTTCCTGTTCCTTAATGACTTTTTTCTTTCTATTTCTTCTTCGACGTTTAACAAATGGGTGAATTAATAAGAAATACAAAATCACAATAATCAATAGAAGTAAAAGATACGGCAAAAGAAAAATCACTGACAATAATGCTTCTTGAAGTACAATGATTGTTTGGTAGCCTGTATCAACTATAGCATTTTGTACGCGTTCCCAGAAGCTTTGATTACTTGTAATCCCATCATCCAGACGACGCACTTCTCTTAATTCTAGTGAAATTGTCGAGTCATTTACTTGGTCTTCTAAAGTGGCTTGGTCACTTAATAATTGATCTCTTTCAAGTATAGCTTCTTCAACACTATTTTGAATTTCAATAATATCTGCGATAAGCGTTGCTTCTTCTAATAAAGCATTTAAACGATCAATGCGCGCTTCAACGGATTCAATCCGAATATCTAAATCAGTCATTGAACGCGTCACATCTTCTGACCCACGTGAATTTTGGACCACTTCACCAATGTCTCCACTGGTTATGCTTGTTAAGGCTTCTTCAAATGAATCTTGAGGGACACGTATCGTTAAACTTAAGCTTTGTAAACCTCGAACGTCTTGGCTGTAGCTACTAGATGTATACTCATTTTGATACTGAATATAAGCATCCGAACTACCGATATAATCAAATAGACGTTGTTTAGAGGTTGCATAATCGACTGTTTGCAAGCCTACTGATGCCGTATGGATTAAATAGCGTGTGTCTGTAGCATTCCCATCTTCATAATAACTTGCATCAGAATCCAAATTTAAATCAACCGCACTTCGATTCATTTCCTCAGTATACGGTTCGCTTGTTGTCATCTGATTTTGATTATAGTTTGTGTTGCCACAAGCTGCGAGAAACAAACTTCCTGCAATTACAACTAACCACTTTTTCATTTTACCTCAGCCTCCTTAGGCATTCATTAACCTGTATGGTTGTCATTATTATACTATGCAAAAACTTGAAAACCTAATGATTGCACTGTTTAAAAGCCCTTCTTTTTTATTCATCTTTAAATATTTTAGATGAATTCACAGAATATTCATCATTTGTTATTTTTATATTCATTGTTTTAATTTTGTAACATGATAACATGTATATGTAATAAACGTAACACTTTTGTAACACAATTCATTATAAAGGAGACTTGTTTCATGAAATTATTTAAATCATTCACTGCTATTGCTCTTGGAGGTCTATTGGTTGCTGCCCCAATGACACAATTTTTTGGTAACATTTCTATTGATGCCATTCATGCTCAAAGCCAAATAACAGAATCAAAAACACTTGTTGCTTTAGGTGGCTCACTGAATGAAAGTCAAGCAGAACAAACTCTTTCTATTTTAGGAGCGCACGCTGTTCCAACGAATGAATTAATAGAAATTAACGGTTCGTTAATTAATCAATATTTAGCTGACGGTTCAACAGATGCGACGCCTGTCTATTCATCGGTTGCCATTGAGCCACGTGGTGAAGGCTACGGTGTTCAAGTTCAGATTTTAACACCTAACACAATTTTATCGGTAGCATCTCAAACCTATCAAAATGCTGCCATCACAGCTGGCGCTTCAAATGTTCTCATTAAAATTGCAGCCGTTGAGCCTGTTACAGGTGAAGGAGCATTAACGGGTGTCTATCGTCTATATGAGTCAACAGGTCAACAGTTAAGCCAAGCAAATATTGAATTAGCACAAAAAGAAATATCACTGGTAGAAACCATTAAAGAAGAAGCTGGATTAGACGATGATACGATTAATCAAATCCAAGCATTAATCAAACAAGCAATTAGTACTAGCCTAATTGCTAATGGTGCTTTAAGTGATGAAGATGTAACTGTCTTAGTAGATCAGATTCTTACAAATTACCAAAGCGAAAACGATCTTGTGATTGATGAAAATGCAAGAGCAAAATTTGTTGCATTTGCACTCGATTATGCTCAATCAGAAGTAGCTTTAGATGATGATACAGCTCAACAAATTGAAGACTCAACTTCATCTACTTGGACACTAGAAAGTGCCGTTGACTTCTGGGAAGCATCAATTTTAAACCCACCATTTGATGAAAGTTATGTAAATATCGAAAATTACGACCGTTCTAACTGGAGTGTTTATGATGTTGAAAACTTACGTGAAGGTGCCATAGTTATTTATTTAGCTAATGAAAATGGTGAAGGGTCATACTGGGATCTCATCCGTACCGAAGCAGGAACTGTAAGTATCAAATCATTCGTTGGAGATAATGCCTATCCAGATGCCGCAACACATGGATATTTAGTCGATGCTTATGACTTTTCTATGATTGAAGAAAATCCAATTGTTTACCGTGACGGGACAGAAGAAGTAGAAGTGGCTTGGGGTGAAGTTAAAGCGGCTGCTTTAAGTGAATTTATGGATTCTTGGGGCGAAAGCATGGGTCAATACTATAAAGCTTATGATTTATATAATACAACCAGCATGTGGGGTATAGAATTCCCTACAGACGTGATCGATGTACTGGCTGTTAATGGTGAGGCTGTTACAGCTGAATGGTATTACAGCAGTGATGATTCCCATGAATATCGCATTTTAGCTGCTTATACCGACCAAGAATATTTACGTGAAACAGTGGAAGGCTACAGCTTGCCTCACTTCTATCTCTTTACTTATAATGATGTGACGAAAGAAGGCGTTGTTTTACATAGCCAACAAAATCAAGGTATGCCAGATGGCTTAATTCACTTCACACCAACTGAAAACATGGAACTACAAGCTGGCTTTGAGGCCATCCTATTCCCTTAGGATCAAAGTAAATACCTCGCTAAATATGTTGTTTTACAACATGTTAGTGAGGTTTTTTAGTGTCGAAAAGTAGATAAGTATATAATCAGTTCTGGCTTATTGTGTTAATATACATCGGATGAATTCACCTTTTCAAACGACCGCACACCAACCGCTCGGATGAAACCACCTTTTCAAACGAGCGCGAGCCAACCGCTCGGATGAAATCACTGTTTCAAACGAGCGCGAGCCAACCGCTCGGATGAAATCACTATTTCAAACGACCGAACACCAACCGCTCGGATGAAACCATCTTTTCAAACGAGCGCGCATCAACCGCTCGGATGAAACCATCTTTTCAAACGAGCGCACATCAACCGCTCGGATGAAACCACTATTTAAAACGACCGCGCACTAACCGCTCGGATGAAATCACCTTTTCAAACGACCGCGAGAGCAAGTCATAGAAATGGAATCAATAATTGAGTTATCGTAGACATGAAGTAGACAATCGTTTCCTCAACGAATACTAAAAGTGTCTTCATTGCTACGAGAAACTTTAGTCTCGTCCTTTCGTGGTTTTTACACAATTATATGGACTCTATCGAACTTGCACTTACAAACCGTCTATTTAACCACCCACGAGACAAATAACAAGCCAATAGTAAGGCTGAGACCCTTCACTATTGGCTTATTTTGGTGATATTTATTTTAATTCATCCATTTTGTATAGTCATCATCTTGCATGGCTTCAACAGCCCCTAAGAGATAGCCGTTCCCAACTTGCGAGAAAAAGTCATGGTTGCTGGTTCCCGTTGAAATACCGTTCATCACAATCGGATCAACATCTTCAGCGGTATCCGGAAAAAGCGGATCAAAACCTAAGTTTTGTAGCGCCTTATTGGCATTGTAGCGAATAAATACCTTCACTTTTTCAGTCCAACCTACTTGATCATAAATCAATTGGGTAAATTGACTTTCGTTTTGGTAAAGCTCAAACAACACTTCATAAACCCATGCTTTCAAGTCATCTTGTTCCGCTTGCGGCAACTCATTGTAGCCTAATTGGAATTTGTAACCAATATACGTTCCATGCACCGATTCGTCGCGAATGATTAACTTAATGATTTCAGCCACATTCGCTAATTTATTATTCCCTAAGTAATATAAAGGCGCAAAAAAACCTGAATAGAAAAGGAAAGATTCTAGCAACACACTGGCTGCCTTGGCTTGTAAATCTGTCCCATTTTTATAAATATCATTGATTTTCAAGGCTTTAAATTGAATCAGTTCATTAGAATCTGTCCAACGGAAAATCTCTTCAATTTCGGCTTTAGAATTTAATGTTGAAAAAATAGAAGAATAACTTTTTGCGTGCACAGATTCCATAAATTGAATATTGTTTAAAACAGCTTCTTCGTGTTGCGTCCGCGCCGTTAAACGCAAACGTTCAATCGCATCCTCCGATTGTAATGTATCAAGTAATGTTAAGCCTCCAAATACCTTACCAATAATATCTTTTTCATGGGCAGACAATGTCCGCCAATCATCCAAGTCATTGGATAACGGAATACGCGTATCCAACCAAAATTGTTCGGTTAGTTTTTCCCAGGTTAATTTATCGATGACGTCTTCGATATTGTTCCAGTTAATGGCATAATAATTCGGTGTGTTTTTGAAATCAGATGTCATAGTCATTATAAATCCTCATTTCCCCTTCTAAATCGAGCAACTTTCACAAGCGTTACTGCCTACTTCTTCGCCATCATCTGTATAAGTCCGCACATAATAGATCGACTTAATCCCTTTTTTCCAAGCATAGTGACGTAAAATATTTAAATCACGCGTTGTCATCTTATTCGTACGCCCTTCTTTCCACTCATACATCCCTTCAGGAATTTCTGAACGCATGAATAAAGTTAAAGACATCCCCTGATCAATATGTTTTTGAGCCACTGAATAAATATCAATGACTTTACGCATGTCGATATCATAAGCAGACTGGTAATATTTAATAGTGTCATTAGATAAATGTGGCGCAGGATAATAGGTTTTTCCTGTTTTCTTTTCTTGACGCTCTTCTATCAATTGCGTAATTGGGTGTAAGCTAGCACTTGTTTCATTTACATAAGAAATGGAACCTGTTGGTGCAATTGCCATACGATTTTGGTGATATAAACCATCTGCGTCAACAGCGGCTTTTAATTGTGCCCAATCTTCAGCTGTCGGCATAGGAACATTTTTCATAATTTCAGCTACTTTTAGATCTTTAATCTCAAATGGATTATTAATATAGTTATCAAAATAACTACCATCTGCATAGGCAGACTTTTCAAAATTCACAAAGCTTGTTTGACGTTCCTTTGCAATTTTGTTGCTAGAAACGAGTGTGTAGTAATTTAAAGCATAGAAGTAAGCTTCAGTGAGTTCAATCGATTCAGGCGAACCATAATACATTTGGTTCAAAGCAAATAAAGTATGCAGTCCCATGCCACCTAAACCAATGGTATGCGCTTGATCGTTTCCGTTTTTAATGGTTGGTACAGCTTCAATATTAGAATTATCTGTCACATAGGTTAAAGCACGAACAGCCGTATCAACTGATTTAGCAAAGTCAGGTGATTGAATCATATTAGGAATATTGGTCGACCCTAAATTACATGAAATATCCGTACCTAACACTTCATATTCTTGACGGTTGTTAATTAAAGAAGGCTGTTGAACTTGTAAAATCTCAGAACATAAATTACTCATGGTAATTGTTCCATCAATTGGATTGGACTTGTTGGCTGTATCAATGTTAATGATATAAGGATAACCTGATTCTTGTTGTAATTTACTAATTTCATTTTCTAATTCTCTGGCTGAGATTTTAGACTTACGAATTTCCGGGTTATTCACTAAATTATCAAATTCTTGCGTAATATCCACATAAGAAAAAGGTTTACCATAAATTCTTTCCACATCGTAGGGACTGAATAAATACATCGGCTCATCTTTAGCGGCTAATTCATAAAATTTATCAGGGACAACTAAACCAAGCGACAAGGTTTTGACACGGATTTTTTCATCGGCATTTTCTTTTTTAGTAGAAAGGAATGACACAACATCTGGATGGAAGACATTTAAATAGACAGCGCCAGCACCATTTCTTTGACCTAATTGGTTAGAATAACTAAAACTATCTTCTAAAAGTTTCATAACAGGCACAACACCACTTGAGGCATTTTCAATCTTTTTAATTGGATCTCCAGCAGCTCGTAAGTTAGATAAATTAACTCCAACACCGCCTCCAATTCTTGATAATTGCAAGGCTGAGTTAATTCCACGTCCGATACTATTCATGTCATCCGTTAGTTGAATTAAAAAGCATGAAACAAGATCCCCACGTCTTTTACGACCAGCATTTAAAAAAGTCGGTGTTGCTGGTTGATATCGTTGGCTAATCATTTCATCTCTTAGACTCGTTGCTAATTCCGTATCACCATCGGCTAAAAATAATGAAGCAAAAACAATACGATCTTCATAACGCTCCAAATACCGTTTACCATCATTCGTTTTTAAGGCATATTGGGTATAAAATTTAAAAGCTGACATAAATGATTTAAAGCGAAATTTCATGTCATAAGTCGTTGTCATTAATTCTTTAATAAATGATCGATCATATTTTTCAATAAATTCACGTTCTAAATAATCATTTGTAATTAAATAATCAATCTTCTCATCTAAAGTATAAAAAAATACTGTATTAGGGTTAACATGCTCTAAAAAGTAAGCACGTACCGCTTCTCGGTCCTTATTTAAAGGTATTTTATTATCCACAGGTCGATTTAATTCATTATTTAACTTAAAGTAAGATACTTCTTTTGGTTTGCTACTTAATACCGGCTTGTCCAAGGCATGCCACCTGCTCTTTCATTATATTTACATCGTTATCAGACCCTTGAAACTCAAACACATGGAGTAATGGAACATTAAATTCTTCAGCAATGTCTTTGGCTGTGAAACAAAATAGTGTATTAAAATTTCGATTCCCTCCCCCAGCCACCCCTTGCAAATAAGAAGCATTGTTGCCTGTCTCAATGAAATCAAATAAAATATCCGTTACTTCACGCTCATATGTGGGTGCAACAATGACGTAAGGTTCATGGATTTCGGTAAAGGCATTATCTGGCGTCAACTCTAGACTAGGCCAGTCAAATTTGTCAATAAACTTTCTTGTTTGACCAGTTAATGACATATATACCAGTAACATTCTCCTTCACCTCTTTCTTTCTTAAATATATGGACTAAATCATACCATAAAAACTTTGACATGCAAACCCCGAAAACACTAAATGATGTGTTTGACTGTTTTTTAAACCCCTATATATTGTGTTTGTTATTTATCTATCAATAGGAAAGCCTTTATTCTATTGAATCAACTAAACAATCCCTGCTAATTATATTCATTTTCACAAAATAAATAAATATAACTTGACACATCTAGGTTACATATGTAAACTATAGATAGATTACATTTGTAACTACAAAAAAGGAGGCATAATGATGACCTTAAATACAAAGCAAACAAGCATCAGTGATGCTGAATGGGAAGTTATGCGTGTCGTATGGGCGAATGAAACAATAACGAGTCGCGAAATCATCGATACCTTAATGCAAATCAAAGATTGGAAAGAAGGCACGATTAAATCTTTGTTAAATCGCCTGATCCAAAAAGAAGCCATTGGAAAAAACGATTCAACCACCCCATATTTCTACTATCCATTGATTAGTTTAATGGATGCCACACGTCAGCGGACTAACGATTTAGTCGACCAAACCTGTACACGTGACCGAGCAGATATTATTCTTCATCTCATAAATAGTAACAGCTTATCGCAAACAGACATTGATACTTTAATAAATACCTTAGACAATAAACGTCAAACAGCGCCTCAACAAGTCACTTGTCAATGTCCTCCGGGACAATGTCATTGTCATTTACATACAAAATTAGCTTAAACAACAAAGGAGAATGATTATGGAAAAAATATTTAATGTTAAGAAAATGGGTTGTCAAAACTGCGCTAATACAATTACAAGAGCACTTAATAAACTTGATGGAGTAGAAAAAGTGGATGTTAGCTTACAAAACAAAACAGCAAGCGTTCAATATGATGGTGCTAAAATTCAAACAACTGAGATGGTTAAAGCTGTAGCTGATGCTGGTTACGAATTAGTAGAATAAGGAGGAACCTTCATGAAAGAAAGTTATAAGATAGAAGGGATGACGTGTGCTTCTTGTGCACAAACTGTCGAAAGAGCACTAAAGAAAACCAACGGTGTAAGTGATGCCGTTGTCAACTTAACAACGGAAGAAGCTACTTTAACATTTGCTGATCAAGCCTTATCGTTTGAAGAAGTTCAGCGTGTTGTACAACAAAGTGGTTACGATGTGGTTAAAGAAGAAAATGAAGGCTGGATTAACCTTAATAATGCTTCAACAGTTCAAACCTATGCCATTGATGGGATGACATGTGCTTCTTGTGCACAAACAGTTGAAAAAGCCATTAATCAATTGGATGCAGTTAAACAAGCCGCTGTAAATCTAACGACTGAACAAATGCAAGTTGTTTGGGATGGCGCTGAGAAAATTGATCCTGATTTAATTAGAGATACCGTTGATAAAGCTGGCTATGAAGCTTCCCTAGTTCTATCAGCCAATGATCGATACGAACAAGCTCAAGCGAAAAAAGAAGGTAAATTAAAAGCAATCAAAAACCGCGTGATTTGGATGGCTGTCTTTACGGTACCGTTATTTATTTTAACAATGGGACATATGGTTGGGATGCCTTTACCGCAATTTCTTGACATGAGCACTCACCCAATTAACAATGCTTTATTACAGTTGGCACTCACAATACCGGTGATGTGGTTAGGTCGAGGCATTTTTCAAACTGGATTTAAGGCTTTATTTAACCTACACCCTAACATGAATAGTTTAGTTGCTGTGGGAACTAGTGCTGCCTTTATCCAAGGCCTTGTTATTACTTTCCTTTTAGTTACAGGCAATCTGGTTACGCATGGTCATCCCGATCTGTACTTTGAATCAGCCGCTGTTATCATTACCCTAATCACTTTAGGAAATTATATGGAAGAACTTGCTAAAGGTAAGACAAGTTCAGCGATTAAAAACTTGATGGATTTAACACCGGATGTAGCCCGCCGTGTCAATGAAGATGGCAGTGTGGAAACAGTAGCGGTTGAATTAATTCAACTAGGCGACCTCATCCAAGTTCGACCAGGTGAAAGTTTGCCAGTTGATGGCGAGATCGTCAGCGGACAGTCAAGTATTGATGAGTCTATGTTAACCGGTGAAAGTATGCCGGTTGAAAAAAGAGTTGGCGATCAAGTGACAGGTGCCAGTATTAATAAGACAGGGAGTTTTACTTATAAAGTAACCCGTGTCGGTCAAGATACTTTGTTAGCACAAATAGTTCAAATGGTTCAAGATGCCCAAGGAAGTAAAGCACCGATTGCTAAATTAGCCGATACAATCTCTGCTTATTTTGTTCCAACCGTTATTATTATTGCAATCCTATCTGCTTTAATGTGGTATTTTATATTAGGTGAAACCCTTCCGTTTGCCCTGAATATATTTATTAGTGTTTTAATTATTGCTTGTCCGTGTGCCTTAGGTTTAGCGACACCAACAGCGATTATGGTGGGGACAGGAAATGCCGCTCAAAAAGGGATCTTATTCAAAAGTGGTGTTGCCTTAGAAAATACGCATCATGCAGATGCGATTCTCCTGGATAAAACAGGAACAATTACAAAAGGTCAGCCTACAGTGAATGATTTTGTAGTCATGGATGATCGAGATGAAATTGAAACCTTGCGTTTAATTGCTTCAGCTGAATCTGTTTCTGAACATCCGTTAGGAGAGGCCATTGTTAGATACGCCGAAAATGAAAAACAATTATCTTTATTATCTGTTGATTCATTCGACAGTATCACTGGACAAGGTATTGTCGCTGTTATTGGAGATCATACTATTAAAGTGGGTAACAAAAAGCTAATGCAAGACGTAACGAATTTTACGCAGGCCGCTCAAGAACAAGCGCAAGCTTTTGCTCAAGATGCCAAAACCCCTATGTATTTTGCCATCAATGATCATTTTGCTGGAATAATCACCGTTTCAGATCCGATTAAGGAATCAAGTATCACCGCTGTAGAACGCTTGAATGAATTAGGGCTTGAAGTGATTATGATTACGGGAGACAATTCATTTACTGCTGAAACAATTGCTAAAAAAGCAGGCATTAACCGTGTCTTTAGCGAGGTCATGCCAGAAGATAAAGCTAACATGGTAAAACAACTTCAAAGTGAAGGTAAGCATGTGATTATGGTTGGAGATGGTATCAATGATGCCCCTGCCCTAGCTCAAGCTGATATCGGAATGGCAATTGGATCAGGGACAGATATTGCGATGGAATCAGCTGATATCGTCTTAATGCATGATGATTTGGAAGATGTTGTACAAGCAATTGATTTGAGTAACAAGTCCATTCGTAATATTAAGCAAAACTTATTCTGGGCTTTTGCATATAATGTGATTGGTATTCCGATCGCTATGGGATTATTACGCTTATTCTTTAACGGTCCTTTATTAGACCCAATGTTTGCTGCCCTTGCCATGAGTCTAAGTTCCGTTTCAGTCTTATTAAATGCTTTACGACTACGTAAGGCGTAATATAGAAAAAAGCTTCTCGCTATCAACTGGATAGCAGAAGCTTTTTTTATCGTTTAATATTAATCGTGTTGTGTAAAAGCTGCAATCAAATGCCCAACACCTGAAATAACAAAATAAATAATTAATAGATTGACGAGGGTCAAAGTAGCTGTAAGTGGTTTAGAAAGTAAACTAAAACCAACCAACAAACCTATAATACCAAAGATTAATGTCAGCCAAAAACTTGAATTTGACACACGGCGAATCATAAAGGAAGTACCAATTGCACCGATAGAGTCGATGATAAACCATGTAGCAAACGCAAATGGTAAAGCCGCCAAAGCAAAACCAGCATTCATTAATAAATAAATACCTATAATAATATCTAAAATACCAATCACCCACATTGGCCAAGTTGGAGCATTGATCGATTGCGCCATTTTACGACGGGTTGTGATTTCAAACAAGCCTTTTAAAATAGCTCCGATAGCAATAAAAATAACAACAGAAGCTAGCGTAGACATAGGGTTATTGAAGGTTAAAAACGCGAGCACTAACATAATAATACCCATAATGATATTACCCCATTTACTTTCTCTTGTTCTAAACATACAAATCTCCTATCTTAATAAAGTTGTTATCTTTATTATAGCATAATGACCACTAAACATTGTCTATAACACTTTGCTTTCATAAGTTATTTCAATAAAAATATTTATTTATTATATTTATATTTGTTTCAATAGTGAGGGTCGGCTATAATGAAATTACAACAAAGAAAAGGAAGTCTGTTATGCCTAAATTATACTTTGCAAGTCCTCTATTTAATGAAATGGAATTAAGCTTTAATGCTATGTTGGCTGAAAAAATTCGTCAAGCCATTCCAGATTTAGATATTTATTTACCTCAAGAACAAGCTGAAATAAATGATAAAAATGAATATGCTGATTCGATTGCGATTGCTCGATATGATACTGATGCTCTATTAGCTTCTGATGTGATGTTAGCTGTCTTAGATGGACTGCAAATGGATCCTGGTGTTGCAGCTGAAGTCGGTGTGGCATATCAAGCAAATATCCCGATCGTGGGACTCTATACCGATACCCGTCAACAAGGTAGTGATAATCAAGCTAAGTTAGATGCTTTAAAAGAAGTCGCTGAATCCCAATTTCCTTATGTCAATTTATATGTCGTTGGCTTAATTAAATCGAATGGTGTCGTAGTGAATGCTTCTGATAAAGTAAGCTCTGCCATCAAAGAATTATTAAATCGTTCACTTTAAAGGAGTCTTCTCATGTTCAAAGAAAAAGTTGCTATCATTGATATCGGGTCAAACTCCCTGCGCTTAGTTATTTATGGGATTGATCAAGAGTTTAACTTTGTTGAAATCCAAAACATTAAAACCCCTGCGCGTCTATCTGAAAATATTTATTATGTAGAAGAAGAGGCGTTTTTAGACCAAGCCGGTATCGATAAATTAATCGCTGCTTTAGATAGTTTTAACTATGTGATTGAAAGTTATCAAGTCGATCGAGTTCTACCGAAAGCAACTGCCGCTATTCGTCAATCTTCTAATAAAGATGATATCTTACGACAAGTAGAAATGGCGACAAGCATTAAAATTGAAATCGTGACCGAACAAGAAGAGGCAGAATATGGACAATATGCCGTGCTTCATTCCTCTACCATTGAAAATGCCATTACGATTGATATTGGTGGAGGCAGTTGTGAAATTACCCATTATGAAAATAAAGAAATGAAACATTACCATAGCTTCCCATTTGGTGCGGTTAGCTTAAGAAAAGATTTTTTTAATGGTAAAGCCCACAATGACCCGAAAGCGATGGAAGCTGTTAGGAAATTTGTACGCAAACAATTTAAAGAATTTTCTTGGATTAAAAAAGCTAACTTACCAATCATTGCGATTGGTGGATCGGCGCGTAACGTAGCAAACGTTCATCAACGTCTGATCCATTATCCTTTAGCTGGCTTACATGGTTATGGTATGGTCGCGGAAGCCATTGAAGAGACTTTGACCACCTTTGTTACAACCGATGCTAATCGACTAGATGATATTGACGGTTTGAGTACGGACCGACAAGACATTATCATCCCAGCAACCATTGTTTTTCAGGAACTATATAAAATGGTTAAAACGCCCTTTTTAAGTGTTTCTACACATGGTTTACGTGAAGGGATTATTTTAAAATATATCAATGAAACCTACAACACGCCAATTGATGTAAGTCTAGTTCAAGCTCGTACCATTCGTGGTATCGGCCACCAATTCCCTATTGATACATCAAGAAATTATCTTCGCATCAACTATGCTTTGAGTTTATACCAGCAATTATGCGAATTGAATCAACTCTCATTTACATACGAGATACATGAGGAATTAGAGTTCGCCGCTTATTTGTATCAATTTGGTTCATTTATTGATATTGATGCCGAATCACAACATACTTTTTATCTCTTATCCAACATGAATTTACCCGGTTATAGTCATCTCAAACGTTTGCGCTTAGCTTTATTGAGTAGTTATCGTAACCGTTCTTTATTCAACCAATATTTAGAAGACTTTGAAGGTTGGTTTACTAAAGATGAAGAAACATTATTACAACTTTTAGGTGGTATCCTTAAGTTTTCCGAAGCCTTAAACGACTCACAAACCGGACCGATTAATGCATTAAAATTAAATGCTTTATCCGATGGCAATTACCGCTTAGATATTTATCACCATAAACCGATTATTGCAGAAAAATATCGGGCTGAACGACATGCAAAACATTTAGAACGAGCACTTGATGGACAATTGAGTTTAAATTTCATATCTAGTTATTAATCTAAATTAAAGCGAATTTAATAAGGAGCGAGACAGCGATATGGCTAGCAAAAACAAAAAAAATAAAACTGACGAAAAACCTCTCAAAAAATCTTTTACCCTTGAAGAAATTCAAGAAAAAGATCCCTATGATCAACCGGAATATTATTTTAATCGCGAATTAAGTTGGCTAGATTTTAACTATCGTGTGATTGATGAAGCAAATGATTTAGATAATCCGTTTTTAGAACAGTTGAATTTTTTAGCCATTGGTAGCTCGAACTTAGATGAATTTTTCATGGTTCGTGTGGCTGGAGTTTATGATCAATATTTAGCAGGTGTTGAAATTTCTGAAAACAAAACTTATATGTCACCGAAAGAATTATTGGATGAAATTCAAAAAAGTAACCAACGTAATATTACGGAACAATATCGACGTTATCATGAATTAACCTATTATTTATCGAATTATAATTATGAAATTAAACGGATCGCTACTTTAAACGAAGCAGAATTAGCATCGGTTAAGGACTATTTCGATAATATGATTTTACCAACTTTATCACCCATTGGAATTGATGCATATAAGGCATTTCCTCATTTAATCAATAAAGCCTTAAACATTATGGTTGTACTTGAAAAAAATGGTAAAAGCTTTCATGCCTTAGTTCCAATCCCGCCTTTATTAGACCGTTATAAAATTTTAACCGCCACTAACCAACGCACTTTAGTTTTTACAGAAGATATTATCGCTCATTTCATCGATAGCATGTTCAAAGGTTACGAAGTCGTCGAAGCCTTTCCTTTTAGAATTACACGTAATGCCGATTTTAATATTCGTGAAGAAGGGGCTTCTGATTTATTAGTTCTCATTGAAGACTATGTCAAACAAAGACGAAATGGGATGGCCATCCGTTTAGAAATTGACACCAGTTATGGCCTTGCCGTTGACTCACCTACCATTAACTTTTTAAGTGATGTCTTAGAGTTAGAAAAAACTAATGTTTATCTTATTAATGGACCTTTAGATTTAACCTATTTATTTGATTTAATTGATTTATTAAGGGATAAACACCCTGAACTGAGTTATAAACCGTTTGAGCCTTACTTAAATCCTAAGCATCTTGGACTTGAGTTATTTGATTCAATCAAAGAACAAGATTTGTTCTTCCACCATCCTTATGACTCATTCCAACCAGTTGTATCTTTAATCGAATCCGCAGCAAACGACCCTAAAACCATTGCCATTAAACAAACTTTATACCGAGTTTCCAAAAACTCACCAATTATTGCCGCTCTTAAACGCGCTGCAGACAATGGAAAGGAAGTAACGGTATTAGTTGAATTAAAAGCACGATTTGATGAGGAAAACAATGTCTTTTGGGCACGCGAGCTTGAGGAAGCAGGTTGCCATGTCCTATATGGAATTAGTGACTTAAAAACACATAGTAAAATTTCCTTAGTCATCAAAAAAGAAGACGACCGTATCCAACAATATGTCCATCTGGGCACAGGTAACTATAATGAAAAAACGGCTCGCTTATATACGGACATGGGGATTATGTCTGTCGATCCGGCATTAACTGAAGATGCTTCTAAATTTTTTAATTACTTAAGTGGCTATAGTCAAAGACCAGAATACAAGCATCTACATGTATCACCTTTTGAAATTCGTGATTCACTTCTCGATTACATTGATGAAGAAATTGGTTATCAAAAAGAATTTGGCAACGGACGAATTGTAGCTAAAATGAACTCCTTAACCGATAAAACCATCATCAAAAAGCTATATGAAGCCAGTCAAGTAGGGGTGCAAATTGATTTAATTATTCGGGGAATTTGTTGTTTGAAACCAGGCGTTGAAGGGTTATCCGAGACAATCCGTGTCAGGAGTATTGTGGGACGACTATTAGAACACTCTAGAGTCTATTATTTCAACCGGAACAATGAAAATCATCTCTTCTTATCCTCTGCTGACATGATGACGAGAAATATGACACAAAGAGTTGAAATTGAATTCCCAATCTTAGATAAACAAATAGAAGATAATATTGTTGATATTTTAAAAATGCAGTTAGAAGATACCTTAAAAGCGAGAGTATTACAGTCAAATGGCTTATACGAACGCCCAAATCGTGAAACAGTGAAATTAAACTCACAAGAAGCAATGATTAAAGATGCTCAAGCCCGCAGCGCTCAACTTAATCAAGAAATTGAAGAAAAACAAGAACAAAGAACCGTAAAAGAAGGATGGTTTGCCCGAATCCTCCGTCGCTTTCAATAAATAAAATACGACTAAAAAACGATTCAATTCCTGGAAAAAAACTCCTGAGATTGAATCGTTTTTGTATTGATTAAGATCTGACAACGCCATTCATCTCTTTCAATTGCTCTTCATGGATAATGGCATCGATATGTTCTCTCGTCTCCACATCTTTCCGCAACAATTTGTAGATGGTTGAAGCGATCGGAACCCCCACTAAAAACCCCAGTCCACCAAGAAGACCGCCCCCTACCGTTACAGCAATGAAGGTCCAAATGCCCGGTAAACCAATTGAGCCACCGACAACCCTTGGATAAATAATATTACTTTCCAACTGTTGAACCACAATAATAAATATCAGGAAAAAGATAGCCTGCGAGAAAGATTGCGTCATCACTAACAAGGCACCGATAAAGGCTGAAATAAGTGCACCAACCATAGGTATCAAAGCTAAAGCACCTGAGATCGTCCCCACCATAGCGGCATAAGGAAATTGGAAAATCCACATACCAATTGCTACCATCGAACCATAGATAACCGCTTCTATCAGCATCCCTGTAATAAAATTTGAAAAAGATTCATTAGTCACACGCAAAACATAGGTCAATTGCGCATACATTTTAGCACTTAAATAGACTTTCCCAATCCGCTTAAATTGTGAAATTAATTTTTCTTTTGAGTACAAAGCATAAACACTCACAACTAAAATAATCACCAAATTCAAAGCATATGAACTCAAGCTCGCCACTACCGAAATCATGGATTCAACCAAACCATTGGCAAAAGAGGTAATTTCCCCCGCAACCGTGTCCCAATTTAAGCCTGCTTGCGTAATAAAGGCATTATAATTATATTCCGGATAAATCTCCTCAAGATTTTTTAACAGCCTTTGGAACATATTAAAAACAAGAGGTAAAGACTCAATCGTAATCCGAATAGCAGAAATCAATTGTGGAATGATTAACCATAAAATCACACTCACACTAAGCAAAACAATGAACAAGGTCATTAAAATAGCCAACGGCCGCCGTAATTTAATAAGCCGCTCATTTTCTGTACCGATAAAAAGATATTTTTCAATATTTGACATCAATAAATTAAGTATAAAGGCAAAAACAAAACCAGATAAAATGGGCGATAAAACCCGCCAAATGGTTGATAAATAAGCAATGACCGTATGATAGTTCAATACAACCGTCGCCAAAACCGCAATAATAATTAAATATTTAATCACCAAACGATCCAAACGATCATCTCTACCATTCATGACAACACCCCTCCACAATTCCAATTAATAACTAAATCATAACACACAACACCTCCACTCACTAACCGCAACTGTTTAATTTTTAATAAATATCACTGCTTAAAATGAAAGTATTAATTTACGACAAATGCTTATTGAAGGAACGAGGCTAATGTTTTAAACTCGTCGGAATAAACTGGAACCTATAAACTGGACAGATCTAAACGAGACCAAAGGAAAAATATGCATGTTTTTTGAAGTCAACATTTTCATCTACAATTAAAAAAATCCATACAAAAAAGCTGCAGGCAATGCCATACAGCTTTTAAGGCTAATATTTAAATTAGTTTACTTTATTTCTTCCACGGTAGATTAAGAATCCAGCTGCAACTAATAAAATCACACTGAGGACAATTAACCATGTTGAACTTGTTTCACCGGTTTCTGGTAACAAATCGCCACTTTCAGTTTTGCTTGATTCGTTACTTTCCACACTGGTTTCAATTGAAACAGAACGACTTGCTTCTTCTGATTCTGATTCACTTTGTGATTCTGACTCAGATTCTGATTGCGATTCACGTGGAATATTAAATTCTTCTGCAAGACGGTTAGCTAATGCTCCAAAATCTTCCACTTTATTATTTTCATTAAAGACTGCAAATTCAGCCCAGAATAACTCTTCATCTGAAACATTACTTAAGGCTGCTTCATCTAAACCATAGTCATTCACTAAAGCATTACGCATTCTTTGTGACTCTGAAGCAAATACGTCTGGATAGTTGGCTACTAAATGGTTATATAATGAAGAAATATCGCCACCAGCTTGATTCAATTCATCAGCTAATGCTAATAAAGTTTCATCATCAAACTGATCTAATTGAGCTTGAAGCATTGGTGTACCACCAATTAATTCATTACGCAGATTTTCTGCTGCTTGTGTATCATCTTCCTCTGATTCATCCGTTGAACTAACATTATATTTTTCTTCCATTACTTGTGCTAAACGTTCAAAGTCTTCAACATTTCCATCATTGAAAATAGCTAGCTCTTCCCAGAAAAGTTCGGCATCTGAAACTTCATCTAATTCAGCTTCATTTAAATTAAACTCATTCACTAATGCATCACGCATTCTTTGTGACTCTGAAGCAAACACTTCTGGATAGTCTTCGACTAGACGGTTATATAATGAAGAAATATCGCCACCAGCTTGATTCAATTCATCAGCTAATGCTAATAAAGTTTCATCATCAAACTGATCTAATTGGTTTTGTAGCATTGGTGTGCCGCCAATTAATTCATTACGCAGATTTTCTGTTGCTTGTGAATCATCTTCTGATTCTGATTCGTCATCAGTACGACTGACATTATATTTTTCTTCCATTACTTGCGCTAAACGCTCAAAGTTTTCAACATTTCCATCATTGAAAATAGTAAGTTCTTCCCAGAAAAGTTCGGCATCTAAAACAGCGTCTAATTCAGTTTCATTTAAATTAAACTCATTCACTAATGCATCACGCATTCTTTGTGACTCTGAGGCAAATACTTCTGGATAATCTTCGACTAGACGGTTATACAATGTCGAAATATCGCCACCAGTTTGATTCAATTCATCAGCTAGTGCCACTAAGGTCGCATCATCAAATTGATTTAATTGGTTTTGTAACATTGGTGTACCACCAATTAATTCTTGACGTAAATTTTGAGCTGCTTCTTCATCGGAATTATCATCTTCATCTTTTTGACGTTCTTCACGACGTACAATATACTCATCGATTGTTTGTTCAATAGCAGGTAAGATTTCTGCGACAGCATTGTCGACATTATCTTCATTATTAGCCATTGCTGAACGATATCTTTCCAATGTTAAACGAGGTAAAGCCATATTTAAATCTGAATAAGTATATTCAGAACGTTCTGAAATAGCTTCAGCCGCACGCTCATAAGCTTCATAATCCTCTCCTCTTAATAAATTTAAATGAGGATAATTTTCAGCTATTTGATTATAAATTGAACCCCAAACATCATAAACATCCGTTGATTGTGATTGGGCAATGTTATCGTAATCTAATAAATCACGATCAGATACTTCTAATAGTTGTTCTAAGTTTACAGGTTCAAAACCAGCAACATTATCTTTAATAACTGCTACACGATTTTGCTCTTCAGCACTTAATGTGTCATCTTGTTGCGCCTGAACCACAGTCGAAATCTGAGGACTAACAAAATTCGAAAGAACTGGAGAAACTCCTGCACCTATCAATGCTAGTGCACAGGCACTTCTAAAAAATGTTTTTTTCAATTTCATGTTGTACTTCCTCCCTTTGATGTATTCATTATAACGAATGAATATGAATTTTCAATGAATTTACATCGTAAAAAGCATTTCAATTACTTGATAAATATATGATATAAAATATAATTTTAGGTATTCTTATTCATTTTATAGTCCCTAATGTTCAAAAATATGTTATTATTATACTGTATGTCTATTCATAGGCAGCCTATAAGGTTCTAGGAGGAAAAACAATGATCAATGTATCAAATGTCAGCCTACAGTTTCCTGACCGCAAACTGTTTGATGACGTCAACATCACTTTTACACCCGGAAATTGTTATGGTGTAATAGGGGCTAACGGGGCTGGAAAGTCTACTTTCTTAAAGATTCTCTCTGGTGACGTTTCTCCAACTACTGGTACTGTCTCAATGGACCCTAACGAACGCTTAGCTGTTCTTAGTCAAGACCACTTTGGTTATGAAGAATATACTGTTATCGATACAGTATTAATGGGATATAAAGAGCTTTATGAAATCCAAAAAGAAAAAGATGCTATCTACATGAAAGAAGACTTCACCGATGAAGACGGTGTTCGTGCAGGTGAATTAGAAGCGGCTTTTGCTGAGATGGGTGGATGGGAAGCTGAAGCTGAAATTAGTAACTTGTTACAAGGTTTAGGCGTTGATAACAAACTACTATATAGCCAAATGAGTGAATTAGAAGAAGCGGATAAAATTAAAGTTTTACTCGCTCAAGCTTTATTTGGTCGTCCAGATAATTTATTACTAGACGAGCCGACTAACGGTTTAGATTCACAATCCATCGATTGGTTATGTGATTTTATTTTAGATTTTCCAAACACTGTTATTGTTGTTTCGCATGACCGTCACTTTTTAAACCGTGTTTGTACACATATGGCAGACGTTGACTTTGGTAAAATTAAAATATATGTAGGTAACTATGATTTCTGGTTACAATCAAGTCAATTAGCAGCGAAACTACAAGCCGATCAAAATGCTAAAAAAGAGGAAAAGATTAAAGAGTTACAAGCTTTCGTTGCTCGTTTCTCAGCTAATGCCTCTAAATCTAAGCAAGCGACATCTAGAAAAAAATTGCTCGATAAAATTACCTTAGATGATATTCAACCATCATCACGTCGCTACCCATTCGTTGGCTTTTCTCCTGCTAGAGAAATTGGTAATGATCTTCTAAGAGTTGAGGGTCTTTCAAAAACAATTGATGGGGAAAAAGTTTTAGACAATGTTACCTTTACATTAAACCGTGATGATAAAGTTGCTTTCTTGAGCCGTAACGATAATGCAGTAACAGCTTTCTTTGAAATTATTATGGGGAAAATGGAGCCAGATTCAGGGACATTTGAATGGGGAATTACTACCTCACAAACCTATTTACCACGTAATTCAGCGGATGAATTTGATAATGTAACCTTATCTATCGTAGACTGGTTACGTCAATACGCTGATAAAGAAGAGCAAGATAATACCTTCTTAAGAAGTTTCCTAGGCCGTATGTTATTCTCAGGTGATGATGTAATGAAACCTGTTAACGTCTTATCCGGTGGAGAAAAAGTACGCTGTCTCTTATCAAAAATGATGTTATCTAAAGCCAATGTCTTAGTAATGGATCAACCTACCAACCACTTGGATTTAGAGTCGATTACGGCTTTAAACGAAGGTTTAATTAAGTTTAAAGGTGCTATTTTAATCGCATCTCATGACTACGAAGTTTTAGATACAACATGTAACCGCGTGATTGAATTAACCCCAACAGGTGCTTTTGATCGTATGGATACACGTTATGGCGAGTATATGGAAAATGCTGAATCACAAGCACGTGTTGCAGCAATGTATGTATAAAATTTTTTTACATAGAGGAGTATTTATTCAATGGAAGTTTTTGATTTCGAAGATGTTCAACTGATCCCTAATAAATGTATCGTTAGTAGCCGTTCAGAGTGTAATACACAAATACAATTTGGACCAAGAACATTTAGAATTCCTGTTGTTCCTGCAAATATGCAAACTGTAATTAATGAAGATTTAGCTGTATGGTTTGCAGAAAATGATTATTTCTATATTATGCACCGTTTTGATGAAGAAGCGCGTAAACCTTTTATTAAAAAGATGCGTGAAAAAAATCTATACTCATCTATTAGTGTTGGAATTAAACCTTATGAATTTGATTTTATCCGTGAATTGGTTTCAGAAGACTTAATTCCTGATTATATTACAATTGACGTTGCTCATGGCCATTCTGAAGATGTTATGGATATGGTTCGTTTTATTAAAGAAGTAATGCCATCAGCCTTCTTGATTGCTGGAAATGTGGCAACACCAGAAGCCGTTAGAGATTTAGAAAATGCTGGTGCAGACGCAACAAAAGTTGGTGTAGGCCCAGGTCGTGTATGTATTACAAAACTTAAAACAGGATTTGGTACTGGTGGATGGCAATTAGCCGCTGTTCGTCAATGTGCAAAAGCAGCCAGAAAACCAATTATTGCTGATGGTGGTATTCGCCATCACGGTGATATTGCTAAAGCTTATCGCTTTGGTGCTTCAATGGTTATGATTGGATCACTTTTAGCTGCTCACGAAGAAAGTCCTGGTCGTTCACGTGAAATTGATGGGAAAATCTACAAAGAATACTTTGGTAGTGCTTCAGAATACCAAAAAAGTGAGCGTAAAAATATCGAAGGTAAAATTGAAATGATTGCCAACCGTGGCCGTTTAGCCGATACATTACTTGAAATGGAACAAGATTTGCAATCATCGATTTCTTACGCGGGTGGAAATGACTTAGAATCTATCCGTACAGTAGATTATGTGATTGTACGTAATAGTATCTTCAACGGAGACCGCTAAGACAATTTGAATTTTAACAAACCTAATAAATATCTCTTCACTTCCCATTGAGATATTTATTAGGTTTTTCTGTTTTCCTCTTACTGATTTCTAACTTAACAATTGTTAGTCTAAGTATTATAATAGTTGTATGAATTTATAAAGGAAGCGTGAGAATATGGGACGTAAATGGATGAATATCAAAGAAAAGAAAGCAAAAGCTGACCGCGATACATCACGCATTTATGCAAAATTTGGTATTGAAATATATGCCGCTGCAAAATCTGGAGAACCTGATCCAGAATTGAATCAAAAACTAAAATTTGTTATTGATCGAGCTAAAACCTATAATGTGCCACGTCACGTTATTGACAAAGCGATTGATAAAGCTAAAGGTGGCGACGAAGAAAACTTCCAAGACTTACGCTATGAAGGATTTGGACCGAATGGATCCATGATTATAGTCGATGCATTAACTAATAATGTTAACCGAACCGCATCGGATGTTCGAGCTGCTTATGGTAAAAATGGCGGGAATATGGGCGTAAGTGGTTCTGTCAGTTATTTATTTGAATCGACCGCTGTATTTGTCTTTAATCACGAAGATGCAGATGAAATTATGATGCTGCTCTTAGAAGATGATGTCGATATGCGTGAAGTCAATCAAGAAGATGATCAAGTGGTTGTTTTAGGGGAACCAAGTGAATTTGATCATATTCGCCAAGTTCTTGAGGCCAATGGCATCACTGAATTTGAAGTGGCCGAAATTGATTTAGTGCCTCAATCTGAAGTAACTTTAACCGGTGATGACTTAAAACAATTTGAGAACTTAATCGATGTTTTAGAAAGTAATGAAGATGTCCAACGTGTTTACCATAATGTGGATTTAGAGGAAGAATAAACACAAGCCATGAGAGATAGGAGTGATTCCATGAGCTTACCTGATTTTACCCTAGTTAAAAGTAATGGTTCTGCATACTCTTTTAATGACTATAATGATTACGTTATTTTAGTAGTTAACACTGCTACGCAATGTGGTTTTGCTGGTCAATTTCCAGACCTAGAAGAATTATATCAAAACTATAAAGACCAAAAGTTCGTGGTGTTAGGCTTCCCAAGTAATCAATTTAAGCAAGAAGATGTTGCCGATGGAGATATGGAAGAAACTTGTCGTTTAAATTATGGCGTTAGCTTTCCTATGCATGAAAAAATATTTGTGAATGGTAAAGATGAAGCACCGATATTTACTTGGCTAAAAACGGAAAAAGGCGGCATTTTAACATCAGACATCAAGTGGAATTTTACAAAATTCCTGATTGACCGTGATGGTAATGTCATTAAACGCTATTCTCCAAAAACAGAACCCAAAAATATGGTCAAAGATATTGAAAAATTGTTGTAAGGTCCATTTCCATTTATAAACTGCAAAAATCCAAAAGTTTAGACGAGCGTCATCATCTAGACTTTCGGATTTTTTTTAGACTTCATTTAAAAGTAAAAATAATTTGACATTTTCCACACCATATTATACTTTGTAAATGTAAAACAAACTCTACATTTTCTATATAGGTGGAAACATTTTGGATTGGATTACTATTGGACTTTTAGCATTTTTTATAATAAATATTGCTTTGATTTTAGTGACTTTATGGCATAACAAACGAAAATACAATTAAATAATCAGCTACATAAAAACGGGGAAAGTTTTTCTAAACTTTCCCTGTTTTATTTTACCTACTAATGGTTTTCTTTTGAACGGTTTGTACTTGGTAACCGTCTTTCTTCAATAAATCAAGTAGGGCATTAACATCAGCTGCTTCGACGTGCATGACCACCCGAATGCCACCTTCATTGTGGTAAACCGTCATATGAGTTAAATTGATATCGGCTGCTAAAAGAGCATCTCCAACCTCTTCAATGACCCCTTTACGATCTTGGGCTAGTTCTAGAACAATACTGGTACCTTCCGAATTATAACCTGAAATATCCGCAAAGGCTCTAAAAATATCCTTATCCGTTAATATCCCCACCAGTTGATTGCCTTCTTTTACGACCAACACACCAATATCACGGGTCCGCATCATAACAGCCGCTTCTTCTAACAAACTATCCGGTGCAATACTATCCACTTTCTTCAGCATAAAATCAGACACTTTTGTCTTTTCTAATAAATAATTGACTTCATGTGCACTTAAGCTGGTTGCGGCAGAAGGTAAGTTTTTATCAATCAAATCACGCGTCACAAGACCTAACAAATGATTATTTTCCATCACAGGCAGACGTTTGATATCATGACGCTTCATTAAGTCACTCGCTTGTATAATGGTTGTTGACGGTTGAATGGTTTTTAAGTCGGTCGACATATAATCCTTAACGTACATTTTTAACCTCCTAAATAAGCTTTTTGAACTTCATCACTATTCAGCAATTCTTCTCCAGTTCCACTTAAGACAATCTTCCCAGTTTCTAAAACATAACCCCGATCTGCCACAGTTAAAGCCATCTTCGCATTTTGCTCGATTAACAGAACAGTTGTCCCTTCCGACTTAATCAGTTCAATAATATTAAAAATCTCTTTAATAAATAAAGGTGCTAATCCCATTGATGGTTCATCCAACAAGATTAAACGAGGTTTAGCCATTAAAGCACGCCCCATCGCTAACATTTGCTGTTCGCCGCCCGAAAGAGTTGCGGCATCTTGATTAACTCGCTCTTTTAGAATCGGAAAATGATCAAAAACACGGTCAATATCTTCTTGGATGCCCTCTTTATCATTTCTTAAAAAGGACCCCATCTCTAGATTTTCCAAAACGGTCATCCCTTTAAAGACATGACGCCCTTCGGGAACATGTGCAATACCGGAAGCAACGATTTTTCGTGGTGAATATGTAGTTATATTTTCACCTTCATAAATAATTTCTCCACTGGCAGATTTAACTAAACCTGAAATGGTACGTAAAATCGTTGTTTTACCTACTCCGTTAGCGCCAATTAAAGTAACAATTTCACCTTGGTTGACTTCAAAAGTTACATCTCTTACTGCATTAATCATACCATAGTTCACTACTAAATTATTAATCGATAACATTACAAGTCCCCTCCTAAGTAAGCCTTAATAACATCAGGATTTTTCTGAATTTCAGTAGGAGTACCTTGTGCAATTAGGCGACCATATTCGAGTACGTAAATCCGTTGACATATTTTCATAACTAATGACATATCATGTTCGATCAAGACAACCGTTAAATTAAATTGTTGACGAATTTGCGCAATCAAATCCGTTAGCTCTACTGTTTCATTCGGATTCATACCGGCTGCAGGCTCATCCAAGAATAGAACAGTTGGATTAGTTGCTAGAGCACGGACAATTTCAAGGCGGCGCTGCTGGCCGTATGACAAATTACGTGCTTTTTCATTGGCTACCGCCCCAAGGTTAAAAATTTCTAAGAGTTCCATTGCTTCTTGACGCAAGCGGTCTTCTGTTTCATAAAAGGCTGCACTACGAATTAAACTGGATAAAATTGAATTCCCTTTTTCACGATGCATGGCTACCAAAACATTTTGTAAAACAGTTTGATCTTTAAATAAACGAATATTTTGAAAGGTTCTCGCAATGCCGTAACCATTAATTTTATCAGGTTTCATGCCATTCAAAGTTTTGACTCCGCTTGACGTTTCTAATTCAATCAGTCCTTCACTCGGCTCATATACACCAGTAATTAAGTTAAAGAAGGTTGTTTTACCAGCCCCATTCGGACCAATGATACCGACTAATTCATTGTGGTTTATTTCCAGCGAAACATTGGAAACAGCTGCTAATCCACCAAAGTTTTTAGTTAATTCATTTACTTTTAAAAGACTCATTTAGCTGCCTCCTTATTTCTTTTAGAAAATAAATTCGTTGCCCAAGAGCCAAAGCGGAATTCATTAGTTCCCATTAGACCACCTGGTCTAAATACCATTATTAAGATTAAAACTAGGGCATAAATAATCATCCGTAGTTGACCGTAGTCTTGTAAAACTAAGTTAATTAAACCAAGCAAGATAGCTGCTAGAAATGTTCCTGTAAAAGAGCCAATACCGCCGAATACAACAATGATTAAAACATCAATTGACCGGTTGAAGGTATACTCACCAGGGGTAATAATTCCCAAGAAAGTTGCTTGCAAAGAGCCTCCAATACTAGCCGTCACAGCTCCTAAAACAAAAGCCAATACTTTATATTTGGTGACATTGACTCCCATGGACTCAGAGGCAATTTCATCTTGTTGAATTGAAAACGTCGCTCGGCCAGCACTACTGTAGACATAATTTAAAATAAAAATGGTCGTTAATACCAAAAAGACATACACAATATGCCATTCAGTAATGGTTGGAATATTACTAATCCCAGCTGGACCATTGGTAATCGATCGCATGTTATTGATAATAACACGGATGATTTCTGCCACTCCCAGTGTTGCAATCGCTAAATAATCGCCTTTTAATCGCAAAGTAGGAATCCCAACAATTAAAGCCACAACAATCGAAATAATCACCCCGACTAACATCCCCACCAGTAAACCAGCAAAACTGTTATCAAACTGCTTAGCAAAAATAGCGCCACTGTAAGCACCAATCGCAATAAAGCCGGCGTGACCGAGTGAAAATTGACCTGCTATCCCTAGAACCAAATTCAAACCAGTGGCATAAATGATATTAAGCATAATTGAAACAAGCGTTATTTGATAATAATTGTTGATGACTTTGGATTCAACTAAATAATACAAGACAAAGAAAACAACTATAATCAAAAAAGCCCAGGCAAAGTTACGTTTATGAAATCGTTCCATCGAAATCCCCTACACTTTCTCTTTCACATTTTTCCCAAACAATCCAGCTGGTAATATTAGTAAGATGACAATTAATAAGCCATACACCACAGCATCTCGATAAGTGGATAAACCTAAAAAGGTTACAAAGGATTCTAATAACCCAATTAAATATCCCCCAACCATGGCTCCTGGAATACTACCAATCCCGCCAATAACGGCTGCGACGAAAGCTTTCAAACCGTAACCGACTCCCATTAAAGGAGAAACTGAATTATAATACACTCCTACTAGCACACCGGCAATTCCCGCTAAACCTGATCCTAGCGCAAAGGTAAATGAAATAACCCGGTCAACATCGATTCCCATCAGTTGTGCAGCTTCGCCATCCACAGCTGCCGCACGCATGGCTTTCCCCATTTTTGTTTTCTGAACAATCAGTTGTAAAACAACAACAAGAACCAGTGTTGTGACAAAAACAAAGATTTGCTTAGAAGAAATAATCAAGTTGCCAATCCGGAAAATCATATTCGGAAAATCACTATTAAAGGCTCGTACTTCAGGTCCAATGAAATAAACCATCAAATTTTGTAGTAAGTAAGAAACCCCTATAGCTGTAATTAAAGCAGCGACTCGTGTTGAATTTCGTAAAGGTTTGTAAGCTACTTTTTCAATAATAACACCTAAAATCGCACAAAAAATCATTGCCAATCCCATTGATAAAAAGACATTCATTTGTAGGACGGTTACTAAATAATAACCAAAGAAAGCCCCCATCATAAAGATATCGCCATGTGCGAAGTTGATTAGTCGAATCGTACCATAAACCATGGTATAACCTAAGGCGACCAATGCATAGATACTCCCTAATGCTAAACCATTAATGAGTTGTTGCGTGAGTTGCTGTAATAATTGCATATTAGATTATCCTTTCTCTTTTCTAGCATTTCTTTGAATAAATAATAATCTTTCACCATTTTATCATTATTTTCTAATCTTTCCAATATGTATTTGTAATTTTTTAAATGATTTCGTTTTCTTATAAAATGCGGTAAATAAAAAAAACCATTTACTAGCTTTGGGAAAAATTACTAATAAATGGTATTTAATAAAGTGATATTTATTTTAATCTTCACTGATGTATAAGATGGATTGACGCTCTACGAGTTGTGGATTCTCATATTCGTTGTGCTCTGAATCTTTATTTTGAATAATATTAAGGAGTTCTGCTGCCAGATGCTCTCCAAATTCAAAATATGGATAGTGTACGGTTGTTAAACCTGGATAAAATATTTCGGCTGTTGGATGGTTGCCGAAACTAGCAAAACTAATGTCTTTGGGAATGTCAATTCCACGGTCTAAACATTCTTTCATAAGTGTTAAGGTCAAAATATCATCAGAGCAGACAATTAATCGTGGGCTATCGGCTAAAAGACTGCTAATACTTTCACGATCTTCAAAATCAAAACGGGTTTCCTGCCAAAAAGTGCCTTTATAATTAAAGAAAGCTTTTTTAAACTGTGTGGCAATATCAAAATCCAAGGAATGATCACCACCATCAACAAAGGTTACACGTCGATGCCCCATTTCATACAAATAGTCCGCCATTAATTCAGCTGATTGAACTTGAATTTTGTATAACTGCTCATCAACAAATTGCTGGCTCGTAACAATAGGAGGCGATTTTAATTTGGAAGCTGGATTATCTTCGTCAATCTTATCCCCAAAATAAATAATCCCATCGACTTTATTTGCTATAAATAGACGCATGGCATCCTCGGAACGGCGATCGTTCATCTGTGTGTGGAAAAACATTAAGCGGTAGCCATTATTATATAAATAGGTATCTGCCCCATCTATAACAGAATTCAAATAATAAGAATCGAGTCTCGGGACGATAGCACCAATCATTTTAGTTTCTTTTGCTTTTAAACTTTGTGCAAAACTATTGGGTATATACCCAGTCTCTTTCACTACTTTATCGACTTTAGCAGCTGTACGCTTACTGATGGATCCACCATTCAAATAACGTGATACAGTACTCTTGGCAACCCCCGCTTGTTTTGCAATATCATTTATGGTTACCATTTTTTTCACCTTCAATTTAGAAATTATTGTCTTTTACTTAATCGGCCAAGCTTTAATTGTACCTTATTTCACGCAAAAAAACTATGTTTGTCATATTAAATTTAGAGATAATAAATGTCACTAATGTCCGACAGTGTCTGGATTTGCTTGTTCAGCAACGCCAGTTAATTGATCTAACACATTCATATCATCTTGACTTAATTCAAAGTCAAACACCTCAAAATTATTTTTTATGTGTTCTTCTTTAGACGAACGCGGTATCGGTAGAAACTCATGTTGCAATGACCAACGGATGGCTATTTGTGCAATTGAACGCTGGTGACGGTCTGCAATAGCTTGAGCCTTCTCATTACTAAATATTTTTCCTGAACCTAAGGGACTATAGGCTTCTAGTTGAATATTTTTTGCTTTACAAAATTGAACCAATTCATCTTGCTTACAACCTGGAGCGAGTAGCACTTGATTCACAGTCGGTAGTACATCACTGCCCGCAATTAATGACTCCAAATGATGAATCATAAAATTTGAAACACCGATACTACGCACTTTGCCTAGATGATACATTTCAACCATTGCACGCCAAGTTTCTTGATTAGCCTCTTGCCAAGCATCAGCTTGACGATAGGCAGCTGGATTGGGCCAATGAATAAGCAATAGGTCAATATATTCTAACTGTAAGGCCTCCAATGACTCCTCAATCGATTGCTTGGCTAAGTCGTAGGTTACATGATGGGGATGCACTTTAGTTGTAATAAAGACATCTTCTCTTTTCAAGCCACTCTTTATAAGTGCTTGCCCAACATTTTTTTCAGTATTATAAGACTGAGCTGTATCTAAATGACGATAACCTACCTCTAAGGCGTAACGAATTATTTCAGTTGCATCTCGTTCACCGTCTAAACTTGCAGTTCCAAAGCCAATTTTGGGAATAAATAGACCGTTATTTAATTCATAAGTTGACAAATCAAACATTCACTCTGGCTCCTTTCTTATCTTCTTTTGAAATATGTGCTTTGATATGTTCAATAAAATGTTTTAACACTTGAATACGAGCGAATTTTTTGTCATTTGCAGCAATAACAAACCAAGGGGCATTTTCTGTATTTGTTCTTTGAAGCATTTCATTAAATGCATCATAATAAGCATCCCATTTGCCTCGATTACGCCAATCTTCATCTGTTATCTTATAATTTTTGTCGATTTCATTTTCACGATCTTCAAACCGTTCTTTTTGTTCATTCTTGTCGATGACTAAGAAAAACTTCATTACGATGGAACCATGGTCTGTTTGAACTTTTTCCATTTGGTTAATCTCGTCATAAGCTCTTTCCCATTCTTTTTGAGTGGCAAAATTTTCAACACGTTCGACCAGGACACGTCCATACCAAGATCGATCAAAAATAACCATATCGCCATCTTTTGGAAAATTTTGTTCAAAGCGCCATAAATAATGATGGTCTTTTTCAATGGTATTTGGTGCTTTAATCCCATGTATTTTATAACTACGTGGGTCAATATAACGAGTGAGTCGCTTAATTGCCCCACCTTTACCTGCTGCATCCATACCTTCAAAAGCGAGTATAATGGCAGTGTTATTTAAATAACATTTGTAAACCAGTTCTGCCGCCTCTTGTTGTAAATTTTCTAATTGCTTGTCATAATCTTTATCTGAAATGGATTGACTTAGATTGACTAATGAGAGTTGATCTTTTTCTAAAGAAAAATCACGTTTAACCGCTTGCGTTTCTTTACGTTCTCTCGTTATGCGTTCGATTCCAGCATTGATTTTATCAAGTGTTATAGCCAAAACTTCTTTTGAGGCCACTTTACGATCTTCAGCATTAATAATATGCCAAGGGCTTTCCTGTAAATCGGTTGCTTTTAGTACTTTATCAAACCACATTTGATGTTCTTCATAATGCTTGTTTTGTTCATAATCTTCATCGCTTAATAAATATGAGCGGTTTTCTGATTTCTCTAACTTTTTAATTCGTTTTTCCTGGGTAGCTTCAGAGATATTTAAAAAGAATTTTATGACGATTGTATCATCATCTAAAAGCATTTTTTCTAGATTTAGTAACTCTTGTGTTCTTTGCTTTAACATTTTGTTGGTTCGTTTATCTTTATTAAATACTTGGTAGTAAAAACTACGGTCATAGATAGCGATTTCATTATGACTTGGGATTTTTTGCCAGAAACGCCAAACACTTGGATGTTTCTTTTCAACATCGGTTGCTTCTTCAAATACTTCTACGCGGACAAAACGAGGATCTAATTCACGTGTTAAGTCATTAATGACAAAGCCTTTACCTGAACTTTCCCATCCATCCACTAATATTAAAACCGGTATATCTAAATTCGAAACGATTCGTTGTAAGCGGTCAAGCTTCTCTCCAAGTTCTGACCGCTTAAAGGAATCATAGTTACCTGCTTCCTGTTTAAAATCAAAACTTTCTAACATCCAATCATCTTCTTTCAATAAACTTCTAGTCTTCATTTATAAAAGTGTAGCACGTTTTTAAACAAATCCCTAATAGTATGCAATCTTATTCGAATATTATAATTTTATATTTTGCGTAATTAAAGAAAAATTTATCGAAAAAATCCGAATTGCTTATGTTAGTGTTCCAAGTTGGTTCCACTGGCATTAAACATTCGGATGCTATACTCATCTATTTGATTTGTAGAGCTATTTATTTTAAGGGCGGTAAGATTGGTAAGCTACACGAGGACTACCGTCCGCTAGATAGATGACTCCGCAATAACTGAAGCCAAGTGATTCTACCAGGCGGCGAAGGAGGGTGTTTTTTTCATGTGTGTCAGTACGCACATTGTTGTGTTGTTCCATCACCCATTGAACTGCTTTACGGCCTGCGCCTTTAAGTTTTCCATTGGTGCTGATACGGTGGATGGTCACATATGGTTCGTCATTTAACCAAGCGCCATCTATTTTTGTATAGGTGGGATCTATGCCCTCTTGCAGACAAAAAGTGGCTAATAGCGTTTCTTCCGGAAATAAATCTGCTTCTGCTGCGTCAGAAACACAAACATAACTTTGGCCTTTTGCTATATCGTCAATGACCACTTCAGCATTTGGATAACCATTATTCCATTGGTCATGATTACCGGTTGCGCGTTGAATGCTTCTACCAAAATCAAAAATGGATACAACTGTTTCTACTTCTTCAATACGTGTTTTGCGTATGTACATTTGGCACCTCTAAAAATTATTTATTCCTAAAAGGATTGTTTTTATATTCAACAAATTGTAAGTACAAACCTTGAGGAGGGGCAGTTGGTCCAGCTTCCTTTCGGTTTTTAACCTCTAAAAGGCGTTGCAGTTCATTTTCTGGTTTAAGACCATTGCCGATTTGTAAGCTTGTACCTACGAGAATACGAATCATATTATATAAAAAACCATTGCCATAAAAGCGAAATTGGAGTTCTGAATTCTCTTTATCTTCTGTAATATCAGCTTCATAAATATGGCGCACTTTATTTTCTTTATCTGTTTTTGTTGAGCAAAAGCTGGTAAAATCATGTTCGCCTACAACTGATTCTAAAGCCCTTGACATCTTCTCCAAGTCATAACGATAGGGATGATGTAAGCTATAGAGCCGCTTGAAGGGATCGGGGTATTGCTGGGTATCCACCCGGTAAATATATTGCTTGGCTGTCGCACTATATCGTGCATGAAAATCATCGTTAACGTCGACCACTTCTAAAAAACGGATCGATGGGTCTAACAAGCTATTCATAGCACGTCTTATATTATCGGCTTTAATTGGAGCAGGATAATCAAAATGAATGACTTGACCCAGTGCATGGACACCCGAATCTGTTCGGCCTGAACTGGAAGTAGGAATATGTTCACCCTTGGGCAATTTCGCCATTTTAACTAAAGCTTCTTCAATAGCAGCTTGAATGGTCCAACCATTTGGTTGGACTTGATAGCCTACATAGGACGTGCCATCGTATTCAATTTTTGCTGCAAATCTAGCCATTTAAACGACTCCTATATGATTTTGTCTATTAATGAAATTCTTATGATCGTAATAAGAACAAGATTGCTGTTAATGCGATCATGACCAACAAAACAAGGGCATCCCCCGAGTGATATTTTAATTGACGATACTTGGTTCTGCCTTCTCCCCCACGGTAGCCTCTAGCTTCCATAGCCGATGCCATTTCTTCCGCTCGATTAAAGGCACTGACAAACAGTGGGACTAGAATGGGAATAATTGATTTCATTCGATCAATTAAATTACCTTGATCAAATTCGACGCCTCGTGAGCGTTGAGCATTCATAATCTTCGTTGCTTCATCCATCAATGTTGGAACATAGCGTAAGGCTATAGATAACATTAGGGCGAGTTCGTTAGCTGGAAAACCAAAACGGGCTAAAGGTCTAAACAGATGTTCAATCCCATCTGTTAATTCTAAAGGTGCCGTTGTTAGAGTAAGCAAGGTTGAAATAAAAATAATTAAAACTAAACGTATAAAAATATAAACCGCATTGGTGATCCCTAAAGAACTAATAACAATCGGTCCCCAACGAAAATATTCCGTTCCACCTGTCGTAAATAACATTTGGAATACAACCGTAAATAAGATAATCCATATCATGGGTTTGACACCATTAACAAAAAACTTCAATGGAATATCACTTAAATAGAGTGCTAATAAAGTAAATAAAGTTAAAAGCGCATAGGTCACCCAGTTATTGGCTAAGAAAATGATAATAATAAAATAGAAACTCGCCAGAAGTTTCGTCCTTGGATCTAGGCGATGCACCCATGAGTTACCTTGGATATAACGACCTAACAACATTTTATCCAACATCTTAACGCTCCTCCCTTCCTAATTGACTTTTTTTAGCTGCCACAATAAAATCAGCTAAAGCATCAACAGTCAGTGGTGGTTGCTCTTTATAATCAGGTAAAATAACATCTTGTGCTAAACGGTTTAAAAATTGAATGGACTGAGGTAGGGCTAATTGCCTATCTTCTAACCACTGGGAAACAGCAAAGATTTCACTAGGCGGTCCTTGCCGAACAACCGTTCCTTTTTCCATCACAATCACATGATCAGCGTATCTAGCAACATCTTCCATTTGATGGGTGACAATGACTAAGGTTAGTTGATCATTGGCTTGTAATTCCATAAACATTTCCATCATCTGGACGTGTCCTAAAGGATCTAACCCAGCTGTCGGCTCATCTAAAACAAGGATTTCCGGTTCCAAAGCTAAAACGCCCGCAATCGCAACCCTTCGCATTTGACCTCCACTTAAATCGAAAGGAGACCGTTTGTATAAAGCAGGATCTATACCTACCAAGGATAATTTTTCCTCAGCAATGCGTTCTGCTTCTTCCTCTGTTACACCAAAGTTTAAAGGCCCAAACATCACATCTTTTAACACCGTCTCTTCAAAAAGCTGTGCTTCAGGAAACTGAAATACCACACCTACTTTTTTACGCAAAGCTTTCAAAGAATCATGTTTAGATTCTGCCGTTACTTCTTCACCTGCAATAATAACGGATCCTAAAGTTGGTCTAACTAAAACATTTAAATGTTGGAGTAAGGTTGATTTCCCTGAGCCTGTATGGCCGATAATCGCTGTTACTTGATTAGCTGGGATGGTCAGATTAACATTTTTCAAGGCAGGAAATTCAAAAGGTGTATTGGCATTATAAGTGTAATTTACTTGTTTAAATACGATGTTGTTATCCATGAATACAACGCCTCCTCTGTTAAATAGCCTTGTGGAATATCGACTTGCCTATTAGCTAATGCTTCTTTAAGTTTTTGGGCAAAAGGTACATCTAATCCCATTGCAACAAGTTCATTTCCGAGCGAAAAAATAGAAGCTGGGGTATCCGATTGAACTAATTCCCCTTTATTCATGACCATAATACGGTCTGCACGACTCGCTTCATCAATATCATGTGTAATAGAAATAAGTGTTAAATTATATGTTTCTTTTAACTTAATAATCGCTTCAATGACTTCCATCCGCCCCTGAGGATCTAGCATAGATGTCGCTTCATCTAAAATAATAACATCTGGTCTAAGAGCAATAACACTAGCTAATGCTACTCTTTGTTTTTGGCCACCTGAAAGACGGGCAGGTTCTTTTTTCAAGAAATCGGACATACGAACTTGTTCAAGTGCATCTTGAATTCTCACAATCATTTCTTCACGCATGATTCCAGCATTTTCCAAACCAAAAGCTACATCATCTTCAACCGTTGAACCGACAAACTGATTATCGGGGTTTTGAAAAACCATACCAACCGCTCGACGCGCATCCCAAACCGTATCTTCATTTAATAAGAGCTGATTGATATAAATTTCACCGGTATCAGGAATTAATAAGCCATTGAGCATCTTGGCTAAGGTTGATTTCCCTGACCCGTTTGGTCCAACCATCGCAATCCATTCACCCTTATTAACTTCGAAACTCACATTACGCAATGCATCATCTTCACCATCGACATAAGAAAAAGAGAGATTATTTACTTTTATAATTGGTTCTGCCATTTTCTAACTCCTTAAGATGTGAATTTTAACTTTTAAATAAATTGTTTCTTTTTACAAGAAACAACTTACTTAAAAATAAAAAACACTTTTATGATGAATAGCACACAGATTGAGACAAAGTCTATGATTTGTCTCAATCTAAAGCTATTACATTCGTCTAATAGCTGTGCTCAGAGCTAGACCAATAAGAATTTTCTTATCAATCGTAACACTCTCCATCTTAAAAGTGATATCTTATGCAGTATCGTCTTTTATTTTATACTAATTCTAAAATTACCATTGGAGCGCCATCGCCTCTTCTTGGTCCTTTTTTAAGTATACGTGTGTAACCACCATTACGATCAGCGTAACGCGTTGCGTAGTCATCAAACAAGCGATTTAATACACGCTCAATAACAACTTCGTCGTCTTCAATTCTAGCATCAGCAATTTCATTACGTAAAAAGCTTGCTGCTTGACGGCGCGCAGATAAATCACCTTTTTTAGCTAAAGTAATCATTTTATCAACAAATTTACGTACTTCTTTAGCACGTGCTTCTGTTGTTTCAATACGTTCATAAACAATTACATCAGTCGTTAAGTCACGTAAAAGTGCTTTACGTTGTGAACTTGTACGTCCTAGTTTACGGTATGCCATATTCAGCTTCCTCCTTTACTCTCTAAATTATTAATCGTCTTGACGTAAGGTTAAGTCTAAGTTCGCTAATTTTTGTTTCACTTCATCTAGCGATTTACGTCCAAGATTACGTACTTTAATCATTTCTGCTTCAGATTTATTAGTTAATTCCTGAATTGTATTAATTCCAGCACGTTTTAGACAGTTGTAAGAACGTACAGACAAGTCTAGTTCTTCAATTGTCATTACTAACATTTTTTCTTTTTCAGCTTCTTCTTTTTCAACCATGATTTCAGCTTGACGAGCTTCATCACTTAAATTAACGAATATGTTAAGATGTTCGGTTAAAATTTTAGCTGCAAGACTTAAAGATTTTTCAGGACTTATGGATCCATCTGTCCAAATATCTAAGGTTAATTTATCATATGCATTTTTTTGTCCGATACGCGTATTTTCAACTTGATAGTTTACTTTTTTAATCGGTGTATAAATTGAATCGATTGGTAAAACACCAATTGGCATATCATCGCGCTTATTATGCTCACTACGAACATAACCACGACCATTAGAGACATTTAGTTGCATATTCAACTCAGCTCCGTCTGCTAATGTACAAATATGTAAATCAGGATTTAAAATTTGTACTTCATTATCATGAATAATATCAGCAGCTGTAACTGTCTTAGGACCTGTGACATTTAATTCCACTATTTTATCTTCTTCCGTATGAAGCTTCAATGCAAGTTGTTTTAGTTGCAAGATGATGGTTGGGACATCTTCCACTACACCTTCTACTGTAGCGAATTCATGTAGCACGCCATCAATTTGAATACTTGTAACAGCCGCTCCAGGTAATGAAGATAATAAAATACGACGTAATGAGTTACCAAGGGTTGTTCCATAACCACGCTCTAGTGGTTCAATAACAATTTTACCAAATTTCGAATCGTTACTGACTTCAATTGTTTTTATCTCTGGCTTTTCAATTTCGATCATTGATTGTAATCCCCTTTCAAAACGTTTCTTTCAATGATAATCAAGCAGCATCACTGTCATTTAACAAATAGTGCTGATTATTATACACGGCGACGTTTTGGAGGACGGCATCCGTTATGTGGAATAGGTGTTACATCACGAATTGCAGTAACTTCCAAACCAGTTGCTTGTAATGAACGAATAGCAGATTCACGACCTGAACCAGGACCTTTAACGGTTACTTCAACGGTCTTCATACCATGTTCGATTGCACCTTTAGCGGCTACTTCAGAAGCCATTTGGGCAGCAAATGGAGTTGATTTCTTTGATCCACGGAATCCTAATGATCCAGCTGATGACCATGAAATTGCATTACCATTAACATCCGTAATCATCACAATTGTGTTGTTAAATGTAGAACGAATATGCGCAACACCACGCTCAACATTTTTTCTTACGCGACGACGTCTGCGAGTTTGTTGTCTTCTTGCCATTAAACTGTCAACCTCCCTCTATTATTTTTTACCTTGAACTGATTTTTTCGGACCTTTACGGGTACGAGCATTATTTTTTGTGTTTTGTCCACGAACGGGTAAGTTACGACGATGACGCATTCCGCGGTAAGATCCAATTTCTTGTAGACGTTTAATATTAAGACTTACTTCACGGCGAAGGTCACCTTCAACACGGTAAGTATCTATAATACTACGAATGCGGTCTAATTCATCGTTAGTCAAATCTTGTACACGAGTATCTTCAGAAACTTCTGCTTCAGCTAAAATCTTGCTTGCTGTTTTCTTACCAATACCAAAAATATACGTTAATGAGATGACAACACGTTTGTCACGTGGAATATCTACTCCTGCTATACGAGCCATACTTTACAGCACCTCCTTTTAAATTATCCTTGACGTTGTTTGTGTTTTGGATTTTCGCAAATTACCATTACTTTACCATTACGGCGGATAACTTTGCATTTTTCACACATCGGTTTTACTGATGCTCTAACTTTCATTTATAACCCTCCTCAAAAATATTGGAATGACTATTTAAAACGATACGTAATTCTACCACGTGTTAAGTCATATGGAGAGAGTTCAATCGTTACTTTATCTCCTGGTAAGATTCGAATATAATTCATACGAATTTTACCTGATACATGTGCAAGAATTTCGTGTCCGTTTTCCAATTCGACCTTAAACATAGCATTTGGCAAAGTTTCAATGACTGTACCTTCAACTTCAATAACATCATCTTTAGCCATTCTAACTTCCTCCTTTTATACACATTAATATGAGTTTTATCCTAATATATTACGGATGGAACGAAAAACATCTTCAATCGATTGATTACCATCAATTTTGTGTAATAAGCCATGTTCTGAATAATAATCAAGAATTGGTTGAATGGATTCCATTTGAAGATTAATACGGTGTGCAACTTTTTCAGGCTTATCATCTTCACGTTGATAGAAATCATTGGCCCCACAATTATCACAAATGCCTGCCTCTTTCGGCGGGTTATAAATCTTATGATAAGTTGCACCACAATTACGACAAATGATACGCCCACTGAGGCGATCTTTTAAAACCTCTTGATCGACATCAATAAATATCACAGCATCAATCTTCGTCTGAAGATCAGTGAGATTTTGATCAAGTGCTTCAGCTTGTCCTAATGTACGTGGATAACCATCTAACATAAAGCCAGACTCTTTGATATCATCTTGAGCGAGTCTTTCACGCACGATAGCATTCGTTAGTTCATCCGGAACAAGATTTCCTTGATCAGTATAAGCTTTTGCTTCTTTTCCAAGCGGTGTTTCGTTTTTTATCGCTTCTCTAAAGATGTCCCCCGTAGCAATATGCTTAACATGGTAGTCATTGACGATTAGTTCACTTTGTGTACCTTTACCAGCACCCGGCAAACCCATTATTAAAATATTCATCATTATACCTTCCTTTGTTCAAAGCTTAAGTACTAAAGATTAAGAAAACCGACATAACGACGTTTAACCATACGTCCTTCGATTTGCTTAGCTGTTTCAATGGCAACACCAACAACGATAAGTAAACTTGTACCACTTAGTGAAATATTTATTGGAACTTCCCAAATAAATCCAGAGACTAATGGCAATACTGCTATTAGTGTTAAATACAAGGCACCTACACCACTTAATCGGTTAATTAAGGTTGTAAGGAAATTCTCAGTGTCATTACCAGGACGAACACTAGGAATATATGCTCCTTGTTTTTGCAAGTTCTCAGCAACTTTTTCTGGGTTCACTTGAATCAGTGAATAGAAATAAGTAAAGGCGATTAATAAGATTGTATAAAATACAGCTCCATAAGGATGTTGTAGATTAAAGATATTAAACACGACTTCACGCCAACCACCTTGATCAGACCAATTAAAGAATCCCATAATTGTTGACGGTGTTGATAAGAATGAAGTTGCAAAAATAACGGGAATAACACCTGCTGAATTAATTTTTAATGGTAAGTGCGCTGTATGTTTAGCTCCCGAAGCTCGTTTTGAGTGATGAATCGGAATTCTACGTTGTGCACGTTCCATTAAAACAACAATAACAATTAAGATGATTAAAATCGCAATGACGCCAATTAAAATCAAGATATTATTGATTAATTCTTGGCCTGTTGCATTTTTTAAACTCGTCTGGAAAAATCCATAAAAGTCTTTTGGAACTTCTGCAACGATACCAGCAAAGATAATCATTGATACACCATTACCAATACCATTACGTGTAATTTGTTCACCCAACCAGATTAAGAACATTGAACCAGCCGTTAAGACTAAAGCAATCGTCAAATAAGTCGTTGTACCTGGATTAATTACAAGACCTAACCCAGATAATTGATTAAATCCAACTGATAATCCAATTGATTGTACAAAACCTAAGACAATAGCTGTATATGTTGTTACTTGGTTGAGTTTACGACGACCAACTTCACCTTGTTTGGCCCATTCAGTTAATTTTGGAATAATATCCATTTGCAATAACTGAACAATAATCGAAGCTGTAATGTATGGAGAAACCCCCATAGCGAAGATAGAATACCTTGATAAAGCTCCTCCACCGAAGGTGTTCAATAAGCCAAATAACCCACTACTTGCAAAAGTCTGGATGGCAGTTGGATCAACACCAGGAACGGGGATATGAGAACCTAATCTATAAATAGCAAAAATGAAAAGTGTAAAGAAAATACGATTACGAATATCCTTAACAGCAAATGCATTTTTAATAAAGGTAAACATTAAATCACCTCGATTGTTCCACCAGCGGCAGTAATTGCTTCTTCCGCGCTTTTGGAGAATTTAGCTGCCTGTACAGTTAATTTTCTTTCAAGTTGACCTTCACCTAAAATTTTAATTCCTGATAGTTCTTTTTTAACAATCCCTGCTTCTAATAATAAAGCTGGTGTAACTGTTGTATCATCTTCAAATTGATTTAATACATCTAAATTAACAATCGCATATTCTTTACGGTTAATATTATTAAATCCACGTTTTGGAATACGACGGAATAGAGGTTGTTGTCCACCCTCAAAACCTAAACGTACACCACCGCCTGAACGTGATTTTTGACCTTTTTGTCCGCGACCGGCTGTTTTACCATTACCAGATCCTTGTCCACGACCAACACGGTTGCGTTCTTTACGTGAACCTTCTGCAGGTTGAAGTGTATGAAGTTTCATGCATTGGCACCTCCTTATTTAAAATTCAAAATTAAGCTTCTGTTTCTTCTACTTCTACTAAATGAACAATCGTTTTAATCATACCACGAATTGCATCATTGTCAGGTTTTACTACTGATTTATTTGTTTTAGTTAAACCTAAAGCTTTAGCAGTTTCAATTTGATTTTTTGGACGACCGATTAAGCTTCTAGTTAATTTAATAGTTAAATTTGCCATGCTCTCGTCCTCCTTATCCTAATAATTCTTCTACAGTTTTGCCACGTAAAGCAGCTACGTCCTCAGCAACTTTTAATTGCATTAATCCATCAACTGTTGCACGAATCATATTAATTGGTGTGTTTGATCCTAATGACTTAGATGTAATATCAGCTAATCCAGCTAATTCAACAACGGCACGGACAGGACCTCCAGCAGCAACTCCAGAACCTGCAGTAGCTGGTTTCAATAATACACGACCGCCACAAAATTCTCCAATAGCTTCATGTGGAATTGTTGTTCCAGTCATTGGTACAGTAATTAGATTTTTCTTAGCATTTTCTACAGCCTTACGGATTGCTTCTGGTACTTCTTGAGCTTTACCTGTACCAAAACCAACGTGACCATTACGATCTCCAACAACCACTAATGCTGAGAAACGTAAACGACGTCCACCTTTAACAACTTTTGTTACACGGTTGATGGCAACAACGCGTTCTTCTAGATTTTCTAAATTTTCTGCATTGATAATTTCCATGAATCGGTGTCCTCCTTTTCCTAAAATTCTAAGCCGTTTTCACGTGCTGCGTCTGCTAAGGCTTGTACACGACCATGGTATACATATCCACCACGATCAAATGTTACAACTTTATAGCCTTTTTCGACTGCACGTTCAGCTACTAATTTACCTACAGCTGCAGCTTGTTCAACTTTCGTTCCTTTTTCAATTGATGCTTCATTACTAGAGGCACTTGCTAGCGTCACACCCGCTACGTCATCAATTAATTGAGCGTAGATGTGTGTATTCGAACGGAATACATTCAAGCGTGGGCGCTCAGCAGTACCAGAGATTTTATTACGGACACGTTGGTGTCTTTTCAAACGTACTTTGTTTTTATCTGGTTTAGTAATCACAATTGTCACCTCTTTATATTAGTTTAATATCAGATAGATTAATCGAATTCGATTATTTACCTGTCTTACCTTCTTTACGACGTACAAATTCGTCTGTGTAACGAATACCTTTCCCTTTATAAGGTTCTGGTGGACGTACGGCACGGATATTGGCTGCTAATGCACCAACTTTTTCTTTGTCAAATCCTTCAACGATAATTTTCGTGTTTGATGGTACTTCAATACCTACACCTTCTGATCCAGTAAATTCAACTGGGTGAGAAAGACCAACGTTTAAAACTAATTTATCGCCTTGTTTTTGAGCACGGTAACCAACACCGATTAAATCTAATTCTTTCTTAAATCCATTTGATACACCTTCAACCATATTCGATACAAGTGAACGTGTTGTTCCATGTAATGAACGGTTTTCTTTTGAATCATCTGGACGAGTTAGAGTTAAAGTATTGTCTTCTAACTCTAATGCAATGTTTTGATGTAAAGTACGAGTTAATTCGCCTTTAGGTCCTTTAACAGTCACTGTATGACCGTCGATTTCAATGGTTACGCCTTCTGGAATTTCGATTGGTTTTCTTCCGATACGACTCACAGGGCTGCACCTCCTTATTTTATATGAATAATGTTTGGATTACCAAACGTATGCTAATACTTCTCCACCAATACCTGCTTGACGAGCTTGCTTATCTGTTACAACACCAGTTGATGTTGAAATAATTGCAATTCCCAAGCCATTAAGTACTTTTGGTAAATCTTCGGTTTTAGCGTAAACACGTAATCCAGGTTTAGAAATTCGTTTAATACCAGTAATAACTTTTTCATTATTACGACCATATTTTAAGAAGATTTTGATTTCTCCTTGTTTGTCATCTTCAGTCACTTCATAATTTTTGATAAAACCTTCTTGTTTCAAAATTTCAGCGATGGAAACTTTCATATTAGATGAAGGTGAAGAAACTGTTTTATGTCCTACGCTACTTGCATTACGGATTCTTGTTAAAAAATCAGCGATTGGATCTGTCATAACCATTCGGATTTTACCTCCTTTATATTTTTAAGTTGAAATTACCAGCTTGCTTTCCTTACACCTGGAATTTGACCTTTATATGCTAATTCACGGAAGCAAATACGGCAAAGCTTGAATTTACGGTAAACTGAGTGCGGACGTCCACAACGTTCACAACGAGTATATTCTTGTACTTTAAATTTCGGATTGCGTTTGTTTTTTTGCACCATTGATGTTTTTGCCACAGTAGATTCGCCTCCTTAATTATTTTTTAAATGGCATGCCAAGTTCTTTTAACAAAGCATGTGATTCTTCGTCTGTTTGAGCAGTTGTAACAATAACAATATCTAAACCGCGAACACGGTCTACATTGTCATATGATACTTCTGGGAAAATTAATTGTTCTTTCACACCTAACGTATAGTTACCACGGCCATCAAATGAGTTGTTGCTCACACCTTGGAAATCACGTACACGAGGTAATGAAACACTAATTAATTTATCTAAAAAGTCATACATTCTTGCTCCACGTAATGTTACTTTCGTACCAATTGGCATTCCTTCACGCAAACGGAATCCAGCAATTGATTTTTTCGCATGAGTAACGATTGGTTTTTGTCCTGAAATTAATGTTAATTCATCAACAGCTTTATCTAAGTTTTTCGCATTAGATACAGCATCACCAACACCCATGTTGATAACAATTTTATCAATTTTTGGTACTTGCATTACTGAACTGTAGTTAAATTGTTCAACTAATTTTGGTAATACTTCGTTAGTATATTTTTCCTTTAAACGACTATCCATTAATAATATCCTCCCTTCGTTAATTAGTTAATAGTTTCGTTTGATTTTTTAGCAAAACGAACTTTTTTACCATCTTCGATTCGATAACCTACACGTGTTGGTTCACCTGAAGTAGGATCGACTAATTTAACGTTTGATACATGAATTGGAGCTGGAAATTCTTCAATTCCACCTGTAGCTGTTTGTGTTGGTTTTGTATGCTTTTTAGCAATGTTTATCCCTTCAACAACTACTTTATCTTGCTTAGGAAAAGTTTTTAATACAGTTCCTTGTTGGCCTTTATCTTTCCCTGCAATAATTTGTACTTTGTCGCCTGTTTTGATACGCATGAATACTTTCCTCCTTCGTTATTAATTACAGAACTTCTGGAGCTAAAGAAACAATCTTCATGTAGTTGTTATCACGTAATTCACGTGCAACTGGTCCAAAGATACGCGTACCGCGAGGGCTCTTATCATCACGAATAATGACACATGCATTTTCATCGAATTTAATATAAGATCCATCTTTGCGGCGAGCTCCTGTTTTAGTACGAACAATGACAGCTTTTACGATGTCACCCTTCTTGACAACCCCACCTGGTGTTGCATGTTTTACGGACGCAACAATTACGTCACCAATATTAGCTGTTTTACGTCCAGAACCACCCAATACTTTAATCGCAAGGACTTCACGGGCGCCAGAGTTATCAGCGACTTTCAATCGGCTTTCTGTTTGAATCATTTGATTTTCCTCCTTCCGAACTTAGCTGGTTTAATTAGATAATAATTGCTTCTTCAACAATTTCTAATAAGCGGAAGCGTTTCGTCTTAGATAATGGGCGTGTTTCCATAATACGAACGATATCGCCTACTTTAGCACTATTATTTTCATCGTGTGCTTTATATTTTTTAGAATATTTTACACGTTTACCATAAATTGGATGTGTTTTACGTGTTTCTACAACAACTGTAATGGTTTTATCCATTTTGTCTGATTCTACCCGACCTTGGTATACTTTACGTTTATTACGTTCTTCAGTCATTTTAATTTGCCTCCCTTGCTAGATTACTTAGCTAATTCTTGCTCACGCAAGACAGTCTTGATACGAGCAATTGATTTACGTACATGACGTAAGCGGGCAGTGTTTTCTAACTGACCTGTTGCTAATTGGAATCGAAGATTAAATAATTCTTTTTTGAATTCTTTTTCTTTCTCAACCATTTCTGCAGTGGTAAGTTCTCTGATTTCATTAATTTGCATTCGATTCACCACCATATTCTTCACGTTTAACGAATTTAGTTTTGATAGGTAATTTGTGAGAAGCTAAACGTAATGCTTCGCGTGCCACTTCTTCTGATACCCCATCAATTTCAAACAAAATTTTTCCGCGTTTAACTGGTGCTACCCAACCTTCAGGTGCCCCTTTACCTTTACCCATACGAATCCCAATAGCTTTAGCTGTGTAGGATTTGTGAGGGAAGATTTTAATCCACACTTTACCACCACGTTTCATGAAGCGAGTCATAGCGATACGTGCAGCTTCAATTTGACGGTTTGTAATCCATTTTGATTCAACCGCTCTTAAACCATAAGTTCCAAAATCAATATTTTTTCCACCTTTTGCTTCTCCGCGCATTTTCCCACGGAACTCACGACGGTGTTTTACACGTTTAGGTACTAACATTGATTAGTTCCCTCCTTTCTAAGCATTCGATTTGGTAGGTAAGATTTCCCCACGACAAATCCAAACTTTTACTCCTAATTTACCATAAGTTGTATCGGCTTCTTCCCATGCATAATCAATATCTGAACGTAATGTATGCAATGGAACAGTTCCTTCTGAATAGTGTTCTGTACGTGCCATATCTGCACCATTTAAACGACCTGAAACTTGAGTTTTAATTCCTTTAGCTCCAGCTTTCATTGTTCTTTGGATAGCTTGCTTTTGTGCACGACGGAAAGCAACACGGTTTTCTAATTGGTTAGCAATATCTAAAGCAACTAATCTTGCATCTAGATTTGGCTCTTTAATTTCAACGATATTGATGTGTACTTTCTTGCCAGTTAATTTGTTTAACTCAGCACGAACTGCATCAACTTCAGATCCACCTTTACCGATAACCATTCCTGGTTTAGCAGTATGGATTGAAATAACGACACGATTAGCTGCACGTTCAATTTGAATTGTCGAAACAGAAGCATCAGAAAGTTTAGTATATAGATACTCACGAATCTTAATATCTTCATGTAAGAAATCTGCATAGTTTTTGTCAGCGTACCATTTAGCATCCCAGTCACGGATGATGCCAACACGCATCCCAATCGGATGTACTTTTTGACCCATTTATTAAACCTCCTCTTTTTCTGATACCACAACTGTGATGTGGCTAGTGCGTTTTAAAATTTGTGAAGCAGAACCTTTTGCTCTTGGACGGAAGCGTTTCATAGTGGGTCCTTCATTCACATAAATTTCGCTTACGTATAAGCTTTCAATATCTAAATCATAATTATGTTCAGCATTTGCTATTGCAGACATTAAAACTTTTTCAATTACTGGTGCACTCGCATTTGGAGTGAATTTTAAAATTGAAATAGCTTCACCGATTTGTTTACCTCTAATAAGATCAGCTACTAAACGAACTTTACGAGGAGCAATTCGTACGGTTTTAGCAATTGCTTTTGCAGATGTGATTTGTTCTGTCATCTTTATTCCCTCCTCTTATTAGCGTCTTTGTGTTTTACGATCGTCACTTGCGTGACCTTTATATGTACGAGTTGGGACAAATTCGCCTAATTTATGTCCAACCATATCTTCTTGCACGTACACTGGTACATGTTTACGTCCGTCATATACAGCAATTGTTAACCCAATGAAATTAGGGAAAATTGTAGAACGACGTGACCATGTTTTAATGACTTGTTTCTTTGAGTTATTTTGTTGTTCTTCAACTTTTTTCATCAAATGATCATCGACAAAAGGTCCTTTTTTCAAACTACGACTCACAGTGTAGCCTCCCTTCAAAATTATCTAATTATACGACTTATTTTTTACGTGAACGAATAATTAGCTTGCTTGATTTTTTGTTAGTTTTACGAGTTTTCTTACCAAGAGTTGGTTTACCCCATGGTGACATTGGTGATGGAAGTCCAATTGGAGCACGTCCTTCACCACCACCGTGTGGGTGATCGTTAGGGTTCATTACAGATCCACGAACTGCTGGACGTTTAGATAACCAACGAGAGCGACCTGCTTTACCAATGTTAATTAATTCATGTTGCTCATTACCAACAGTCCCTACTGTTGCACGACAAGTAGATAAAATCATACGAACCTCACCTGATTGTAGACGGATAAGGGTATATTTACCTTCGTGACCTAGCACTTGAGCACTTGTACCTGCTGAACGGATTAATTGTCCACCTTTACCAGGTTTTAATTCGATATTGTGAACAACAGTACCTACAGGGATATTTAATAAAGGTAATGCATTACCAATTTGAATGTCAGCATTTTCGCCAGATTCAATTTTTTGGCCAACTTTTAAGCCTTTTGGTGCAAGGATATATGTTTTAACTCCATCTTCATAGTGGATTAAAGCAATATTTGCTGTACGGTTTGGATCGTATTCGATAGTTGCTACGGTTCCAATAACGTTATCTTTGTTACGTTTAAAGTCAATAATACGGTAAGCACGTTTGTTACCGCCACCTTGATGGCGAACAGTGATTTTACCTTGATTATTACGACCTGCTTTTTGTTTTTGGTGGTCTAATAAAGTCTTCTCTGGTTTATTCGTTGTGATTTCAGAGAAATCATAGCCAGTCATATTACGACGACCGTTAGTAATCGGTTTGTAATGTTTGATTGCCACTATTTTTCCCTCCTATATTAGTTATTTGGGGTATTATTCAGTTTCTCCGAATAATTCGATATTACTTGAATCTTCAGTTAATGTTACGACTGCTTTTTTGTATTTACGTGAAAAGCCTGTATAGCGACCCATACGTTTAGCTTTTCCGTCAACGTTAATTGTGTTAACTTTTTGAACTTTTACACCTGGAAACATAGCTTCAACTGCTTGTTTGATGTGTGTTTTGTTTGCACGACGATCAACTTCAAACGTGTATTTACGCTCATCAATGCCTAACATGGATTGTTCCGTAATAACAGGTCTTAATACTACTTCAGATAGTTGCATTATGCTAAAGCCTCCTCTACTGTAGAAAGTGCAGCTTTGGTAATTAATACTTTATCGTAATTTACTAAATCTAAAACATTGACATTGTTGTCGTCAATTACTTTAACATTTGGTAAGTTACGTGCTGCAAAGTATGCATTGTTATTGTCGCCTTCTAAAATCAATAACACTTTAGCATCGATAGATAAGTTACTTAATACTGCTTTGAATTCTTTAGTTTTTGGAGATTCAAATGTTAAGCTATCTACTAATACTAAGTCGCCTTGAGCAACTTTTTGTGAAAGTACTGATTGTAAAGCTAAACGACGAACTTTACGTGGTAATTTATAACCATATGAACGAGGTGTTGGACCAAAGACAACTCCACCTCCAACCCATTGTGGTGAACGGATTGAACCTTGACGTGCACGACCTGTTCCTTTTTGTCTCCATGGTTTACGGCCGCCTCCGCGAACAGCGCTTCTGTTTTTAACAGCGTGTGTCCCTTGACGTAATGACGCACGTTGCATAATAACTGCATCGAAGATTACTGCTTCATTTGGTTCAATACCGAATACTGCTTCATTTAATTCTACTTCTTCTACTGATGATCCATCTTGGTTGAATAATGTAACTTTTGGCATCTTCTCGCTCCTCCCCTCTTCCATTATTTAACTGTTTTAATTGCTTGTTTAACTTCAACTAATGATTTTTTAGCTCCAGGTACATTTCCTTTAACAAGAATAATGTTGTTTTCTGGATCCACTGCTACTACTTCTAAGTTTTGAATGGTTGTACGTTCGCCACCCATTTGACCAGCTAGTTTTTTGCCTTTGAATACTTTAGAAGCATCTGACGCCATACCCATTGAACCTGGGCGACGGTGGAATCTAGAACCATGAGACATTGGGCCGCGTGATTGACCATGACGTTTAATAACACCTTGGAATCCTTTACCCTTTGATGTACCCGTGACATCCACGATGTCACCTGCAGTGAATGTTTCCACTGTTAGTTCTTGTCCTACTTCGTAATCTCCTAGCTCGACATCACGAAATTCGCGAATGAAGCGCTTAGGAGTAGCATTTGCTTTTGCTACATGACCTTTTGCAGGTTTGTTTGTCAACACTTCACGTAATTCTTGATATCCAACTTGAACTGCTTCGTAACCATCATTTTCCATTGTTTTAACTTGTAAAACTACGTTTGGAGTAGCTTCAATTACTGTTACTGGGATTAATTCACCATTTTCAGTGAAGTATTGTGTCATACCTACTTTTCTACCTAAGATTCCTTTGGTCATGAGTACACCTCCTATATTTTTAATTTTTATAATTTAATTTCAATGTCAACGCCACTTGGTAAGTCTAATTTCATTAACGCATCAACTGTTTTTGAAGTTGGGTCTACGATATCGATTAGACGTTTGTGAGTACGCATTTCGAATTGCTCACGAGAATCTTTATACTTATGTGTTGCACGAATAACTGTATAGAGCGAACGATCTGTTGGTAATGGAATTGGACCTACAATCTTTGCTCCTGTTCTTTTTGCCGATTCTACAATTTTATTCGCTGATAAGTCTAAAGCACGGTGCTCATAAGCCTTCAAACGAATACGAATTTTTTGTTTTGCCATTTGTTTTCCTCCTTCGTCAAATTTGTAACATGACTTGCTCCACAAGAATTTCTAACAACACCCTCTTGGCAACTCGTCCGAGCGTGTCACAACCTCTCGCTTCATAGCTGTCCCTCAGTAAAATAGAGGGGATATACCTAAAAATTTGCGCACAAATAGTTCTTTAGGCACAACGACTATTATAACGAAAAACTTTATATCTTGCAAGGGAAATATCTATTTTTTTGAAAATTATTTCTGAGGATTTTCCCATGCTTTTTAATAGCTGTTTTCTACTATATATATAGAAGATAAAATTCTTTTTTATTTCTGTTAAGTCACTTTTATTGATAAGGAGACCATTTCATGTATACTGAAAATATAATTAACAAAATTATGGAGGCGAGTTTCATGAAAAAGGTAGTTGTTTCGTTTCTAAGTATTGTAAGTCTTGGAAGTATTGGTTTTTCTACTTTGAACTCTTTAACATCCAGTCACATGTCTGAACCATTGACCATTTTCGCCCAATCAAACCTTGATTTTGAACAAGGGGATAGAAGTGATGAAGAATATGTTGATTATGTCTTATCGCAATTTCAAGAAGTCGATGCTTATATAACTGAAAGTAATATTACTTTCGGAGGGACAACTTCCATTCGTTCTATTATAGATAATACCCAAGGAGCATACCTAACGGAATTTCTCAATGCCGAAGGAGAAGTTGATTACATCGCCTATACATATCCTGATAGAATGTTAGTCGATCAAGTTGGATTTTACCGAGCAAGCGAAGAGTTTTTGTTAAGTATGGATCCTGAATTTTCTGATAAACTGAAAGCACTTGAAGAAGCAACTAACGGACGTCTTGTTGAACAAACACCAGAGGATGTTGAAATAACGGAACAATTACAGTCTATCGATTCGTTTTTAGAACTCCCTACAGAAATTAACTATACGAATGACGGAGGCGTTGTGACAGCTAGTGCTGTCTTAACTGGTGATCAATTAAGCGAATTTATTGGTTCATCTATAATTACTCCTAACGACCAATCAGAGTTAACAATCGAATTCGTTATTAACCCTAACGAGCAAGTCGTCACACAAAACGTTACATTGACTATACCAAATGAAGAAACCGAAGAGTCTGGAGAAACACTAGGCATTTCAGTATCTTTACCTGAATTAATTGAAATTACATCAACTTACGCTCCTACAGATGAACGCGTACCAGCCGAGAGTGAGATTGAATACATGACCACCGAAGAATTTAACGCCTTAACTGAAGAAGTTGGAATTCAATATTAGAGGGACTTATTTTATTAACTCTATCGCTGATAATCAACAAGAAGCTTTTTACACTGAATTCTTGGCTATCGTTGGGAAATAGAATACAGCTCTTGTACTTTTCCAGATAAAACGCTTTTAGACCAAGTTGCCTATTACCGTTCAAATGCAGATCCCCAATCAATACTCGATCCTGAATTTACAGATTATCTGTTTCTGATTCGTTCGAATTACAGACAACTTTCGCACCCACACAAGAACAAGTGACTAGCGAGAGTGATGTAGAATGCATGACCTACGATGAATTTCTTAAGTTGAAATCAGAATTAGGAATCGGCTTTTAATATTCATAAAAAACCCACTAATTTCATCACCTTAAAGCAGGTGAATGTTTTAGTGGGTTTTCTCTATTCATTATTGCTTCTTATTTCTGCCAGTTAAACTAAAGGCTCCCCCGATAGCTGCTCCTATAAACAAACCAATCAAACCGTTAATCGGTCCTGACGGTAGAAACATTACGAAACCTATTACAGCGAATACGATGATCAAAATAAATTTCATTTAATCACATTCTTTCGTTAAATTTACTTCTATTTTAACTCTTTTTGCTGTCTTTCTTCAATTAATTCAGTTACGGGCTCTTCTTCAACCTCTTCAAGCGCCTTATCCGCTTTCTCTAACTGTCTAGCAGCAAAATCACTTCCGCCAATTCCAAAGGCAAGGGCGAAAGCTACCGCAATCGCGCCTAAAATGATAATAAAACTCGAATTGACAATTGTTTGAGCAAATTGTAATTGATCCAAAGTCATAAAAATAGACAAGACAATAATGGCATAGCGGGCAAACTCTCCAAAAACCTTACTACCTGACACTTTTGTTAAAAAGTCAGCTAATATATTCCCGCCAATAATACCAATTGCTAAAATAAATATCGCACTAATCACAAGAGGCATATATGAAATTACAGCTGTGCCAATCGTATTCAACACTTCTAAACGCAAGACATTTAAAGCTTCTACCACAAAGAAAATTAATAAAATTGTTTTTATAATTTGAGCTGCTACGGTAGAAATCCGCAAATGAGATTCACCTTTAAAATTCAAATAGTTTGAATAACGATCAATGCCTGACGTGCGAATGAGACTTTCGAGCAAATCACCGACAAGATTAGAAATAAAAGCTCCTAGCACAACCAAAACTAAGGCTGTTAAAATATTTGGTATCGCAGCCAATATTTGATTTAAAACACTAATAATCGGTGTTGAAATACTTTCAATACCTAAAGTTTCTAAAGCTACAGTTAAGATCGGAATAAATATCAATACATAGACAACATTGGCTAACACTTCTGCTAAGCGTGTTTCATGGATTTCTCCTTCAATCACTTGTCCAGTGACTTTAGCGTACCATTTATCAATATTTAAGCCTTCAAATAGATTCTGAACTAAATTTCTAACAAAACGACAAAAATAAAGACCTACAATTAAAATAATAATCGCAGCAATGATATTAGGAATAAATTGAAAGAAGCGATTAAACATACTTACGATAGGATCTGCGACTCCCGATAAATTCAACCCATTCAGTACAAACGGCAAGAATATTAAAACTACAAGGAAATACATAAAGGTTCCAATTGTCTCTAGAAAAGTAATACTTTCTTGATCGTTTTTCGAAACACCCCATTCTTGTAATTTTTGACCAAATTCTATTTTATTTAAACCTTTGATGGTCAATCCTTTTATGACATGCGCCAACACAATCGCAATGATTAGCAGTAACAAGGCACCTAAAATCCCAGGTAATGCAGCGATAAACGTTCGGAATAGTTCCTGAATTTCCATTTGCCAACCCTCCATATATAATATTTTCAATTGATTATATCATTCAATTGAATAAAGTTGAAATTAATCAAATTTTTTCGAAAAAAAATACCAAAGCGATGTAAGTTTCGCTTTGGTATAAAATTGATTAAGTTAAGATTAACCGACGATGCTTGAAACAACACCAGCACCAACAGTACGTCCACCTTCACGGATTGAGAATTTAGTTCCATCTTCAATCGCGATTGGGTGAATTAATTCAACTGTCATTGCAATGTTATCACCAGGCATAACCATTTCTGTTCCTTCTGGTAACTCGATAACACCAGTTACGTCAGTTGTACGGAAGTAGAATTGTGGGCGGTAGTTTGAGAAGAATGGCGTGTGACGTCCACCTTCTTCTTTAGATAAGATATAAACTTCAGCTGTAAATTTAGTATGTGGAGTGATTGTTCCTGGTTTAGCTAAAACTTGACCACGTTGGATATCTTCACGTGTAACACCACGTAATAAAGTACCTACGTTATCTCCTGCTTCAGCGTAGTCTAATAATTTACGGAACATTTCAACACCAGTTACAGTTGATTTAGAGATTGCATCAGCGATACCAACGATATCTACTTCATCTCCAACTTTAATTGTACCACGCTCAACACGACCAGTAGCAACTGTACCACGACCAGTAATTGAGAATACGTCCTCAACTGGCATCATGAATGGTTTGTCAGTGTCACGTTGTGGTTCTGGAATATACTCGTCAACCGCAGCCATTAATTCAAGAATTTTTTCTTCGTATTCTGCTTCGCCTTCTAAAGCTTTTAAAGCTGAACCAGCGATAACAGGAACGTCGTCACCTGGATAGTCGTATTCAGTTAATAAATCACGAACTTCCATTTCAACTAATTCTAATAATTCTTCGTCGTCAACCATGTCAACTTTGTTTAAGAATACTACGAAGTAAGGAACCCCTACTTGACCAGCCAATAAGATATGCTCACGAGTTTGTGGCATTGGACCATCAGCTGCAGAAACTACTAAGATTGCGCCGTCCATTTGAGCAGCACCAGTGATCATGTTTTTAACGTAGTCCGCGTGTCCTGGACAGTCAACGTGTGCGTAGTGACGGTTTTCAGTTTCATACTCGATATGTGAAGTATTGATTGTGATTCCACGTTCTTTTTCTTCAGGTGCGTTATCGATAGAAGCGTAGTCTTGAGCAACACCGTGACCTTGTTTAGCTAATACAGTTGCGATTGCTGCAGATAAAGTCGTTTTACCGTGGTCAACGTGTCCTAAAGTACCAACGTTAACGTGCGGTTTCGTACGTTCGAATTTTTCTTTTGCCATTTTAGATAATTCCTCCTAAAAATTTGTCTAAGGCTATAGATTTATAACAATCTATCACCTTATATTATACTTATCTCTTAATTAAAATTCAATCTTAAGAAAGAGTTATTGCCTTACAAATATTTTTGTGTTCAACTCTCAAGCCTACGCTTCAGATTTACCACCATAAGTTTTAATAATTTCATCAGCAATAGATTTTGGAACATCTTCATAGTGATCAAATGTCATTGAGAACGTTCCACGTCCTTGTGTTGCTGAACGTAGTGTTGTTGCATAACCAAACATTTCAGATAATGGAATCATACCTTTAACGATTTGTGCATTACCTCTGGCTTGAGTACCTTCAATTCTACCACGACGTGAGCTAATGTGTCCCATAACATCACCTAAATATTCTTCAGGTACAGTTACTTCCACAGCCATCATCGGCTCCAAAATTGTTGGTTGCGCTGTTTTAGCAGCTGCTCTCAACGCCATTGATGCTGCAACTTTAAAGGCAGTTTCAGATGAATCGACATCGTGATATGAACCATCATAAAGTTTAGCTTTAATATCAACCATAGGGAATCCAGCTAAGATACCATTTTCTAATGCATCTTTCAAACCAGCTTCGACCGCAGGAATATATTCACGAGGAACAACCCCACCAACGATAGCATTTTCGAATTCAAAACCAGCACCTTCTTCGTTAGGTGTAAATTCAATCCATACGTGACCGTATTGACCTTTACCACCTGATTGACGAACGAATTTACCTTCAGCTTGTGTTGAAGCACGGAATGTCTCACGGTACGAAACTTGCGGCGCACCAACAGTAGCAGAAACTTTAAATTCACGTTTTAGACGGTCAACAATGATATCTAAGTGTAACTCACCCATACCAGCAATAATGGTTTGACCTGTTTCATGGTCAGTTGTAGCACGGAATGTTGGGTCTTCTTCAGCTAATTTACCTAAAGCGATAGACATTTTATCTTGGTCAGCTTTAGAATCCGGTTCGATAGCTACGTTAATAACTGGTTCAGGGAATTCCATTGATTCTAAAATAACAGGTGTTTTTTCGTCACATAAAGTGTCACCTGTACCTGTGTTTTTCAATCCTACAGCTGCTGCAATATCCCCAGAATATACAACTGGAATCTCTTGACGAGAGTTTGCGTGCATTTGTAAAATACGTCCAACACGTTCGCGGTTATCTTTAGTTGCGTTTAGTACGTATGATCCAGCTTCTAAAGTACCAGAATACACACGGAAGAATGTTAAACGACCTACGAATGGGTCAGTCATTACTTTAAACGCTAAAGCAGCAAAGGCTTCAGAATCATCTGCATGATGCTCTAATTCTTCTCCAGTTCCAGGAACAGTACCAACGATTGGTGGTACATCTAATGGAGATGGTAAGTAATCAATAACACCATCTAATAGTAATTGAACACCTTTGTTTTTGAAGGCTGAACCACAGAATACTGGGTAGAAATCAACACTAATAGTTGCTTTACGAATTCCAGCTTTTAGTGTTTCAACATCAATTTCTTCACCTTCTAAATAGGCCATCATAATATCTTCATCAGTATCAGCTACTGCTTCGATTAATTTACCACGCCATTCTTCAGCTAGTTCTTGGTAATCTGCAGGAATTTCAATTTCTTCAATATCCGTTCCTTCGTCATTATTGTATTTATAAGCTTTCATTTCAACTAGATCGATGATTCCAGTAAAGTTATCTTCAGCACCAATTGGGATTTGAACTGGGTGTGCGTTTGCTTGTAAACGATCGTGAATAGTACCTACAGAATATAAGAAATCTGCACCTACTTTATCCATTTTGTTTACAAAAACGATACGAGGAACACCGTAAGTCGTTGCTTGACGCCATACAGTTTCAGTTTGAGGCTCTACACCTGATTGGGCATCAAGTAAAGCAACTGCTCCATCAAGCACACGTAAAGAACGTTCTACTTCTACAGTAAAGTCCACGTGTCCAGGAGTATCGATAATGTTAACACGGTGGTCATCCCATTGAGCAGTTGTTGCTGCAGATGTAATGGTAATTCCACGTTCTTGTTCTTGTTCCATCCAGTCCATTTGTGAAGCACCTTCGTGAGTTTCACCAAGTTTATGGATACGACCTGTATAGTACAAGATACGTTCAGTAGTTGTCGTCTTACCGGCATCAATGTGGGCCATGATACCAATATTACGTGTTCTTTCAAGAGAAAATTCTCTTTTTGCCATCTAAGTTTACCCCTCTTTCATATAATTGAGTAGATGTCAATGTTTGACATTGCCAGCCTAATTAAGCTGACAGTACCATTATAAATCTTACCAGCGGTAATGTGCAAAGGCTTTGTTAGCTTCTGCCATTTTATGCATATCTTCACGTTTTTTAACTGAAGCACCAGTATTGTTTGAAGCATCCATGATTTCACGTGCTAAACGTAATTCCATAGTTTTTTCTCCACGTAGACGTGCATAGTTTACTAACCAACGAATAGCTAATGAGTAGCGACGGTCTGGACGCACCTCAACTGGTACTTGGTAGTTTGACCCACCTACACGACGAGCTTTAACTTCTAGTAATGGCATAATGTTTTCAATTGCTTGATCGAATACTTCCATTGGATCTTGTCCAGTTTGTTCACGAACAATATCAAATGCAGCATATAAAATAGTTGCAGCTTTACCACGTTTCCCATCAACCATGATACGGTTAATTGTACGGGTTACTAATTTAGAGTTATAAATCGGATCTGGTAAAACTTCGCGTTTTGGAACGGCTCCCTTACGAGGCATAAAAAATCCTCCTTTCGAAAATTTAGTAATTCAATATAAGTTATTTATTATTTAGGTTTTTTAGTTCCGTATTTAGAACGTCCTTGTTTACGGTTGTTAACGCCAGCTGTATCTAACGCACCACGAACAATATGGTAACGTACCCCTGGTAAGTCTTTAACACGACCACCACGAATTAATACAACACTGTGTTCTTGTAAGTTGTGTCCAACACCTGGAATATAAGCAGTTACTTCCATTAAGTTAGATAAACGAACACGAGCGTATTTACGTAAAGCTGAGTTAGGTTTTTTAGGTGTCATCGTACCCACACGAGTACAAACACCACGTTTTTGAGGAGATAAAGTATCAGTTTGTGTACGTTTGAAACTGTTATATCCTTTATTCAACGCAGGTGAATTTGATTTCGTTGATTTTGATTTACGTGGTTTATTTACTAATTGATTAATAGTAGGCATTTAGTGTCCTCCTCCCTCGTTGTTTCTTAGTCCACACATCCAAGTGTGTCATTTTTGTTTAAAAAGATAGGCAATGAAGTCCATTGCTCTGACCGGGCGCTCCTATAGCAGTCAGCACGACTGAATATCAGGGATCTGTCAATAAAAACACCTTGGTTACTATAACATGTTTTTTGTTTCTCGTCAACCATTTAACCAGAACAAAAACATTTTTTTCTAAGCAATGACTTCTATTACCTATACACTTATGATTTTATTAACGGTCTGCATTAATAAAGTCATATTTATCTGGTTCATCATTAAATTTATCAACTACATAAGGGCAAGTCGCTTTAATCTTTTTGCCCTCAGCTTTCATTTCTTCAACCATTGCGTCAACTAACTGCCCTGCAATACCTTTACCTCTTAAGCTAGGATCGACAAAGGTGTGGTTCGCATTAACAATCATCGGATCAGAAGTTGGCGGGAAGGTGATTTCAGCAATTAATTTTCCGTTTTCGTCGTGGGCAACAAGTGCATCGTCTTTTCTTTCGAATTTCATCTTAAAACCTCCCTTCTATAATTGATAATTAAATATTTATTTTTAGTTATTTCTTAAAGTTGGGAATAGTAAAACATCACGGATTGATTGTGAATTGGTTAATAACATAATTAAGCGATCAATTCCGATACCTAGTCCTCCAGTTGGCGGGAAGCCGTACTCTAACGCTTCAATAAAGTCTTCATCAATTGGATGTGCTTCGTCGTTACCGGCATCTTTTTCAGCCATCTGCGCTTCAAAACGTTCTCTTTGATCAATTGGATCGGTTAACTCTGTAAAGGCATTAGCATATTCATCCCCTACAATAAATAACTCAAAGCGATCTGTAAAGCGAGGGTCTTCTTCATTTTTACGCGCTAGAGGCGAGATTTCTACTGGATGACCAAAGACAAAGGTTGGTTGGATTAACTTCTCTTCACAAAATGTTTCAAAGAAATTATTAATAATATGCCCAACTGAATAGTCATGATCATCTACTTTTACACGGTGGGCTTTAGCCAATTCCTTAGCTTCTTCGTATGACATCTCTTGCCAAAAATCCACACCCGTTACTTCTTTAATTAAATCGACCATGTGAACACGATGCCAAGCTTGTCCTAAATCAACTTGATGTTCATCATATTCCAAAACAGTTTTGCCTAAGACACGCTCAGCAACCGTGCGAATCAACCCTTCGGTTAAATCCATAATATCAGTATAAATAGTATAAGCTGTATAAACTTCTAACATGGTAAATTCAGGATTATGGGTAGTATCAATCCCTTCATTACGGAAAACGCGGCCGATTTCATACACTTGCTCCATGCCACCAATAACAAGACGTTTTAAGTGAAGCTCAAGTGCAATACGCATGTATAATTCCATATCTAAAGCATTATGATGGGTAATAAATGGACGGGCATTCGCACCACCAGCTAAATTATGAAGTACTGGGGTTTCCACTTCTAAGTAGCCTTGATCATCTAAGTAACGTCTAATTTCACTAATGATCTTAGAACGTTTAACAAAACGATCATGGCTATCTTCATTACTAATGAGATCTAAATAACGCTGGCGATATTTTTGTTCAATATTTGTTAAGCCATGGAATTTATCAGGTAAAGGACGTAAAGCTTTCGTTAAAGGCACAAATTCTTCTGCCCTTACGGATAATTCTCCTGTATTTGTTTTAAATAAATAGCCATTAACTCCAACGATATCACCTAAGTCTGCCACTTTAAACCAAGGATACATTTCATCTCCAACGGTATCTTGACGGACGTAAATTTGAATTCGTCCCTGCATATCTTGTAAATGGGCAAAGCCAGCTTTACCTTTGCCACGCTTGGAGACTATTCTTCCTGCTACGGCTACACGAATACGGTCTTCTCCATCTGAAAAGTCTTCTTTTTCTATATGGTCGTATTCTTGATGAAGGTCCATTGAAAGATGGGTTCTTTGGAAACCAGATGCAAAGGGTTGGACTCCTTCGGCTAGCATCTTTTCGATTTTCTCTCTACGGGCAATCAGCTGATCGTTTAATTCTTCATGATGTTCTGTCATCTTTTCACTCCTCTGCAATTTAAAGGCATTCCACTTTATTATATTTTAACTGACATAAGATTAAAAGTCATATTTACTTATCCATTGACAATTTATGGATGATTAATTGATTAGCTCTTGTAAGTCTGCTTCACTAAATTGATAATGTTCGTTACAGAAATGACACACTACTTCTGCTCCGTGGTCTTCACGAATCATAGCTTCAATTTCTTCACGTCCTACGGTCATTAAACTTTTAGCAAAGCGTTCTTTACTACAGTCGCAATAAAAACGAACCGGCATTTCTGTTAAAATTTCATATTGGTTTTCACCAACTAATTCGATTAATAATTCTTCAAGCGTTAAACCTTTTTCAAGCAAATCTGAAAAACGACCTAGTTTTTCCAAACGAGCTTCTAAAGTTGAAATGGTTTCTTCTGTTGCCCCCGGCATGACTTGAAGCATAAAACCTCCAGCTGTTTTGACAGATTCATCTGGATTAACCAACACACTTAAGCCAATCGATGAAGGGGTCTGTTCAGATAGGGCCATATAGTAAGTAAAGTCCTCAGCCAATTCACCACTAATTAACGGAACCTGTCCACTAAAAGGTTCAGTATCACTAATATACTTTCTAATAACCAATGAACCTGGTAAACCTACCGCTCCAGCTACATCTAATTTGCCATCAGCATTTAACTCCAAGGCAACTTCTGGATTTGCAACATATCCGCGGATATCACCTTTCGCATTTCCATCCGCAATGATATGTCCTACTGGACCACTTCCTAAAACTTCAGCTGTCATACGATCTTCACCTTTTAAAGTTCCAGCTAGAATCGTTGTTGCTACTAACGTTCTTCCTAGAGCCGCTGTTGCAGTATGCCAAGTTTGATGTCTTTCTTGTGCTTCGGTAACCATTTGTGTCGCATCCAGCACATACACACGGATTTGCTTATCAAAAGCCAAAGCCTTTAGTAACTTATCAGTCATAAATTTCTCCTTTAAATAAATATAATTAAATTCGCCATCTTGTAAACAAAAAGCAAACGTTCTGCTAGAGTTGGCACTTGCATGCTTTAACAGAACGTTTGTTATTAATTATTCTATATCCATCTTATTCAGAATCTTTCTCAGAAATAATCGGCTCATCATTTTCGAGCGTTTTCCTTACTTTCGACCCAGACAATTCTTCACTTGATGTGCCTGTTGGCGGTAAGTCATCATCGTTATCATCATCACGGCGATCAGCTAACTCTTCTTGTTCAGCTTTTTCTTTCGCTTCTTCGAAAGTATCCGCATCTTCGATTGGTTCATTGTTATCATCTTCTTCAAACGTTGGCATTTTGCCTGTTTCAAATAAAGACTTAATTTGACGCGCATCTAATGTTTCAACTTCAAGAAGTTTTTCAGCAATGATATTTAATTGTTCACGATGGGCTTCAATAATTTTATAGGCTTCGTCCAATGCTTCGCCCATAATGCGACGGATTTCTAAGTCGATTTCATAAGCCACTTGTTCAGAATAGTGCGCGTTTTGGCCATATTGACGTCCGACAAACACTTTTTGATTACCTTCATATTGGATGGTCCCTAATTTATCAGACATCCCATATTCGGTTACCATACTACGAACAATTTGTGTTGCTTGCTCAAAGTCATTACTTGCACCGGTAGATTGGGCATTAAAGACAATTTCCTCAGCTACACGTCCACCTAGTAAGCCTACCACTTGTTGGTAAAGTTCTTTTTCAGTCACAATAAAGCGATCTTCTTTAGGTAACATAATCGCATATCCACCTGCACGTCCACGTGGAACGATGGTTACTTTATGTACGGTTCTCGCTTCACTTAAAACCATTCCTACAACAGTATGCCCTGCTTCGTGATAAGCAATTGTTTTACGTTGTTTTTCTGAAATGGCTGAATCTTTCTTAGCTGGACCAGCGATAACACGGTCATGCGCTTCATCCACATCAACAGCAGTAATTTCTGTTCGATCAAAACGAGCCGCAATTAAAGCTGCTTCGTTTAATAAGTTTTCTAAATCGGCACCTGAAAAGCCTGGTGTTTGTTGTGCAATGACACGCAAATCAACATCATTGGCTAATTTTTTGTTGCGTGAATGCACTTTTAGAATCGCTTCACGGCCTTTAACATCAGGATTCCCCACTAAGATTTGACGGTCAAAACGTCCTGGACGCAGTAAAGCTGGGTCAAGAACATCAGAACGGTTGGTTGCCGCGATAACAATAACACCTTCGTTACCTTCGAAACCATCCATCTCAACTAAGAGTTGGTTAAGTGTTTGTTCACGCTCGTCGTGACCGCCACCCATTCCAGCGCCACGTTGACGACCTACTGCATCAATCTCATCAATAAATACAATGGCGGGGGCATTCTTTTTCGCATTTTCAAATAAATCACGTACACGGCTCGCACCCACACCGACAAACATTTCAACGAATTCAGAACCAGAAATACTGAAGAATGGAACCCCCGCTTCACCGGCTACAGCTTTAGCTAATAAGGTTTTCCCTGTCCCTGGAGGCCCTTCTAAAAGGACACCAGCGGGTATACGCGCACCTAAAGCGGTAAAACGTTTAGGATCTTTAAGGAATTCAACAATTTCAACTAATTCTTGTTTCTCTTCTTCTGCTCCAGCAACGTCATCAAAGCGAACTTTAACTTTTTGCTTAGAGACATCTTTTGATTTGGTTTTACCAAAATTCATGACACCTTTTCCTCCGCCTGCTCCACCAGATTGCATCATGGAGAACATTAAGAAAAAGACGGGAACCATTAAGATTAGAAAAGGTATGATGCTAAGCCATAGGCCTGCACTTGATTCAGACAAAGTTTCAAACTCGGTTTCTGTCGTTAAAGCGACTTGGGTAATATACGCTAAGGTCGTATCGTTACCTAGCACTCGGGTTTCAAACTGTCTGTTGGCATTAGATCCTTGGAAAATTTGGAAGAAATTCTCCTCTTCTTCATTAACGGAAGTGCTACTTACATATTCTCCCGTAATATTATAGGCTCCTGAGCCAATCTGAATCGTAAAATTATCAATTTCACCATCATTTAAGTTTTCAATAAATTCCGTCGATGATATTTCTTCAACACGAACGGCGGAATTAAAATCGCCCACAAATATTTGAAATATCCCAGCAATCGCTAGAAAAATCAAGATATAAAATAGTGTTCCACCAAAAAAATTACGATTTGGATTTGGGTTCTGCATGAGTAATATCTCCCTCCTACTCATTTTAATTTATTTAAAATAATTACTTTGCATCTAGGCTATTTTACCATAGTTAAGAAGCAAAAAGCTATTCAGCCGTCTCTTCATAAATTTCTGGTTTTAAAACCCCAACATATGGTAAATTACGATATTTCTGTTTATAGTCAAGTCCATAGCCGACTACGAACTCATTAGGAACTTGTATTCCAACGTAATCTGCTGTTAAATCTTTTACCAATCGACGTTCTGGCTTGTCTAATAAAGTACACACCTTTACGGAAGCCGCTTTACGATATTTTAATAAATCTACAATATACCTTAAGGTTCTACCCGTATCAATGATATCTTCCACAATTAAAAAATGTCTGCCTTCTGCCGGTGTATCTAAATCCTTTAGAATTTTTACTTCCCCTGAGGATACAAAAGCGTCACCATAGCTCGAAACATCCATAAAATCAATTTCTAGATAAGTATCCATTTCGCGAATAATATCCGCCATAAATAAAGCAGCGCCACGTAAAATCCCTACGACAACTACTTCTTTTCCTTCATAATCTTTAGTTAATTGTTCCCCTAAACGTTTTGTTGCTTCTTTAATCTCTTCAGCTGTGACTAAAACTTTTTGAATATCCTTATCTAACATTTTTTCTCCTTTATTCATGCTTCTAGTTGAAGCATATTTTTAATCAAAAATTGGTTGGAATAAAAACACATAGTTTATTGTATCAGTTTGTTGAGATTGATACAATAACGACTTTGTATCAGGTATTAACCATATGATATCTTTCTTATTTAATAAGAGCCATTTAGATTCTCTAATGCTTTTAGGAATTTTATTATCTATCATAATACGATTAATTTTCTTATGGAAAGGATTTTGTACAGTCCCCAAACGCATAAAGTCACCCGCTCTACGATGTCGAATTGAAAAATCAAATTTTTCATCAGCACTTAATTCAACAGTTAAATGAGCATCAGCCATTTCATACATCGCTTCGGTTACTTCATCTTCTTGGAAAAAGCCCAATTGATAGCCTTCTCCTAATGGATACCAGTGATTGATTGTCTGAAGTTGAGTTTCCTCTTGTGAATAGACTAGAGTAGGCTGATCTTGTCGAATATAGATGGTGTCATATTCTCTAACAGCCACCCAATTACTTCCAAGTTGAATGCTATAATTAGCGTTTTGTTCTTTCTCAATCATTTGGTTTAACAAACTAGGAACATCATTACTTAATTGAGGGTATTCTTTAATAAATAACTCCTCACAAAATATCGTTAAGTAAATGCATTGCTTAGCCGAATTTAACTGCTCAAGAAATGGAATGTGAATTTGCCACTCCTTCTTATTCAGCCTTTTTAACCAATATAATTCTTCCTCCCAAAAATCATACAAATGGGATTGATAACTAATATTTGCCTGTTCAACCAAGCGTTGGATATTTTTAAGTACATTTGGATTCTCTTTTTCTAATAGAGGCATTAACTCATGTCTGACTCTATTACGATAGTAGATAGGATTCAGATTACTTGAATCTTCACGAAAGTTTATCTGTTCGCGCTTAGCAAAGCGATAGAGTTCTTCTTTAGACACATCTAGAAATGGTCGTATTAAATGAAGATTCAGCGCTTTTCCAAAACGATCGATTTTAACTGGTAATTGTTGTTCCGATTGGATGCCACGGATACCGCGAATAGACGTCCCTCTGACGAACCGCATCATTATTGTTTCAATATGATCATTCAAATGATGGCCAGTTACAACAATGTTAGTGTCCATTGAGCGAGCAACTTCTGCTAAAAAACGATATCTCGCACGACGTGCCCTAGCTTCAAAATCCTTTTGAGCGGGGTTTTTCCACTTTTGCACAAAATAAATTAAACCTGCTTCTTCGGCTTTTTTCTGCACAAAAGCTGCATCTAGATAACTATCCTCTCTGACATTATGATCAAAGTGAGCAACGACCAACTGCTTATTGCTCCCTTCAAGCGCCTTATTCAGCTGAATAAATACCTCTAACAAAGCCATGGAATCAACGCCACCAGAAATAGCTAGAATCGCTGTATTAGACTTTGTCCATGTCGGATTTTGTTTTAATTGATTTGAAATTTGATGTATTAATGTATCCATTACATCTACTCCTACTCTATACGCATCATCTAGCTGAATAAATAAAAAAAGCTAAACAAAAAGACTCCGAAATGAAAAATTCATTTCAGAATCAGAAATACCCTTAAGTATTAATTACGACGCCCGCCACGTCCCCCGCGTTTCCCTTCAGTGTTACGACGTAATGACGATAGGCGATCTTCACTATCTTTTAAGAAGCTACTCATTAACGCATCGAAATCATCCGCTTTCGGTGTTTCCTTCGGCTTAGAATAGTTATCTGAATTCGATGGTCTAGTAGATGGTTTAAATGATTTATTTTGGTTGTAATTATTATCTTTGGATTCAAATTTAGGTTTACGGTTATGGTTGGCTTGCGATTGAAATCCATCTCGATTTGTTCGAGGAGCTGACTTACTCTCACTAGACTCATTCGCTTGTCTTAAACTTAAACTAATTTTTCCATCTGGAGCGATTGATAATACTCTTACTTCAATTTCTTGTCCCATTGTTAAGACATCATTAATATCTTTTACGTAACTGTCCGAGATTTCACTAATGTGAACTAATCCTGATTTATTGTCGGGTAACTCAACGAACGCCCCAAAATTTGTAATACCTGTTACTTTGCCTTGAACCTTTTGCCCTACTTCGACTGACATATAACCTAATTTCCTCCTTAAGTATTCGGTTTCTTGTATTATGAGATATTGTTCAGCTAAGGTCAAGCCTTAACTTTTTTTAAACATTACTCTGGAATGCTTTCATTAAAAATCGAATGATTGGTTTGGTTGCTATCTCCTAAATCAAAAATGATTTCATTCGGTTTTGAATAGTAATAGTCTCTACGTGCAATTTCTGCTAGATATTCAGGGTTTTGCAATAACTGAAATTCATTACTTACCGCTTGATATCGTTCGATAGCTTTTTGGTTATCGCTTAACGCTTGTTCATAGTGCTGTTGAGCCAGTTGAGACTGCTCATAAGTCTTATATAAAGGAACAACAAATAGACTTAGGACAACTAACAGTCCAATATAAAACAACACTTTGGCAACCCCACGAAGTGAGTGAGCTTTTTTCTGATTCGATTGTCCATCTGGTATCCGCTGGTTTTTTTGACGATCTAAGTGAATAATTTTTTCTTTTTTAGCATACTTTTGTTCATAATGATTGTCCAAAACGCTCACCTCCCATTCATAATCGAGTATATCAATAAACTGCTTAAATATCTAGCAAGCACTAACTTTTTTCCAAATAATATTATACTTCATCATTTAATCTTTCTTCTAAAAGAATGGTATACATATTTTCGGCTTCATCTTTTTTAGTTGTATCTTTCAATTCATTAACTACTACTGTTAATAATCGGTTACCAAAACGAATCGCTAACTCATCTGATACAGCTACCTCAGAACTTGATTTTGCCACTTTGCCATTAATTGTAATTCTTCCTTGGTCAGCTACTTCTTTAGCAACTGTACGTCTTTTTATAATACGGGATACTTTTAAAAACTTGTCGAGTCTCATGATATCACCTCGTTTTCTACTGTTTTGTTAATAATTGCATCTGCTTGTTGGGCAAATTTATTTAAATCACTCAACCATTGGTCAACGGCTTTACCTTGAATCAGCAATTTAACACTTAAGACATCATTATCATAATTGACTTTCACTTTGGTTGGCACATTTTGCAAGGCTTCATAAATATTTGGTCCTACGAAAAACGAACTCGCTTCAGGAGTAAAGGTTACATTCAACCAGACTCCCTGTTGTTTAATATGCATAATACCTGCTTCTTGCCCAAAGTGTCTAATTAAAGCGACTTCCAATAAATTCGCTACTTCATCAGGAAACTCACCAAAGCGATCAATCAACTGATCTTGTAAATCACGATAAGATTCAATCGAATCAATATTTTGAATCGACTTATATAAAGCAATCTTTTGCCGCTCGTCTTCAATATAGAAGGAAGGTAGGTAAGCATCAAATGCAACATCCCACTCTAATTGATGTCCCTTTGTCACTTTGTCTACATGCTTATTCCCGCGTTTAATATCAACCGCTTCTTTAAGCATTTGTGAATACAAGTCGAAACCGACGGAATCAATAAAGCCAGATTGTTGTTTTCCAAGCAAATTCCCAGCCCCACGAATAGATAAATCCCGCATGGCGATTTTAAAACCTGATCCTAATTCCGTAAATTCACGTATAGACTTAAGTCTCTTTTCACTCACTTCACTTAATTGCTTATTCGGTTCATACATTAAATAAGCAAAAGCAATTCGATGCGTCCGTCCAACCCGCCCACGCAATTGATATAAGGTTGATAAGCCCATATGATCGGCATTATCAATAAATAAAGTATTAGCATTGGGGATATCTACCCCTGTCTCTATGATTGTTGTTGTGACTAGCACATCGTAATTGCCTTGAATAAAGTCCATTAACACGGTTTCTAGTTCAAGTTCATTCATTTGACCATGGGCAACACCGACGCGGGCTTCTGGCACCAAATCACTTATTTCCATCGCTCTTTGATCAATGGTTGCAACACGATTATATAAGTAGAAGACTTGCCCACCACGAGCTAATTCTCTTTCAATAGCAGATTTCACTGCCACTTCATTTCTTTCCAACACATACGTTTGGACAGGATAACGGTTATTCGGTGGCGTCTCGATAACAGATAAATCACGAACACCAATCATCGACATATGCAATGTCCTTGGAATAGGGGTCGCTGTTAACGTGAGCACATCCACACTTTGTTTTAACTGTTTTAGTCTTTCTTTATGTTTAACACCAAACCGTTGCTCTTCGTCCACCACCAAAAGACCTAAGTCCTGAAAAACAACATCTTTCGATAATAAGCGGTGTGTGCCGACAACAATATTACAAAAGCCTGACTCTAAGTTTTTAATCGTTTCATTTTGTCTAGCTCTACTGACAAAACGACTTAAGAGCCCAATCTCAAATGGATATTCAGCAAAGCGTTGGACAATCGTATTATAATGTTGCTGAGCTAGAATCGTTGTTGGTACTAAAAAGGCTACTTGCTTACCATCCATTACCGCTTTAAAAATAGCCCGCATCGCCACTTCGGTTTTTCCATAACCTACGTCTCCAACTAACAAGCGGTCCATCGGACGCGCTCTTTCCATATCCTTCTTAATTTCGGCTGTACTTTTTAATTGGTCATCTGTTTCAACGTATTCAAAGGCATTTTCAAATTCAATTTGTTCAGGAGTATCTTCACTAAAGGCATAGCCTTTTTCACTTTCACGTTTAGCATATAACTCAATTAATTCATCTGCAATATCTTCAATTTTACTAGCAACTTTACGTTTTGTTTTAGCCCATTCTGTCCCACCTAATTTATTTAATTTAGGTGTTTTTGCTTCAGAGGTAACATATTTTTGAATCAAATGAATTTGATCAATTGGAATTAACAAACGTGAATTATCTTGATATTCAACCGCCAATAGGTCTCGGTGGACCCCATTAATTTCCATGGTTTCCATTCCCGTGTATTTCCCAATACCGTGGTTGTTATGGACGACATAATCTCCTACCTCAAGTTCGCTGTAGGATTTAATTCTTTCGGCATTCGTTAATTTTTGTTGTTTTGGTACTTTACGTTTTATTTGATTAAATAACTCTTTTTCTGTTAATACAACCCATTTTTCTAGCGGTAGTTCAAAACCACTCGCTAGTTGCCCCACCACTAGGTTGATATGGGCGTCTAAAGGTTCTTTACCTGCTTGGATATTCACAGGTAAAATTTGATTTTCTTCAAATAGTTGTTGCACTTTAATCGCTCGTTGATGCGAATTAACGACAACTTGAATCATTTTCTCTTGTCTCAACCAATGGTCTACTTCTGTTTTTACTAAAGGCAATTGGTTAAAGAACTGATTCATACTCCGATATTGGAAGTGGTACAGCTGACTAAAAGTCACATAAGCAAATCCTCTTTGGATGGTCGATAAATAAATTTTCGGCACCGCTATGCTTCGAATGAGTTCAACGGCGCGATGACGTAATTCCATCCCTGGCATAAGTGTTCCTATCGACGTTTCATGTTCAATCCAGAACTGGTCTTCATCAGCTAATAGTCGCTCTTGTTGTTGGATTTTATCAAATTCCAACATAATTAAATTTAAAGACCCTTGTGCATAGTCAATAATGGAGTGGTCTTTATACTTTAAGAGACTCACATAAGCATCCGGATATTTTAGAGGTTCACTTTGATCAAGCAGCTCAAGCTGTTCTTTCATCCCACGTTCAACATTTAAACGGATTTCTTCGTCTTGAATTTTCTTTAATTGCTTATCTAAAAGTTTTTTTAATTCATGCGACAACGATTGTTGCTCATTTAACGGAAAAATTAAATCCTTGATGGGTTTCAATGTTAATTTATCAATGTTTTCTAAGGATTGTTGGGTTTCACTATCAAACATACGAATCGAATCTAATTCAACGTCAAAAAAATCTAACCGAACAGGATTTTCTAAATCTAGGGGATAAAAGTCTACAATGCTCCCCCGAACACTATATTCTCCTGGCGATTGAACCATTGTTTGACGTTTATAGCCAAATAAATTTAGTTTTTGTTCTAATAGATTCCGTTCAATCTCAGCTCCTAATGTCAACTCAACGATTTCTTGGCGCCAAGTTTGAAAGGAGGTCACACGTTTACGTATACCGGCAACCGAAGTTAAAACAATACACGGATGACCGGAATCCAATGTTTCTAACACTTCAATCCTTTTTGCTTGATTATCAAATGATGAGACTGAAAATTCAATCGCAGGCGATTCTTCTGCTGGAAACACTAAAACAGGCGTATCCGGAAGCATGTTTTGTAAATCCTCATACATTTGATTTAACGCTGTTGCAATGGGTACAACAACGATAAATTGTTTAGGGTCTGCTTGAAATAATTGGGTAAGCAAAACAGAACGGGCACTCCCATCTATGCCCGTTACAAGTTGCGCATGCTCATCATGCAAGTGTTGATTGATTGATTGAACTGTCTCTTTAAAAGGAAACTGATACAAACTTTCCACAAAAACGCTCCTATTCTATACTTACAAACAACTCGAAGAGGGCTCAAAAGATGACCCCTCAGTTAGTTCTAAAAATTATTTAATTAATTGTATTGATTCATTAAAGATATAAAACTCGCTCCATCTGCCCAGTCTGATAAAGCACTCACAGCTTGTTCAACTGCTGAATTCACAGAAACTTGGTCTTCTTTCGTAAAAGGAGCCAACACATGGTCAACAACTTTCCATCCGTGTTGCGGCCTACCTATTCCAATCCGAATGCGGTTGAATTGATCGCTCCCCAACATTTCAATAATACTTTTCATTCCATTATGACCACCGGCACTGCCTGATTGTCTTAATCGTATTTTGCCTACTGCTAAATCTAAGTCATCGTAAACGACGATAATATCTTTCATCCCAATGCCGAAATAGGACATAAAAGGTAAAACGGCTTCTCCAGATAAATTCATATAGGTAAATGGTTTTAACAAATAAATACGTTCATTGTTATTTCGCCAGATTGTATAATCGGCGCGATATTTTTGGTCTGTCATGGTTAGTTGTTTTTGCCTTAACAATTCATCTATAACCGCAAACCCAATGTTATGTCTTGTTCCATCGTATTTCTCACCTGGATTACCTAATCCAATTATTAACTTCACTCAATTCACCCTAGCATTGTTTTCTCGAGTGTTAATTATACCATAATTTTTCTGATTGAGAAGCAAATCGTTTCGGTAGCTTTTTTACATTTTCTATAAATTTACAAAATTTTATCTGTATCATTGTAACCAAGAAACTGTTATATATTAATTAAAAATTCACTATTATAACTATCAAACAGATGTTTATTTTTGTTTATTCTTTGCTTTATTCTTCACAAGCTGTATGGTATACTATACTTAACAAATTTATAGGAGTGATGGCATGGAAATTAGCAAACAAAGTTCCAAAAACAAAATCATCGTTATTGGAGACGGCGCAGTCGGCTCAAGTTTTGCCTTTGCTTTAGTCACACAAGATATTGGTCGCGAAATAGGTATCATCGATATTAATAAAGACAAAACAGTGGGTGATGCATTAGATTTATCTTCTGCGTTAGCTTTCACGAATCCTAAATATATTTATTCAGCTGATTACAGTGATTGCCATGACGCTGATATTGTTGTGATTACGGCTGGAGCTGCTCAAAAACCAGGTGAAACACGGCTCGATTTAGTTAACAAAAATCTTCGTATCTTTAAGGGGATTGTCACGAATGTCGTCGATTCAGGCTTTGACGGTATTTTCTTAATTGCCACAAATCCTGTTGATATTTTAACTTACGCGACATGGAAATTTAGTGGTTTTCCAAAAGAACGCGTCATTGGTTCTGGAACATCTTTAGATACCGCTCGCTTCCGCCAAGAAATAGCTTCAATTGTCAATGTGGATGCCCGTAATGTCCACGCCTATATTCTAGGGGAACACGGAGATACAGAATTCCCCGTTTGGTCCCATGCCAATATTGGTGGCTTACAAATTTATGAATGGATTAAGGATAATCCCGACACAGATGAAGAAGCCTTAGTGAATATCTTTTTCAAAGTCCGTGATCTCGCATACGAAATAATTGAGAAAAAAGGAGCAACTTATTACGGGATCGCCGTTGCTCTCGCACGGATTTGCCATGCCATTCTCGCTGATACACAGTCCATTTTCCCACTTTCAGTCTATTTAGACGGACAATATGGCCAAGAAGATATTTATATCGGGGCTCCAGCCATTATTGGCCGTAACGGAATTGAAAGGATTATTGAAATACCGCTTAATGAACAAGAACAAGCTAAGATGGAATTATCTGCGAATACACTTAAAAAAGTTTTAGCTGACGGAATGGCTAGCTTACACGATTAATCAATACTAACTATAAATAACGACAAAAAATACGACAGCCTTAAAAGCTGTCGTATTTAAATGCTCAGAAATAATAAATTAAATAAATTGCAGTTCGATAGCATTTGTTAAAATGTCACGATAACTATAAGAAGCACGATCAAATGCATTCTCATCTTGGTCTAGCGCTACAACAAAAACAGAACGATACGTTTCTTCTAAAATGCCTCGTCTTTCTTTTCTCTTCTTACGACCCATTTGAACAGTAACCACGATTTCTTGACCAACTTTATCATCTAGATAAGTTTTAATTTCAACCAAATCTTTTGGCATGCCCTCACCTCTTACTAATACTATAACATAAAATTATAAAATTATCAAGGATATCATAAAAGAGCATGGCCCGCAAGACTTATGTTGTATTCTCATCATTTTTTTATTTATTTAGTGATTATCTTATATAAATGTGCGAATTCTTCAATAGATAATGTTTCAGATCGCCTTTGTGGGTCAATTTCCGCTTCAATAAATTGATCCGCTAGTTCTATTTCTTGATTGGCACTTGTATAATAATGACGCAAATTATTCCAAATCGTTTTTCTTCTTTGGGTAAAGGCAGCTTGCACAAAAGCTTGAAAAGTATTTATATTATCAATTTCAACTCTTGGATGTTGGCGTCGTTCTAAAATTAGAACAGCCGAGTCCACATTAGGTTTGGGTATAAACACGCTTTTAGGCACAATAAAGGAGATTTTGGCATCCATTTGATAATGAATCGCAATAGTTAATGAGTTATAAGCTTTTGTCCCCACTTGTGCTGTCATTCGCTCAGCCACTTCTTTTTGCATTAACATTGTCAACCGTTTAAATGGTAATTGGCTCTCAATCAGATTCATGATAATAGGTGTCGTAATATAATAAGGTAAGTTAGCAACCACAACTAAGTCTTCTTCTGCTTGGAGAAATGAGAACTCTTCAGCGGTCCAATCTACTTTCAATATATCTTGATGAAAAACTTCAACATTATCATACGGGCTCAAAGTCGTTGCTAGTATATCTACAAACCGTTGATCTATTTCAAAAGCTAGCACTTTTTTTGCCTTTTGAGCTAAAAACTCTGTTAGAGCACCTATTCCTGGACCAATCTCAATGACCGTGGACTTTTCGTTAACTTGACTTACATCGACCATCTTACTTAATATCTGTGGCTCTACGAGAAAGTTTTGCCCTAAACTTTTTTTCATTTTAATATCATATTGCTTCATGATTTCAATGGTACGATTAGGATTGGAAATCGGTCTGTCATCTCTCATCACATTCATTCAACTCCTTAATAAACTTAGCCAAATCAACATAATCTACCTGGTATAAGGCTAGTTGCTTTTGTAATTGTTTAGTATTGACATGCCCTAAACGATATCGGTCTGCTACAGCCTGCCGTCTCTGGGCTGCCTTGGGGTGGTTGGTCAAGCCTAATTGCATTAACTCTCGTGTGGTCAGTTCCTTTTGTACATGCCCATCAGAAGGAGTGGCTACATCCGCCAGGGCATTTTTAATACTTTCATCACTCGCATGTTCAACGCCCAAACTTTTTAACAAAGAATTAGGCCTCGCATCATCTCTACTCAGATGGGCTTGTTTGACCTTCGGTACGGACTGCGTAATGATTTGCCTAATTCTTTGCCCTTGGATATCAGGATCAGTGAATACAATGACGCCAAATTGTTCCGCTGCTTGTTGAATTCTTTGAATCGTCTCTGAATCAATCGCTGAACCGCCTGTTTCAATTAACTTAATCTTTTGACCATAAACTTCCATCAAACGTTTACTATCATCTCTACCTTCAACAACAATGACTTCCTCAGGGACAATGACTGATTGATTATCCATTTTGGCGACCTAGTTCTGGATACCATTTGAATAAATCAAAGGCATTATTTGTTGTAATAGCCGCTAATTCTTCTATAGCTATGCCTTTAACTTCCGCTAAGCGTTCGGCTGTATAACGCACAAAGGCAGGTTCATTTTGCTTACCCCGCTTAGGCTCAGGAGCTAAATAAGGGGCATCCGTTTCAATTAACAACCGATCTAAGGGGACTAATTGAGCCGCTTGACGGACATCCTCACTTTTCTTAAAGGTTAAAACACCTGAAAATGATAGATGCATCCCTAAGTCTAAAAACTGCGAAGCCTCTTGGGGACTCCCCCCAAAACTATGCATAATTCCACCAGCCTTAGGAACACCTTCTTCCTTTAAAATACGATAGACATCAGCAGTCGCATCTCGATTATGGATGGTAATCGGTAAATTGTGTTCTTTAGCGATATTTATTTGACGGCGAAATACTTTTTCTTGAACGGATTTAGCTGATGTATCCCAATAATAATCCAGACCTATTTCACCTAACATATAGACATTAGGTAGTTCAAGCCATTCATTTAATTGTTTTTCAAAATCCGCATCAAAATGCTTGGCTTCGGTCGGATGACATCCGATAACACTAATGACATTGGCATATCGTTCACTGTATGCCAATGTCTTTTTAATCGTTGGATAATCAAAACCAACGACCGCCATATAAGCCACATCATTAGCTAAAGCGGCTTGGACCACTTGATCTTCAACCCCATCGAATTGTTCCGCATTTAAATGGGTGTGGGTATCAAATAACTTCACATTCATTCTCCTTCATCATAATAAATACCACTGCTGTCCACTGTGCTTTCATTTTATGCAATTTCATTTTATAATTCTACCCTTAAGATTTAATAAATAAACAAAGCCTCGGATCCTTCCAAGGCTTTGTTTGTATTATCCTAATAAAGCGCCATTCGGCATGTCTTGTGGTGCGAAGACAAGGCTTAACTGACCATCTTTTTCAGCTGATAAAATCATTCCTTGACTAACGTGCCCCATCATTTTTCTTGGCTTTAAATTAGCCACAATACATAATTTTTTCCCAATTAAGGCTTCATGATCCGGATAGAATTTCGCAATACCAGATAATATCTGACGATGTCCTTTATCGCCAGCATCCAATCTGAATTTCAGTAATTTATTTGATCCTTCAACTGGAACAACGTCGATAACTTCTGCAACTTTCATTTCTACTTTTATAAATCCATCAAAGTCAACATGTTCAGTTTCTTCAAACAGAAGTTCAGTATCATTTGGATCCCAGGCTTCATCTACTGCTTCTTCTTTTACGCCTTTACCCGCATTCATTTGACTTGCTATAAAAGCAACTTCTTCTTCAGCATCCAAACGAGGGAAAATAGGGACACCTTTTTCAATCACTTTGGCAGTCTCAGGCATACCGCCCCAAGCTAATTCAACCATATTTAAGTCCATTTGTTCTTTCAGACCTAATTGGCTTAATATTTCCGTTGGTGCCTGCGTTAAGAACGGACGCAAGATATGTGCAATAATGCGGAGACTTTCCGCCAGATGGTACATAACTGATTTTAATTGCCCTTGTTGCGCTTCATCTTTAGCCAATACCCATGGCGTTGTTTCATCAATGTATTTATTGGCTCTTGAAACAATCTCCATTACTTGTTCAGTTGCATAGGTAATTTTTAAGTCATCAAAGGCTTGGTGGTAACGCTCTAAGCGATCTGTGATAAAGTTTTCAAACTCAGAGTCCACAACGGTCGCATCATGTTCAGATAAATCAGTCGGTATATGACCATCAAAGTATTTATTCATCATAGCGATTGTACGATTTAATAGATTCCCTAAATCATTAGCTAAATCGGTGTTTGTTCGCTTAACAAAGTCTTCAGGTGTAAAGACATTATCGTTACCTTGCGACATTTCGCTTAGTAAGTAGTAGCGCGTTGCATCCAAACCATAACGGTCAATAAGAACGTCTGGATAAATCGCATTTCCTTTAGATTTAGACATTTTCCCATCTTTCATCACAAGCCATCCGTGGGCTAAAATTTGTTTAGGGATTGGAACATTTAATGCCATTAACAATGTTGGCCAATAAATGGTATGGAAACGCGTAATATCTTTCCCAATAATTTGTAAGTCACCTGGCCAGAATTTCTCGTAATTTTCTGTATTATCCGTCCCATATCCTAGCGTCGTAATATAATTAATCAAGGCATCAATCCATACATAAACGACATGTTTAGGATCCGATTTTACAGGAACACCCCATGAAAATGTTGTTCGCGAAACAGCCAAGTCTTCTAAACCTGGTTTAATAAAGTTATTAATCATCTCTGTTTTTCTGAACTCAGGAACAATAAAATCAGGATGCGCTTCATAATATTCCATCAATCGGTCTGCATAACGGCTCATTCTAAAGAAGTAAGATTCTTCCTTCACCCACTGCACTTCATTACCAGTTGGCGCAATACCTCCTGTCATATTACCTGCTTCATCACGGTAAACCTCTTGCATTTCACTTTCAGTAAAATACTCTTCATCACTGACAGAATACCAACCTGAATACTCCCCTAAATAAATATCTCCTTGTTCTAACAGTTGTTCAAAAGCATTTTGAACTGCCAGTTCATGTGCTTCATCTGTTGTCCGGATAAAACGATCATAAGAAATATCCATTAAAGCATATAATTCTTTAATGCTTTCTGCCATTTCATCGACATAGGTTTTGGGATCTTTATTTAATTTTTCTGCAGCTTGTTCAATTTTTTGACCGTGTTCGTCAGTTCCTGTATTAAAGAAAACGTCAAAGCCCATTAGACGTTTGTAGCGTGCAATAGCATCTGCTAAAACGGTTGAATAAGTATTACCAATGTGGAGTTTACCACTTGGATAATAAATAGGTGTTGTTACAAAAAATGTTTTATTATTTGTTTGATTCGTCACGAATGAGTGCCTCCTAAGTGTTGATTGCTTTCACTATTATAGCATAGCATACAAGAGATTTCTTCACACAATTATCCTCAGTTCAACTTTGGTCTTGCAAGCCTTCTGGAATTTGCTATGATAGATATATAAATTTAATCGAATGTCTTATATTTTTTGGAAGTTTGGTTTAATCCCAATACGGTCCCGCCACTGTAATCAGTCGATTGACTGGAGTCAGGTCGAAAAATATTAGACTTTTTATGTGGTCATTTCGAGGCAAAATGTCACATTGTATTTAACTAGGCCTCAGTGCCTAGTTTTTTTGTTTTTATCATAAGAAAAGAGGAAAAGTAATGAAAAAAAGTTTTTTATTGTTCAGTAGCGTTTTTATTTTAGCCGCATGTGCTAACACCACTCAAGAAGCTGAATCTGTTGAGGAAGTAGCCACTTCCGTCGAAAGCACACAAGCATCATCTGAAGCCGACGCGGATGCAGATGCGCTTGCCGTCACCATCAATTTATCTGTTCCTGGTGAAGATTTTGAATCTTCAAAAGAAATCACCATTGAAGAAGGAGCCATGTTATTAGATATTATGAAAGAAAACTTTGATGTGGTTGATGAAGATGGTTTCATCACTTCTATTGAAGGCTACGAGCAAGATCCTGATGCTGGCTTATATTGGTTGTTTGATGTCAATGGAGAAATGGCAGAAGTTGGAGCGGCTGAATTAGAACTGAAAGCTGATGATATTGTTGACTGGAGTCTGGCTCCATTTGAGTAGATCACGGCAGAGATTTTCAGTCCAACGTATCGCAATTTTAGCGATATTTATTTCCTTAGCCTATGTTGGCAGAATTGCTTTTCAATTTATCCCTAATGTTCAGCCGATGACCGTTATTATTTTGTTGATTACATTAAACACCGGGGCTATTGACGGGGTCATTGTGGCTGTTTTATCGATTATTTTGTCCAATACGCTGCTTGGGATGGGGCCTTGGACAATCGCTCAAATTGTGACCTATATAATTTTGATTGGTTTTACAGGGCTCATTGCTAAACATTTTTACCGCCCTCTAAATAAATACAACCGTATCTTTTTTGCAGCTTATGCTTTTTTGATAGGCCTACTATATGGTTTTATTATTTCCATTTTTAGTGTCCAAATTTATGGCATTAATAATTTTTGGGCTTATTATTTAAGAGGTGTTTCTTTCGACTTGGCTCATGCCGTTGGAAATGCTATCTTTTATATCATTTTAGATCCAGTCATATCACCGCTGATTCGCAAATATTATAAAAAGCACACATTGATCAGTAAAGATTAAGACAAAATTATAAAACCGCCATAAACGTTTAAATTAACGTTTATGGCGGTTTTTGCAGTGATATTTATTATAAGCCACATCTTAATTGGGCTTGGCAATTGGTACAAGTGTTGCAGCCACCAATATCTTCAACAATCCCGGTACGGCAAATTGGGCAGGTATCGCCAACTTCTGAGCCGTAGACAACATCGTCTGTATGGCCTTGTTGTAGATAGTGTTCGCTGTGAGCTTGGTTAACAAGTTGACGTAGTTCTTCCGGATCAGATACAACCCGTGCGTCTTCTACATCAAATAAAGTAATCTTATTGTCAATTTCATTTTCTTCTGCATCAAGTGTTAAAACTTGCGAGTCACGCGAGCCGTCCACATAAACCGTTCCACCTTTAGCGCCACCTTTGTATAGGCGTTCGTAAATACCAGCTACTTGGTTCACCGTATAGCCTTTTGGTGCGTTAACTGTTTTAGATATAGAGCTATCCACCCAACGTTGAATAGTAGTTTGTACGTCCACGTGTTCCTCTGGTGATAATTCCATTGCTGAAACGAAGTAGTCAGGTAGATTATTAGCATCTGCTTCTGGATGATTATCTAAGTACTCTTGAACAATTTCAGAGTTCACTTCGATAAATTTACCTAAACGACCACTACGGTAGTATTTAAAGGCAAAGTAAGGCTCAAGACCTGTTGAAACACCCACCATTGTTCCTGTACTTCCCGTTGGTGCAACAGTTAATAAGTGGGAGTTGCGGATTCCGTGCTCAAGAATGCCATCTTTTACGTGTTGAGGCAGGCGGCTGACATAGCCTGTTTCTGTAAAGGCTTGACGTAATTGTTGTGTTTGGTCTTCTGTTTCACCTAATAAGAACGGGAAAGATCCACGTTCTTTAGCTAACTCAATTGACGTTTCATAAGCTGTTACAGCAATGGTTTCAAAGACTTTGTCGACAATTTTGTTGCCTTCAGGTGATCCATAGCGATGTTCAGTGTAGATTAATAAGTCAGCCAGACCCATAACACCTAAACCAATTCGTCTTTCGCCTAAGGCTTGTTTACGGTTGTCTTCAAGGAAATAAGGCGTTGCATCGATAACATTATCTTGCATTCTAACCCCTGTACGAACCGTTTGTTTTAATTTATCGTAGTCAACTGTGTGTGTTTCCTTGTTAACCATTTGAGCTAAGTTAATCGCTGCTAAGTTACATACTGAATATGGAGCTAGGGGTTGCTCACCACAAGGATTGGTTGCAACTACTTTTTGTCCATAGGCTTTAGCATTTGTATCATTGTTGGCATTGTCAATGAAGAAAACACCTGGTTCAGCTGAATAAGTCGCACAAATATTAATTAACTTCCATAATTCGCGGGCTTTGATTGTTCGGTAAACGCGAACCTCATAGCCTTTTTCTTCCCACTCACGAACATCGCCTACTTCTGGCCACTCGGCATTATAGGCTGCCATTTCAGCTTGGCTATACGTTTCTACAGCTGGGAAACGCAGTTCCCAATCGCCATCATTTTCAACAGCTTCCATAAAATCATTGGTTAATGTAATGGAAATATTAGCGCCTGTTAAAAACTCTGGATTATGGACTGAATAAGTTCCGCCATCTTTTAATTTTTGTTGAGCATCTTCAATAACCGCTTCATCAAAACCACCGTATCCAGGAATTGACTTGTAGCGAACAATATTTTCATACATATTAATTTCTGACATTGAAAGAGCTGTAAATTTCAACTTCTCTTTTGCTAAGCGAATAATTTGTTCATCATCTGTTTGCTCAATTAAGAAACGCAAAATACGCGGGTTTTGCATTTTCGAAATAATAAACTCAATGATATCTGGATGCCAATCAGCTAACATAATCATTTGAGCTCCACGACGTGAGCCACCTTGCTCAACTAAGTGTGTTAACTGAGCTAAGTCATTCAACCAAGAAACAGAACCGGATGACTTACCATTAACACCTCGTGCCAGTGTATTACGCGGTCTTAATGTTGATCCGTTTGTTCCAACACCACCACCCCGGCTCATAATTTCCATCACTTCTTTACGGTGATCAGATATACCACCTCTTGAGTCAGGAATCATCGGCATTACATAACAGTTAAAATACGTCACATCGGTATTAGACCCAGCTCCATACAAAACACGACCTGCGGGAACAAAATTCGTTTCAGAAAGTTCGCGATAAAAGGCATCAAAAGACTCTGCTTGCTTATCTTCTGTCGCTTCAATTTCAGATAAACCTGTGGCATTACGTTTAGCGATTTGCTCATAATAGACTTCTAATGGCTTATCAATTGTTTCAATATCACGGACAACTAAACCTGTTTCGAGTTCTTCTGGATTTTCTAATGATGCTCTATAAGCTTCTTCAACCCAAATTTGAACTTGGTTGTCATCAAGAGCTTGAACAATTCCCACACCGCGAGCTGGGTACTGAGGATCATCTTTAACCGTTAATACAACTAAATCTCCAACTTGTAACGTTCCTTTGGTGGTATCTTTAAACGCATAACGATCCAACATAACTAAGCGTGATATGCCACTATGTGTGATTTGCATATCCTCTTCAATCGGATGAACTTGCGAAAAGCTTTTGATTGCTTCATTTAACTGGTCTTTATTCCACTCAATGGTTTTCTTTGTTTTTAGTTCCATATTAACCTTCCTCTTAAAACGCTTATAACAAAGCTTTATCTACAATATATAGGGTTTTCATAACTTTTACCCACTATATATTGTGTGTGTTAACAGTATAGCAGACTATAAAAAAAATACAAATTTTATTTTTGTCAAGCCTTTTATATAAAAATAATAATATTGTTATTAAACTTTATTTATAGACTACAGGCATCCTAGTAAGCATTTTCTTTGCCTCATAAAAATATTTTAACTATACTAATTATAACCAAAAAAACTGGAGGTTTTTTATATGGCAAAAGTCGCAACTGTTATTACAAAATTATTTGAAGATGTAGAATTCACTTCTCCTAAAGAAGCATTAGTTGAGGCCGGTCACGAAGTAACAACCATCGGTTTTACAGCAGGAGAAAGCGTTGAAGGTAAAAAAGGTGAAGCAACTGTTACAATCGACAAAGGAATCGATGAAGTTGATCCAGCCGATTTTGACGCATTGCTTATCCCTGGTGGTTTTTCACCAGACCAATTACGTAAAGACGACCGCTTTTTAGACTTTACTCGTCACTTCGCTCTACACCAAAAACCAATTTTTTCAATATGCCACGGCCCACAATTACTGGTTAATGCCGGAGTGTTAAATGGTCGCAATGTCACCGCCGTTAAACAAGTTGCTGTTGATGTTAAAAATGCTGGTGCTAATTTCTTTGACGAAGCAGTCGTCATTGACCCATCCGGACTTATTTCAAGTCGAACACCAGAAGACTTACCTGCATTTAATGAAGCTATCGTTAATGCACTAAAATAAATATTAAGGAGCATCCCTATGAAGATTAGCTTTCATGGTCAGTCGTGTGTTTTAATTGAACATGACGGCATCCGTACGATCATCGACCCTTTTATTACTGGCAATGACCTGAGCGATTTAAAGGCCGATGAGATTGAAGTAGATTTTATTTTACTGACCCACGGCCACAACGACCACCTAGGCGATACTGTTTCAATTGCTAAACGTAATCATGCTACGGTTATTGCCCCCTTTGAAGTGGCTAATTTTCTATCCGAAAAAGGAATTAACACCATGGGAGGAAGCGGAGACTATTCATTCGGAAGCGTAAAATTCGTTCAAGCCCATCATAGCTCGAGTTACGAAGAAGAAGGCCAAGTCCATTATATGGGAGTGGCAACCGGGCTCATACTAAAAATCGCGGATAAAACAATCTATCACACAGGAGATACTTGGTTATTTGGCGATATGAAATTAATCGCAGACCGCAATGGTCCCATTGATGTATTATTCATTCCAATTGGAGACCATTATACAATGGGCGTCGATGATGCTTCATATGCGGCCAACGAATTCGTCAAACCATCGATCGTGGTACCTATCCATTACAATACTTTCCCACCTATCCAACAAAATCCACAAAACTTTAAGGATCAAATCAATTCCGATATCGATTGCCAAATCTTAAAAGCAGGTGAAAAAGTATCCTTTAAATAAATATCACATTGAACCGCCTTTTTGTCTTCCCACAGCAATGCGGTTCAATTTTTATGCCCCATTTATGTTAAACTGTTTATATATAGTTATTTATTTATATTGAAAGGACGTTCATATGTCAGATTCAGAATTATATTTTAAAGAAAGCTCACGTGCTGTCCTACTTCTTCATGCGTATACAGGTAGTATTGCGGATATCCGTCGTACAGCACGTGCCATTCAAAAAGAAAATTATACCGTATACAGCTTTAATTTAACCGGACATGGTACGAATCGTATGGAAAATATTCTCGCGTCTAACCCTGAACAATGGTATGAAGATGTAAAAAAAGCAGTGGAATTCTTACATGAGGAAGGCTATCCTGAAGTCGCTATTTTAGGCCTATCTTTAGGTGGTGCTTTTGCTACTCGAGCTGCGATAGACCAAATAACCACTGTTGGCGCAGGTGTTTTCAACTCTAATATAACGGACCATAATAATGAAGGCAGTCGTGTGCACAGATATTTTTTAAAAACGGCTGAACTGCAAAAAGAAAAAAATGGTTTAGATCCACAAACGATTGCTGATGAAATGGAAACTGTTAAATCGGAAGTGCTTGTGCAATTGGAAGAAATCGAAGCGTTCAATCAAGTTACGCGAAACAATTTAGACAAGATAACCATTCCCTTTTATATTGCCCAATCCCAAAAAGATGAATTAATCGACCCACAATCGATGGTTGATTTAAAAAACGCTTTAGTGAATGCCGATGTAACATTTGAATCCTTTCCAGAAAGCACTCATGTGATTACCATTAGTAAAGAATACAAAGAATTTCAGGCTTCAGTAGTCGATTTCTTAAATAAACTAGCCTGGACTGTTTAAATAAAATAATTAAAGCCCTCTGCCAGTTGACAGAGGGCTATTTACGATTTAATTATTCAGAGTCTTTAGTAATACCAAAGCTATAAACTAATTCAACCGTTCTTTCTTCGCCTTCTAATAATTCACCTTGAATTTGATACAACTCTACTTGTAATTCTTTTCCTTCGATTGTATAAACAGCAAAGTTTTGAATCGCTGAGTCACGGTTGTTTGAATGAGATGTTCCGATACTTTCAGATTGTTGTGGTTGGTTCCTAAACGCAAATAAGTTGTTGTAGTATTCAGCATCTTCTTCAGTCATCCAGTCTAAGCGTGGACGTACATTAAGAACATGATCTAAACCTTTACTATAAATATCATCATATCCCTTCGTACCACCTGTATTTGGTAATAAGAATACTGTTCCTTCTGGATTATTGTAATACGTTACACCATCAACTTCTGTTGTTTCTACTTCTTCTAATACACCATTTGAGAAGTTTTCATCAGATAGAACAAATAGTAATGGGTATGTTGCTGAGATAACATGGTCATGTCTTTTTCTGCAGGAACATTAATGTGCTCTTTAAATTTCGTTTCAAGCTGAGAATCACCATAAAATAAAGCATACTCATCATGATTACCTGGCGCAACTGTTAAAGCTACTTGTAAGAATGATTCGCGTGATTGCTCCATAATGTCAACCCACTCATCTTCAACTTCAGCCACCTCAACAAAGTCACCTGTATGAAGCACGATGTGAGTTTACGCAACAAAAAAAGACCAAGTAACTAAATTGATATGCTCCCCCTAAAGTAGACGCTGAAAAAGTAAAACTACTTTTGGGGGAGTTTTTATGCGTTCAAATAGTAAACATACGTGGGAAGAATTGGAAAGATTTATTCG